>DATHKA010000406.1:0-44900 GCA_035489615.1 Chryseolinea sp.
TGACGCCCCGTTAGCGCCTTGGTTAAAACGCTCTCTCGTACCTAAACCCATACTGCATGGTTATCGCCAAACGATTCCAGGAGTTTCGTGACGGCTTTTCCGCCACCTTCTGGATCGCCAACACGCTGGAGCTTTTCGAACGCCTGGCCTTCTACGGCATGAAAGCCGTACTCACCGTATTCCTGGCCAACAAAGTAGGACTGGTGGAAGAAGCCGGTACGCTTGCAGGTGTATTCAGTGGCGTGATTTATTTGTTGCCCGTTCTCGCGGGCGTGCTCGTTGATAAGTACGGATTCAAGAAGACCCTCATCGCCTGTTTCCTGATCTTCACTATCGGATATTTTCTCATTGGCCTTGCTGGTATGGCCTATGGTGAATCGATCGTGAGCGCCGTGGGCCGGAAGCCCTACATCATCGCGGTCCTGTTATTGACAGCCATAGGAGGATCGTTGATCAAGCCCTGCATAGTTGGCACCGTAGCCATGACGTCGCGTGAAGAGGCCAAGGGCCTTGGATTCTCCATTTACTATTCACTCGTGAACTTCGGTGGCGCATTGGGTCCGATCCTCGCACTGCAAGTGCGCGAAGAATGGGGCATCGAGTATGTGCTCGTCATGTCGTCCATTACTACGTTCCTCTTGCTCATTGGCACCATTGTTTTCTTCGAAGAGCCATCGGTGCCGGCAGGCACACCGCGTCGCACCTTTGGTAAAGTCTTCAGCGATATGCTACTCGTTTTCGGAAACTTTAAGTTCATGGCTCTTATTCTGATTATGTCGGGATATTGGCTCATGTTCTGGCATGTATTTTACCTGTTGCCTTTTTACGGAACGGATGTCCTGCATTTTGAAAAGTTTGAACTTCTCGAAACGGTCGATGCTGCTTGTATCATATTCCTTACCGTCCCGATGACGGCTCTGGTTAAGAAGTGGAAACCCGTTACTGCCATAACGGTTGGGCTACTGGTATCCAGCCTGTCCTGGGCTATCATCGGCGTGTTTGCGACACTCACGGCAGCGATCATAGGCGTTGCCATTTGGGCAGTTGGCGAGGCTATGCAGACGCCGCGCTTTTACGAGTACGTGAGCAGCCTTGCGCCCAAGGGTCAGGTAGGGACATTTATGGGATTTGCGTTTCTTCCCGTGGCCCTGGGTTCTTTCGGCGCCGGTCCGGTATCTGATTGGTTGCGCACGACGTATCTGCATACCCATCCCGCGATGATGTGGTACATCCTTACCGCCATCGGACTCGTCTGCACGTTGCTGATGGTTATCTACAATGCAGTAGCCATGAAGAACAGGATCTCATAAAACACGCCAATCATGAGCGACCGTCCCAATCAACCAACCGAACCATCAACAGATCAACCCATATTCCGCCCGTATGTTGCACCAGAAGTATCGATGGCTGAATTCACGATAAAATCCGTGGTGTTCGGTTCGCTCTTCGGTATTCTGTTTGGCGCCTCGACCGTATACCTGGCGTTGCGCGCAGGCATTACGGTGACGGCATCTATCCCCATCGCCGTGATCGCTATTACGTTGGGAAGGCGGTTTCTGAAAACGACGATTCTTGAGAACAACATCATGCAAACCACGGGCTCTGCAGGCGAGTCGATCGCGGCAGGTGTAGCCTTTACGTTGCCCGGTTTTCTATTTCTTTCTCCTGGAGAAAATGGCGTGAGTATTGGCGAAGCGTATTTCGACTATCTGACTATTCTGATACTCGCTGCATTTGGCGGCATGCTGGGCACGCTGATGATGGTGCCGCTGCGACGGTCGCTCATCGTCAAGGAACACGCTAACCTGCCATATCCGGAAGGCACCGCATGTGCGTCGGTATTGCAGGCAGGGGAGAAGGGCGGGGTATTTGCACAGACCGCGTTCGTTGGCATGGGCGTTGCGTTTTGCTATGCCATCCTCCAGAAGGTATTTCATATCATTGCCGAAACACCCGCGATTGCCACAACTCACCTAAACAAGTATTGGCCCGCGGGTGCTACGCGCGGCGAGATTACACCCGAGTACCTGGGAGTCGGCTACATCATAGGGCCCCGTATTTCAGGGGTCCTGGTGGCCGGATCGGTATTGGCCTGGTGGGCGTTGATCCCCCTACTAACGAGCCTCGTCGATTCTGCGACTATTGCACAACAGCTGGTCAAATTGGGGTACATGGTTGACCTCAACACACCAGGCGGGCCAGGTGCCTGGAATCCGGAAACGCAGCAATTCGGGAGTTATGCCGATGCCATTTATCGTGCCTACATCCGGCAGATAGGTGCCGGCGCGGTGGCGGCCGGTGGATTCATCACACTGATCAAAACAATTCCCACGATAGTTTCGTCTTTCCGCGATAGCCTGAAATCGATGAACGAACGCGTAGCGGGGGGCGTGCTTCGCACAGAACAAGATCTGTCGTTCAAGATTGTCCTTATCGGCAGCGTCGCGCTGGTACTGATCGTGGCCTTGCTGCCCAGCAGCATCATTCCAGGCGAAAGCATTTTGCAGAAGTTGATCATCGGTCTGCTCATTGTCGTGTTTGGTTTCTTCTTTGTTACAGTATCCAGCCGTATCGTTGGATTGGTAGGCACCAGCAACAATCCGATTTCCGGAATGACCATTGCCACGCTCATGGGAACTTGTTTGATCTTTACGAGCGTCGGTTGGTCGGGTAAGCTTTATGAACCCCTGGCGCTGGTGGTTGGCGGAATGATCTGTATTGCCGCGGCGAATGCCGGAGGCACGTCTCAGGATTTAAAGACCGGGTATCTCATTGGCGCTACGCCGCGGTATCAGCAGCTGGCGTTGTTCATTGGTGCCATCGTGTCGTCGATAGCGATTGGGTTTGTTGTTCACATTCTTGACACCCCTACGCCTGAAATGCTGAGGCAGGGGATCACGCATGCCATTGGCAGCGATAAGTATCCGGCGGCCCAGGCCACACTTATGGCAACGCTCGCGAAAGGCATTCTTTCCTTCAACCTCGACTGGCAGTTTGTGATCGTAGGCGTGTTCATAGCTGTAACGCTTGAGCTATGCGGCATCAAAGCATTGGCATTCGCCATCGGGCTCTATTTGCCGATAGCCACGACGTTACCCATCTTTGCCGGAGGTGCTGTGAAAGGTTATGTCGACTGGCGCGCGGAACGGAAAAATGAAAAGGCGCCCGAGGACGACCTCAGCCGGGGAAGCCTGTTTGCTACGGGACTCATTGCCGGCGGAGCCATTACTGGCGTGGTCGTGGCCATTCTTTCTGTTGTCTTACCTGACTTTATGGGCAATATGAACCTGGAGCATTTCTTGTCAGGCGCAATCGGCAACGGCGTCTACCAATTGGTAGGCACAGCCTGCTTCGTAGCCATGTCGGTGATGTTGTATCGATTGGCCATTAAGAAAGACTGATCAGCATGGGTTGGTGGCCGTGGTAGCAACAGGACAGCGTGATGGATCTCTTCCTGACGGACTGAAAATCATCCGATAGAATCATCGACACTTGCCTGACTGTTCGTGACCATAAAACCAACCATTCAACCTACGAAGCGGGATTAGTTTCTGCTGTAGATGCGATGGCGTATCAGGTGGCTGCCTTTTTCAACCAGCAGCAAGTGGTGTTCGTTCTTTACGCTCGCGTAGACGTTGAAATGAGTGGGATCAACGTCCCAAAAAAATGTCGCTCCAGATACCTCATACGCGCCAACGTCATGCCTGAGCGCATCCCATTCGTCACGAGCAACTTCGTGATAACTCACGTCGGCCGCGCGGTCTCTCATGGGAAATGCCAGCCGGGCGATGGCTTTTAATACCTCATCAGGATCCGCTACGTAAGTGAAGTAGCTTGCTCGATCGCCAGACGGATAGCGAAATGCGCTTCCCGTCACGGCCTCCAGCTGCAGCGCACGGATGAATGAGGGTGAAATCGTATCGGCCAGCCTAATCTCGTTCACTAACGGGCCCAGTTCTTCGGTAGGCCCCCCGGCATGGATGTGCGGGGGCTTTGAGCAGCCGCAGAACATCAAACCGTAGCCGAATAACAGCACGAGCACCTGTAAACGGTTCATACCACAACGTACTGGTCGATAATAGTTCGCAGGCGATCCAATGATCGCGTTTCATCGGCCTTCACCTTGCCGTCGGCCATAATGATATCGTTGAGGTCGGCGTGGACAGCGGTAGCGAGTGCACCTTCTTTCCCAAAGTGTTCCATTGAACCTTTGAAGAGGTCGTTCAATTTCGAGCGGTCGAAGGTGTTGTACTCGCGAATCGTCATATAAAGCTTTTGCTCAATGTCCGTTCCATCCGGAAAGAGTCGCTTCATCTTTGACTTGATGATCGCCATCTCATTGGGGTCGTAAGCATTATCGGCCTGCGAAATGTGGACATACAGGAAAACGATAAAATCCTGGGGGGTCTTGTGGATGATCATATACCTGGGTAAAGTTTAGACTGAACAAAGATAGCAAACCCTTGCGGAAAGCGTTGTGACCGGAAAACACCATCCGGACGAAGCGATGATTTTCCGGTCCAACGGCCTGGCAAAACCTGCTTTCGGTTTGACGAATCGGCAGCAGACCGGTAGGGTCGTTGCGAAACGATGGTGTAACTCGCAGAATCAAGAACAACAGGTGCACGTATCACGCCCGATGCTACCCCGTTGTTTAATGACCGACGGCCGCGCCAGATCGCAGCACTTCCGTATATTCGGCTTGCTGCATAGGCGGCTAACCGTGCTCTCATACATGAAGTATATGAATCGAACCACTGGCCCGCTCCGGGTAATTCTTGTTATAGTCGTTTTGACCATAACCTTCCCGTCCATGGCGCAATGGAAAGGTAAGATCAATGACGTCGATTCGTTGCTTACCTATCTTCACCATCGGCAACTGTTCAACGGCACGGTACTTTTGGCCGAGCAGGGAAAGGTGATCTACAAAAAAGCGTTTGGCATAGCAGGACCAGACGGTAAGCCGTTAACTACGGCATCTTCTTTTAACCTTGCGTCGGTATCCAAGCAATTCTATGCCATGATGATCATGATGCTGAAGGAAGAGAAGAAGCTGATATTCGATGACCCCGTGCAGCGACACCTTCCGGCATTTCCTTATCCAGGTATCACGTTACGAAACCTCATGAATCACACATCCGGATTGCCCGAGTATTTTCAAATCGCGGAGCGCGACATGAACCTCATGGACACGCTTACCAACGAGCACATGCTCGAACTGCTGGCTGAAAAGAAACCCCCGCTTGATTTCAAGACCGGTGACAAATTCGCGTATTGCAACACGAACTACACGACGCTTGCATCAGTGATAGAAAAAGTTTCCGGAATGAGTTGTGATAAATTTTTCTCCATGCGCATTGCGAAGCCACTTGGGATGAATAATTCGTACATATACGATCTCACTATGAAGACCTATCCCGCTTCGCGCGTTTGGGGATTCAGATTTTCAGGGGCGAAACCGGTATTGAACGACCTCATCGCGGTCGATGGCATCGTCGGCGATGGCAACGTGTATTCGACGGTGGAGGATCTGCTTAAATGGGATCAGGCGCTTTACGGCTCGAAGTTGGTGAGTCAGGCCACCTTTTCAGAGGCAATTGCACCGGCCACGCTAAATGACGGAACGAAAAGCAACTATGGGTTTGGGTGGAACATCGATGAGGGCGGCAAAGAATTGTCACACAGCGGCGGATGGGCGGGATTCAGAACGTATATCGCCCGCGTTGTATACAACAAGCAGACTTTTATTCTGCTGGACAATTCTTCGAGCTTCCGCGGGATATCGCTGGTGAATAAAATTCTTCATGATAAACCATACGGACTGCCCGTCACGCAGCTTATCAACGACGTTGAGTTGCTGGATGGAACCGGACTTCCTGCGTATAAGGCGGCCGTTAGAATCGTGGATGACCGTATCGGCGATATCGGCGACCTGGTTCCCTATAAAGGCGAGTCTGTGGTGAATGGCAAGGGTTATGTGCTGGCGCCTGGATTTATCGACAGCCACAGCCACCATGAGCGCGGCCTGTCGATTGACCCCGCGGGCATACCGGCCATCAGTCAGGGCATAACCACAATTGTCATAGGGCAGGATGGAGGCTCCGATCCCATCGATACACTCAAGGCAAGAATGACCAGGCGGCCGGCCAGCGTTAACATTGCCACCTATACGGGCCATGCGTCGCTCAGGGAACAAGTGATGAAAAACGTGTACAGAAAGGCCGATACCACGGAGATCGGGAAAATGAAGATCCTGCTGGCGGCTGAGCTCAGGAAGGGTTCGCTTGGATTGTCTACAGGCCTGGAATATGAAGAAGGCTTCTATGCTTCGCGCGACGAAGTGATCGAACTGGCCAAGGTGGCGGCAGCACACAACGGCCGGTATATTAGTCACCTCCGAAGTGAGGACATCAATGTCGAAAGAGCCATCGATGAAATCATCGATATCGGCAGAGAAGCGAAACTTCCTGTTCAGATATCTCATGTGAAGATCGCCATGCGGAGCAAATGGGGCGCCTCGCGAAACATTATCGCAAGGCTGGAACGCGCACGGGCGGAAGGAGTAGACATAACCGCCGATTGCTACCCGTATAGTCTGTGGGTCTCAACGCCGCGGGTACTGTTTCCGAATAAGGACTTTACGAGTGAACAGAGCGCGCGCTACGCAACGGAAGAGCTATTCGACCCTTCGAAGTCTGTGATCCTGGCGTTTGCGGGTAAGCCATCCTATGTCGGCAAGACGGTGAAAGAGATCGCGGTCATGAACAACGAACCTGAAGCCAAAACGCTGGTGCGCATAATCCGTGAGAGCGAAGCCGACGGTGCCACCCTTGCCGGAGCCTCGATGTCGGAAGAAGACATCGCGAATTTTCTGAAATGGGAACACACCAACGTCTGCTCCGATGGCGCTCCCGGGGGACATCCGCGTGCTTACGGATCGTTTCCGCGCATCCTCGGTTACTACTCGCGTGAGAAGAAACTGCTGCCGTTAGAAACCGCCGTTTACAAGATGACGGGCCTTACGGCAGAACATCTGGGAATCAGCGACCGCGGCATTATCGCGCAGTTTAACTATGCGGATATGGTTTTATTCAACCCGGCTATCGTTAAAGACAACGCTACGATGAAGGATCCCACGGCGCTATCGACCGGTATTGAGATCGTGTGGGTGAACGGGCGGATTGTTTACATGGACCATAAGTCAACGCATTCTTTTCCGGGCATGTTTGTGACGAACTCGGAAGAGTAGAATTTAATGGGCGACGACTGGGCAGTTGGCGCAAGTCCCGGCCGTTGGCGCAAGTCTTCCGAGGTGCATTTGGAAAGTTTATGCGAATTCCGAGGGCGACTTGTGCCAAGATACGATTGAACTGCCGAAGACCCATGCCAGTCTTCAGACTGCCGTGGATTCATCTCCAGATTACATTCCACACAAGTCTCCCGCCAGGTGCATGAAACTATT
Organism: Chryseolinea sp.; assembly: GCA_035489615.1. Lineage (GTDB taxonomy): Bacteria > Bacteroidota > Bacteroidia > Cytophagales > Cyclobacteriaceae > Chryseolinea. Next base: position 7,463 of record DATHKA010000406.1, read on the forward strand.
AAATTCTCAGTGGAAGACTTGCGCTAACCCCTGGCTGCAACTGTTAAATTCTGAGAGGAAGACTTGCGCTAGCACTTGCTAGCCCCTGCTAGTCCCTGTCTATGCGAAACCCTATCGATACAGCTCTCCACGCAGGTATTTCATTCCTGAGTCGACAACGACCGTTACTACCTTTTTACCAGGACCCAGTACCCGTGCGCGCTCCAGCGCAGCCCATACGTTGGCACCCGACGTTGTGCCGGCCCATATGCCTTCCTGTCGCGCGAGCTTCCGTGCTGTTTCATAAGCATCTTCATCCTTCACAGGAATTACTTCATCCATGAGATCGCGGCGCGTGATGGCAGAGACAATGCCCGTTCCGATGCCTTCCAATTTGTGCGCACCGGTGGTATCGCCGCCTGACAAAACACGAACATGATAGGGTTCCACGGCAACACATCTGATGTTGGGAAGTTCTTTCTTCAGGATTTCAGCATTCCCGGAAAACGCTCCGCCAGTACCAACGCCCATAACAAATTCATCGATTCGAAAGTCTGTTTGGGCCAACGTCTCGTGGGCCATTTGATGGTAGGCGTTTCGGTTGTCAACGTTGTTAAACTGGTCGGTCCAAAAGGTATTGGGGCGTTGTCGCAACTCCTGAATCCTGGTGTTCATGCGATGGAACAGTCCCACGTTTATTTTGCCACCTTCGCTCGGCAGGACTTCCACGGTAGCGCCGAAAACGCGCATGGTTTGCAGCTTTTCTTCGGCGAAGGCATCGGAACTAACCAGGTGTGCTTTATATCCCTTGATCGCGCAAACGAGAGCCAGCGAGCTTCCGGTACTGCCGCCCGTAAATTCAATTACAGTTCCACCCGCTCGAAGCTCCCCCCGACGTTCGGCTCCTTCAATCATTGACAGGGCCATGCGGTCTTTCATGCTTAGTGTGGGATTGGTGGCCTCGTATTTAATGTAGATGTCGGCGCTTCCAGGTTCGGCCAGGCTTTCGAGTTTGAGGAGTGGGGTATTTCCGATGGAGTTCATGTGTATGCTGTAACGTTCGAATTTACGTCCAGGATTACTTTCGATTCCAATTTCAATCAATTTTCTTATGGACAGGGTTTGTGTAGACACGGCAGACGATAGACTCATAATCGCCGCCGGATATCAGGTATACCGCATTGTTTTTTGGAAAGAAAGTCAAAGGACGGCACGCGAAACCCTCAAAAATATTTTACATTTCATCAGGCATCGGAGGCGACCTCAGGTTGCCGTCCGTGGCGGGTTTTCTGAGTAGTAGCATTGCTAGAGTTACATGAAAGCAGCCGAGTCAAAATCCAGTGATAGATCCCCCAGCAAAGGCACTCGTTTCTTTTCAGGAAACAAGGAGCAAAGTTTTTTTGGCCAATCCCCCAAGCAAGAGTTTTTTCCCGCAGCCGAAGACCACATCCAAAGAAAAGTTGTCGTTGGTGAAAAAGATGACCGATATGAAAAAGAGGCAGACACGATGGCTGACAAGGTTGTTCGACGCCTGGCCGACACAAGCCGGAACGCCATAAATGACACACAGATTAATGCTAAACCGCTGGCAAGTCCTATCTCATCGGTGATGCAAACCAAATCGTTAAAGAACGAGGACGAGTTGCAACGGAAAGAAGAGGATGACCTAATCCAGAAGTTCTCAGCAACAATACAGCGTGAGCCTGTCTTCGATGGCGGGGGTGAAAAGCCGGATGATGATGACTTGGCCGTTCAGAAGAAATGTCAGGAATGTGAAAAGGAGGATGCGGTGCAAAGGAAGCCTGCTTCAGGCATTTCTTCGGACGAGTCTTTTGACGTCGAAAGCAACCTCAACTCATCAAAGAACAGTGGATCGCCTATCGCTCCGGATGCGAGACGGCAGATGGAGAATTCTTTCGGCACGGACTTTTCTGACGTTCGCGTGCATACCGATAACAAAGCGGTACAGATGAGTAAGGCGCTGAACGCGCAGGCCTTCACCCATAAGGATGATGTATACTTTAATTCCGGAAAGTACGATCCTCACGGGACCGAGGGTAAGAAGTTGCTGGCTCACGAATTGACGCACACGGTTCAGCAAGGTGCCGCAGTTCGACGCAAGCCTGCTGTGGACGCCAATCAAAAAGCAGGTGCCAAGGAAGAAACGGCACCCACAACGTCAGAGGTAGTGGACATTTCCAGTGGACTGTTTGCGCCTTCTGATAGAGTAAAGGAAGAGATCCAAAAAGCAGGTAACCAGGGAATAGATGTCAGGGTGATGGTGCCTTCGATTTCCGGCGAGGGCAAAATTAAAATTCGCGTCGATAGTCGCGGGAATTTTGATGCTGTGAACGGCCAGCGGGGCTATATGCCCGTGTTAAATGAGTGGGCCAAGCAATTGGGAGGGCTATACCTTCGCTTTACAGTGAAGGACAATGCCATCACAGGAGGTTTCGTATCTCCGAGCCTAAAGGGTGGAAATGCTTCCGAATGGATCAAGAAATTTAAAGAGAATTCTGCGTTGCTTGGGGGACTTGGATTGAAGGTCGGGAAACTGCCGGATCCAGTGAATGAATTCAGCGGTAGTACATTTCGTATTGGATTCACGGAAGGCCAGGTGGAAGTTGGGGGAATTGTCGATGCAAAATTCAACTTCTCACTGGAGAATGGTTCGAAACCCAGGATCGATGCGATAGCAGATGTGAATGTAAAGGGAGTTGCGAAAGGTCAATTGGTGCTTGACAATACCAAAGAACGATTGACTGGCGAGGTTAGTCTGGCTGTGGAGTTCAAGGATTTTACCGGCAACGTCAACGTCAAGTATAACGAAGACGGAAGCATCGACATACATGGTAAAGCCACTTATAACGCGAACAAGCTCAGTGGTGAAATTGATCTCGTTTCCACAGACGTTCAATCGGCAAATAACTTTGCTAAGGATGCGATCAAGGCTGCGGGTGGGAAAGAGAATGTTCAAAATGCAGCGCCACCGCAGGCTGCACCAGCGCCGAAAGAAGGAAAAAAAGATCGGGCGCTCGCGGCGGTCGGACAACTGCAGTTTCATCTTACAGATTGGTTTGCTGGCACAGTCAACGTGATTGTGGATGGAAAGGGAGATATCACCGTGATTGGAAAAATAGCACCTCCAGCAGAGGTGGAACTATTCAAACAAAAGGATTATGACAAGGAACTGGTGTCGTTGGAAGTTGAAGCGGGTTATGGCATACCTGTCGTAGGTACAATAGGCGTTTTCGCTGGTGTGAGTCTGAGTGCCGTTGCTTATATCGGTCCGGCAAAATTATATAACATAGAAATTCTCGGCACCTATTCGACAGATCCCGAAGTACAGAAGAGCATCCAGATCTCGGGTTCGATTAATATATCGGCCTATGCCGGACTTCGTTTGCGGGCGGAGGGAGGCGCAAAACTTACCGTGGTGAGCCATGACCTGAAACTCGGCGTAGGTGTAAACGCAGACGTCGGCGTTAAAGCATATGCCGACGCGCGACCTACTATTGGCTATCGCGAGCCTGGCGAATTCTACATTAGTGGCACTGCAGAAATGGTTGCTCAGCCCATGCTGGGGCTGAGTGGCGACTTCTTTATCGAACTCGATGCACCATGGTGGTCACCCATAGATGATGATAGATGGGTGTGGCCAATTGGTTCGAAGGAATGGCCCTTGTCGGATCCTATTGGATTGAGTGCAACGATGAAAGATTATGTATTGGGATCGGGAACGGCACCAGATATTGAATTCAAGAAACCTGAATTCGATCCATCGAAGTTTATGACCAAGATGGTGGACAAGGAGTTGCCTGAGAAAGCCGGCGATTCAAAAGGAGGTAAAGGAGAATTCAAAGAGGATGGTAGTATTGCAAAGCCCGAAATACCGGATCCGAATGCTGTTGCTGCAGATGTTGGAGCAGGCGGTAAACAGGCGGGAGGAGCGAAAGTCTCGCCGTTTAAGGACAAACAGAAGAAACCGCAGCCTGATGCAAAAGCACAACAGGAGGCTATGCTTTTGTTTTCAGAGGGTGCCAAGAAACTTGTGGCCGTGAAGGGACCTTTGTCGAAGGCCGACCTGAGGAAGGAGTTGGACAAGATCGAAGTAAGTGTACCCGGTTTGCGATATCAGGTGAGACTGGATAGCAATCATTGGAAAGTGACTTCCTATGCGAAGGGTGTTGACAATCCGAAGCCCTTCAGGGTTTCCGCGATCGTGACAGATGAAGACAAAAAAGAGGAACATAAGGAAGCCACGCTCGATACGATTTCGGCTGCCTTGCAGGAAATTGAAACTGAGGGGAAGAAGGAGATCGATGAAGGAGAGGTAACCGTGCGGGAAGCAGAAGGAATCAAAAACAAAGTGAATGCCGACCACCCGTCTGTAATTAAGATATCGTCGGTACGGGATGGAGGTCCAAGTTGGGATTTCGAGTATGTTCAGCTTAGCACGGCCTCCATTTCCAAGGGATCGGTAGCGATGGACGATGTAAAGGTTGGCGCATATTATAAGACTTCGGATGGTAAAGATTTCTTCAAAATTCTTTCGGTTGGTAAACCTTATGTCATGGCGTCCAAGGTAAGGGACGGAAAAGAGGTAAAACTGAATTTAGAAACTTTCCTTAAGGCAGTTACTGAGAAAAGAATGGAGTTGACAACGAAGGCTGAAATATCGAAGATCACGCCGGAAAAACGCTACCTGCCCGTTAGCTGGAACCCAGGCAACGAATCTATTCGTCCTGCGTTGTACCTTAATCCTGGTTGGACGGAGAGGAGTAAAACTAAACGTGACGCAGAAGTCTCAGGAATCCAGCAGCGGGTTGCAAGAGTTCAAAAAACCATAAAGCCTTCGAGGCTCGACGATTGGAAAGAGTTGGAGAATCAGGGTAAGGTTGATCCCGATGCAGACATTGACAATTACAGTCCCTTCATGGTGAGTTATGATGTGGACCATGAACCTGATTTGGCTATTAGCTGGAACGAAAAAGGAGATAATAACAGTGACGACGAAGCGAGAAGGTTTAGCGCCATGAGTGAATCTAACCTCCGTGTTGTTACCAAGAGGTATAATTTGACCAAGGGCAGGAAGAAGTATTTTCTTTGGGTAGGGAAGGATTTCGAATCCGCTAAAGCGAACACTCCGAAGGACTCAAGGACGATAAACGGCGAACGGTACCTGGACGCTGCCAACGGAAACCCTATTCCATAAATCTTTTAGATAGGATTACAATTAAATAAGTGTGCCAGCACTTACCCCCGAGGTGTAAGGACCGGCACAGCTTACCCGAATTCTAAAACGGAACAAAACGCAAAATTTGGCCCATCCCACTCATTCAAGTTTGTCTTTGCCTGGGTTGTGATGGAAGGTCTATCGATGCCATTGATTTCAAAAGCGCAGGGACCGCTGCAATCAGCACGCCGAGAAATGCCATGATCTCGTTAGCGAGTCCCTTCTGCGTATAAAGGAGAAAGAGCAAGCCTATAATCAGTATTAAAACTATCGGCCCTTTGATTCGACTCCATGTGCCGTGGTGAGAAGTTTCCTTTCGCAGGGCTTGTACTTCCTCGGTTAACGCGCGGCTCACGACGAAGTTTCTGAAGCTCCTGTTCATGATGGTCAAAGTCCTTCTGTTGTTGAATATACCTTTGTAGATCAGATGAATGATGCTTTGAGCATTATTGTTGTTTACGAGACCGTCTTCTGCCAGATCGTATATGAGAAACCGTTCGTCCTTTGAGCACGACGCCCACACTGCCGTGTAATACGTGTGCGCCAAACTGCGTATTTTTTCGGACAGTTCTTCAACGGTTATCTTCTCCGTATTGGCCACTTTTAAAAGGCTATACAACGTCGGTCGTAAATTCTGGAGAAAAAGTCCGTGTCCGCATTCCTGTTCAATGAACTCATAATATAAATGGTTTTGTTGCCACGCTGCGTCGTCGATCCTGAACTGGTGCATAATGTCCTCTTTTGAGAACGGAGCTTTCTCCAGTGGATAGAAAATGACATAGAACTGGCTGAACACGGCATTCCAACGCGTGGCATTCCTGGCGCCCGCGACATGATGTTCCAGAATTTGACTCGGCTGAATGGTTGACAGGATAACCACCTTAGCTTTCCACTTTTGAAACAGATATTCAAGCAGCTGCAGTTTATTGTTATTCCGTTGTGCGCTCTGGAAATCAAACTCAAAGTGGTCAATGATGATTACATCAAGTTCGGCTTCTTGTGCTTCAAATGGCAGCAACGCGCTCCAGAAGTGATCAATGTTAACCATGTCAATCACGTAGCGTTTGGCGGGGTCAGGAGGATATACCCGGTCGACGTAGTCTCTCTTTCCCGAGAGGGGCAAGCCAACTATGAACAAGTGATTTTCGAGCAGGTGCGCCCGGGTCTTTACTTCTTTGCTGAGTCCGCCGTTGTCTGCGGTAATGAGAAACAGGTCAGCTTCAACGAGATTCCTGTTGACATCGAAAATGAAAATTCGCGTGACTAAATGCCTGGAAAAAAAGAATAAGCAGACAACGCCAACAGCCGCTATGAGCCATCTCAGAAAGCCTGGAAAATGGTACAAATTCACATCGAATCTTGCCATTGTTTTGTGTTCGCCGGCATTTGAGATGGGGGCAAAGGATATTGAGTTGCCGATTTTTCGCCATGTCCAGGCGCGATCGCCGACGAGAACATGCCATTGGTCTCCGCGCTTCAGGAAACTTACTGCCGATGTATCAAGCATGGTTGCCAGTAGCCGGATGTGGTAGTCTATGTCGGTGGCGCTTTGCCATTCTTGTTGAGTATCCTTCGGTAGGTCGCTGTCCGCCTTTGTTGGTGCGGACAAGGTGTACACTTTCGTGTCGGTTGAACTTTCGGCGACCCTTTTTGCCGTTTCCGAAATCATAGCCAGGGCATACTTCAATCGCTCCAGGTTAAATGATTGTCGTTGAAATTCGAATGCAGGAATGATTGCTACGACAAGGAAGAGTGACGATAGTGCGAGACTGTATGACGTGCTTAATGAGCTGGTTCGGTGTATCTTGTCGACGTTTTTGAATAGGGACCTGGACGATCGTTCGAGATCGGAATACCAGTAGACAATCAGCAGCGTAAGTATGACCTGATACCAAAGTACCGGCCAGCCTGGCTCGAAGCGAAACAGCAAAAAGTTAACGATGAGAATCAAGATTACCATGACAGCCAGTAGACCCCTGTTTAGCGGGTTGAGGAGTTGACTGAACCGCTGGCTATTCAAAGAAAGGTAGTAGATCGGTAGAATGTACAACGGCGTAAGAAGAAAGATGATGATTTCGTCTGTGGGACGGGTGCTGAAGAACGGCACGAGGAGTATGCTTACCATCAAATTGAGCAACAGTATTCTGGTGTACAGCTTGCTTTTTGCTTCATGGGGCTTCAACCATTCAGACCCTGTTCGGATGGCAAATCGTCTTTTTGTTTTGCGCCAGGTAAGCCAGATTAGCAACATGGTGACCAGTATCAGCAGAATATGTATCACTACCAGCACGGAGGTTGCTTCAATCACAAACGCTTTTGATTGTGCCTCGACCGAAAGATCCTTCATGGTGATGAGAAATAAAGGAAACTGACTCAGCGGCTGAATATGCAGCGCGTGTTGCTTGTTGTGGTATGTTACTTTGGAAATGCGTTCTTCGCTATACAGTATTTTGTTGATGTCATATTTTATGTTGCATTCATCAAATATATTTTCATTCAAATTTCGGGCTGGGTCCTCATGAAACAACACGTTGCCTTCCTTATCTGCCAGGCAGAATGTATATCCTGGCGGCAGTATACAGTTGATGACAGAGCTAAGTTTGCTTTGAATAGCCACTACAGCCATTCCAGGACTATTTGATACCCAGGAAATAACAGCACGCTCTCCGGCATTATTCCAGGAACGAATTGATTGGATGACCACCGTGTCATTGGCGTTGAGCGGCCAACCTGCTCTTTGTTTGGCTTTCCTGAAATAGTCCCTCGAAGACACGGGGATCTTTCGAGTGGGCTTGCTGATTGTTGACCACTTCACCTTTTGTTGCCCGGCGGCATCCATCCAGAAAATGAAGTCGAATGTTTGATAGGTCGTAGGGAAAGCAAACGTTTTGTCGTCTGCCTTGCTGAATACCGAATCATTGCGGAACTGCACCTTGGTATCCTGTGGAGATATAGCATGATCTGCGCGTTTGAGGGCGTCGTGTGCAACGGTGATCTCTCTTTGAAAGGCAGTCTCAATTTGAGCGGCCAGCTCGGTCAACGAGGAATCACCCGCATCGTTCTCTCTATAGAGTCGATCGTAGTCAAAGGCGACCAGTATGATGGTCCACAAGATGCAGGCAAATAGCAGAGACACGGCGGATAGGATAACATCGATTCTATTTAATTTCTCATTGTTGCTGATGAGTAATACTTTCAACCAGGGAAGGGCGAGTAGTATAATAAGTGAACAAAGAATAAAAGTATAGAGTAGCCAACGATCAAAGTTCCTTGTCTCGGCAATGTATGTCTCGTTATTTTGGAGGCCAACGAGTATCCAATTTTGGTTCTGTATCGAGAACGTGAACGTGAATGTTTTATAAGTGTTGCCGTTTAGCTGAAGTTCAGACCGTCCCGAGCGCACCGTTGATTTGATTGAGTCAGTAGCGCCAAGGGCATAGCTTTCATACAGCAGCTGGAGAGCACCTGTATCCTGTTTGAAAAGCAGGTAGTGTCTGAATATTCCGCCGGAAAGCAAAGGTCGGATGAAGTTATAGCATGAGATGTTGGATTCTACGTAGAATGCAATCCCTGCGTCGTCTTCCCTTGCGCAGTTGGCGAGTTTGTCATCGTAGACACAGGCCTTCAGTGTATCGTAAAAATAAAGTTTACTGGAGTCATTTGTGTTTCGTATGATGATGGGAGTCGATTGTTGGGTCTTTCTGGTGAATGAATCTGAATGCGTGCGAGTCGATTCATTTCGGAACGGGTGAGAGCTGAATGCAGAGATCGATAACTTCATGTGATCGGCATTTATTTCTCGCACGAGAGCCTGGTAAAGGCGTTCATGAGTTTTTCCAGATCCTGCCTGGTCATAATGGTTGTTTAGTACGAAGTCGAGATTGTATTGAAGAAAGTTGCTGGTTATGGGAACGCTGGAGTAGGTTTGAACTTTGCGCTTGATATTTTCCGCGCTTTTTGAAAGTTCTCGGTAATTCCTTTTGTTGACATAGTTCTCCCGGTCTTTCACGTAAATGAATAGATATAGAAGAATGAGCGTTGCTGCAACGATGGCAATGAGAACGAGGACAATGGTTTGACGTATTTTTCCAGATGCTGTTATCATTTCGGAAAAATTTGGACGCAGAAATCCAGTGGTAATAGTAGTGCCTTTGGAGAGATGTTGAATTTAGCACTGACGGGTTGATAGTTTTTCAGTTCGTTAAACTATTTTTTTTAGGTTCTGTTATCGCACGGTCTGCGCCTGATCCCTGTAAAAAGGTTCCGGTGGACTTCCGCGGTTTTGTGATTATCCTCGTAAAAGTTTTAAATTCATAGCAGATATGGTAATGGCTTAGGTGCTTTTGCCGGTGTCTGACTTTCGCGGTGGTTATATGTAGTTGTTTTATTTGCCTGCTCAATTCACTACCACTATGCCAGAAATCTCTATTCATGCCTACTATTTTGGAAGGGAAGAGGAAGCCCTCATCTTGAAGCATGTTAAGATGCAGGAACAGACTGCCAGCTTCATATTTGGCTTGGCCGGTCCAAGTGATGTTAGCGCGCTGAGAAAGGCGGGTATACTTCTTGATATTTTACAGCCTGCTTCGATGAACCCAGAAGGACTTGGGCGAGGTATGTTTTCCGAATCAGGCAGAGGTGTTGTGCATTATCAATCAGATGTTTCTGGTATAGGTCCGGTTCCTGTCGGTAATTTGTTTCTCATCCAAATTAGGGGATCACTATTGCCTTCATGGAAAAGGAGACTGGAAGAGGAAGGAATAGTTATTCGCGAGAGTTTGCGTGACGACGTATACAAGGTGCAAACGGACCTCAATGTGGCATCTTTGCAGAGCATCGATTTTGTATTGGCAGCCCGCCACTTTGAGTCTACTGATACCGAAGTCGTCGTGAGAAGGTCGGTGATTGCTGACCTGGGTGTATTTGATCTGTTAGTTTCGAAGATTGCCATCTACGACATCCGCGTGGATGAGGATCGAACAGACTCGGTTGTTGATTTTTTTAAGAGCAAAGGCGTTTCGGTTGAGGATTGGCGACCTGGTAAAGTACGGGTGATACTTCAGGGAATGGGCTTGATTACTGAGTTGAGAAAATTAGCACAAGTACACTTGATCGAGGAGTTTGTCAGGCCAACTATTTACAATGACAAGGCCAGGCGAATACTGAACACGGAGTCGGTGGATGGAGACACGGTGAAGTTGAGCATCCCCTATATGGGAGAAGGGCAAATTGTTGGTGTTGCCGACACAGGTATTGATGTACAGCATCCCGATCTAAAGGATCAGATTCATAAAGTTGTTGCGCTGGGAAGGCCCGACGACCCCAGCGATCCCAATGGCCATGGTACGCATGTTGCAGGGTCGATCGCAGGGAATGGTGCAGCGTCTGGCGGGTTAATCAAGGGCCTGGCACCAAAGGCAAAACTGTTCTTCCAATCGGTTATGGACGCGGAAGGCAGTCTCGGTGGCCTTCCTCTCGATTTACGAGACCTTTTCCAGCAAGCTTATGATGAGGGCGTGCGAATTCATAATAATAGCTGGGGAGCGATGGCAGAATCTGAATATTTATTCAATTCTCTGGAGGTGGATGAATTTGTCTATCGTCGCAAGGACATGCTGATTATTATCGCCGCCGGCAATGAAGGTACCGCATTTCAGCCCAGGAACAGTCAGGCAGGATTCGTTGACTGGTTGTCGTTGGGCTCTCCTGCAACGGCGAAGAACGCGCTGACGGTTGGTGCAAGCAGAAGCAACAGGCAAAGCGGCGGCTTTGCATCAATTAGCTACGGCGACGCTTGGCCTGACGCGTATCCGGAGGATCCGTTGTGGGGCCAGAAAGTTTCCGGCGACCCTGAGTGTCTCGCGGGTTTCAGCAGCCGCGGTCCATGTGGTAACGAAAGCAGAATCAAACCCGACGTAGTAGCGCCGGGCACAGACATTGCCTCTACAAAATCATCCAGGGCGCCTGTCTCGAATTTTTGGGGACCCTATCCTAAGAATAGGGCGTATGCTTTTATGGGTGGAACAAGCATGGCGACTCCTATAGTTGCCGGTTTTGCTGCGCTGATACGCGAATACTTTGTCAAGGTTTTTGCCTGCCGGCCCAGTGCCGCATTGCTCAAAGCCGCGATCATAAACAGTACGAAGATGTTACAAGGAAGTGACGCATTGGCTGACTACGCGTTCATACCTAATTTTCACCAGGGCTTCGGTTGTGTCGACATGATGAATGCCATCCCCAATAATTTGCAGAAGAATCTGAAACTGGCGTTCATTGATTCGTGGGAAACACCGGAGCTGCAGTTCAGCAGCACAGGAGAGCGCTTTTTGTTTTCGATAAATGTTTCAACGGGTGCCTCGCTGCGCGTATGCCTTTGCTGGACGGATCCTCCCGGAAGGGGACTACAGAACAATCTTAACGTGTTTGTGATGCATCGTCAAGAACAACGCAAGTGGGTGGGGAATCATGAACTTCCCAGAACAATTACTTCGTTCGATCGGGACAACAATGTCGAGATCATACGGGTCGACAAGCCTCTGCCGGGGGAATATATGATCGCCATTCAGGCGGCGAATATCATCTTTAGCCCTCAGGACTTTGCCATGGTAGTTACCGGTGATCTTACTTCCACGCTCACACAATTATAAACACGTACGGTTATGTTTAATCTAAGAGTAGTGCAGGCCAAATTTGGTGATTGTTTGATTGTTGAATACGGCAGCAAGGATCATAAGAAACACATGCTTATAGACGGCGGTCCTGCGGGTGTTTATGATGAATCCCTGCGTGCCGAACTGGCAAAGATAAAGGACGAGGGTGGACAAATCGACCTGATGGTATTGAGCCATATTGACGGAGATCACATTGTTGGACTGATTGATCTGCTGGAGGAACTAAAGCAAAATGCGGCCGATGACGGCGAGCCTCTTATTAAAGTAAATGAACTCTGGATAAACTCGTTTTCTCAAACCATATCCAGGGGAAATAACCTGACGAAAGCCTTGCAGAACATGTTCAGGAATGTGAACAATCTGGCGTCTACGATGCCATCTGGAAATCTCGCCCTGCAGAGCGTAAAGCAAGGCGATGCCCTTCGACGAAATGCGAAATTGCTGAGCATCCCCATCAATAAATTTTGCAATGAAGATATAATATCGTGTGAGACTATTTCCGGCTGCGTCACGGTTGATAACCTGAAATTGACGATTGTCGGACCAAACAAGGACAACCTTGAAAAGTTGCAAAAGGAGTGGACCGCATGGATCAAAAAGAATGAAACCAAGGTGTTGAGCGCTGACCCGGATGTTCTCAGTCAGTTGGATAAATCTGTCCCAAATCTGAGTAGTATTATGTTTCTCATGGAATCGGAGGGCAAGACCATCTTGTTTACGGGTGATGGCAGGGGTGATTTTATTTTAGAAGGTCTCGAAAAGGCAAATCTTCTGGATGAGAACGGCGTGTTACATGTCGACGTTTTCAAGGTCCCTCACCACGGTAGCGTTCGGAATTCTACGGAGGATTTCTTTGACAAGGTTCAGGCTGACACGTATGTAATATCAGCCGATGGCAGGCACGATAATCCGGATTTTGAAACGCTTTCGTGGATCGTGACGTCTACGCACAAACAGCGTCGGAGAATCAAGTTGCTATGCACCAACGAGACTCCTTCGTCGAAGAAATTGCTGAAGAAATTTCCTCCGGAGGAATACGGCTATGAACTTGAATACCTGCCGAAAACGAATACTAGCATTGCGCTATCATTTTCGGCATAACGAGTCTTCGCCAATTTACTTACGGCTCAACGTACCTTTTATGAAGTGACTTTTTTACCGCGTTGTTCAGCGCGGGATTCTTTTCTACTTTTTGATAGATGGTTATATCCTCCAGGTGTCCTATGATAATTCGCTCGGCGGGTCCAATGTAGAAACTGTTGGCAGCAGTCGCCTCGCCATGACTTGATTTTGCGGTAAGAATGACGGTGAAATTATCGGCTCTGTTATAAGTGTGCGTAATGTTCGGAGACGTTTGCGTTGATTGCCCGGCGCTTCCATCGCCAAACTGCCAAATGTATTCATCCGCATTTTCAGAAGTATTTTCGAAGGTGATCACACGGGGTACGTCTCCGCGCTTTCCCCCCTTAGTTATGGTGAACTTAGCAAACGGTGTGGGTTTCTCGCGTATGGTGACAGGTTGCGTCGCAGACCTGACTGCATCGTCTTCGTAAGTTACCGTCAGTTTTACGTTATAAAGTTTCGGTGCGACGTATTGTTTCGTGGGAGAGTTCTCTTGTGAACTTGTGCCATCGTCAAACTCCCATTGTACGCTTTTTACCAGACCCAGGTTGTGCGTCAGCTGGACACCGCATGGAGAAATGCACCCGTCGTTACCAACCTGAAATGTTGGACTTGTCTTCACCAAAAACGTTTTGTTCTGGACGTCTGAGCGGGAGCCTTTCTGTGCAGTGAGTTCGATTTTGTGCTGGCCCGGGACCAGGAATGGATAGTCTACAGAAGCTCCTTCGAATCGCGCTGTATCGTCGACTACCCAGTTCAGTGCAGACGCATCTTGTGTGGTGCTCGTGAAGGTAACCAAACATGGCAAAAAACAGGAAGAAGAATCACTTAGCCGTCGGCCGGAATTAATGTCCCTCACGGTAAAACTGAATGACGATTTCGGTCCGCTGCCTGTTGCGACAAACCATATCACTAATGCAACCACGGCAGCAAGCGCAGCGGGCACAAGAATCTTCTTCCAATTGAAAGTTCTCTTGGGAAACATAGCATTCAGGTCCCTCTCAATATGCTCCCATACCTGATCCATATTGACCCTATCGCGAACAGGCTTGTCATCGTTCACGGGCAGGTTCATAAACTCACTTTCATACGGAATATTGTCTATTATTATTTCAGCGATGGTGATGTTGGGACTGTTGTTTCTAAGACCCTTCAGGAAGGTTCGGAGATCCAACAATATGGGGTCAAGTTTTTCAGTCAACATGATGATCACGAGGTCTCGATGTGCAAGCTTGGCGGCTAAAGAGGTCTGGGCCTGCTCCGCCGACATAGCGACAAAAGAGGAAATTCTGCGTTCCGTCTCAAGGCGCTGAGCGATTTGCTGGATCTTCGTAAAGTGCTGTGAAGCATCACCTGCATGTATGCAGTAAATAACACTTGGGTTCGCCATAATATTTATTGGACTTAATGCTGTCGAAAGACTTAATGTCAACATTTTACCGGTTGCACACCATCCCCATTTTCAGGTCGATATTTTACCCGGCTGTTAATCGTATTTTATCGCCAACAAACTCGCGGTCGTCAGCACGATGAGAATGTTGGCCTGTGCTTGCTCATAGTAGCCATTGATATTTCTTGCCACGATTTGAACCACACCACCCCAAAACATTGTGCTCAGCAACAAGTACAACAAGACAAAGCCAAACAATTTGAGATATTTCTTTGTCTGGCTTACCTTTTCCGTAGGGAGGGGCGCGTTAATCGCGGGTATCTTTTTAGCCCGCGAGGATATAAGGGGTAGTGTTGCAGCAATGGCGAGAACGAGTATAAGGAATGGATTCTGCAGGCCCATTATATTTGTTATGGCGGCGATACCCAGCGCTATAGAAAAGAAAAATATAAGTCCAACGAGGACGTCAACTATCAACTTTCGCCAGTTGACTGGAACTTCAGCGGGCGGGGCGGGCATTGATCGCATCAAACTCTTCCGCTGCCAGACAAATACCAGGATAGGTACTGAGAAGCCGAACAGGCCTATTAAAGCAACAAGAGCAACTTGGGACGCTATCGCAGTAAAAAGCAATGCGCATATCATACTTGAGAGAATGCAAATGACGAATAGCTTCTGCAGTTTCCTGGAGTCTTTTACGGGTGGGACCGGTTGGATAACTATGTCTGGCGGCGGCTTGGGGAAGATCTTTTGAAGGTCTGCTTCAATTCCGTCCCAGACCGTATTCATGTCATCCCGGCGCCGTATTGGCATGAGATCCTGCGGAAATGAAATGAAGGAATTGTGATAAGGCAGGTTGTCTACGATGATTTCGATCAGTTTAATGTTATTCTTTTCCTGGGACACCTTCGAAAGAAACGTTTCGATGTCCTTTCGAACCTGTTCAATTTCGTTCGTCAGCAGAACGATAATTCCTTGTCCGTCTTCGCTATTGAATGAGACGTTGTTTTGACTAAGACTCAAGTCAAGGGACGAGAACGAAGAAATTCGTTGCTGTGATTTCATTCGTTCAAGAATTGACTTCAATTCACCGGTGTGCTGCGGGGCGTCGGCCGCGTGAATCAATTGAATGGTTGGATGGCGACTTGTCATTAGGAGGAACTTAGACAACACTAATAACGAACGGATAAAGACAGCCGATCACCGGTCGGCGATGTCAACTACTACTGTAATTAAATTTAGTTAATAGGATAGCCAAAAGCTATAATTTCTTGCCTTTTGCCGTGTTTTTTAGTTACTTATCAGATGCCGTCACAAGTTGCTCCCCGTTCTCAGTTATATGCGTTGCTGGTGGGTATCGATAACTATCCACCGCCGGTGACTCCGCTTAAGGGATGCTTGAACGACCTGCAGCACATCGCGGATTACCTGTCCCGCGAAACGAGTGACTTCGATCTCCATCTTCGGAAGATCGTCGACAGAGAGGCAACCAAAGCTAACCTAGTGGCTGCCATGAAATCCCATTTTGCGTCAGCGAAGGAACAGGATGTGATATTCTTGTACTATTCTGGCCATGGCGCTTTGGAGGAGGCAGATGAAGTTTTTTTTAAGGGTGCTCAGGAGGGTAAGATGGAAACGTTGGTGTGCTACGATGGCTATACAGCGGCAGATGGCAAGCCGGTATTTCGACTACTCGCAGACAAGGAACTTCGGTTTTTGTTAAGTGAGCTATCTCAAACGGGCGCCCACATAGTTACGATTTTCGATTGTTGTCATTCCGGAGGAAATACGCGAAACGGCTTTTTTGCAAAGGAAGGCGAGGTTCTGGAAAGAAGACAGATATGTAGGGATGCGCCATCACAGGCGTTTCCGAAGCGTGACTGGACAGACTTTATTTTTGCAGACAAAGTCTCTCGCGACCATGTAAAGAACCAGTCACTGGATACCATTCTGCCTGAAGGAAGATATATACATTTCGCCGCTTGTCAGCATGACGAGTCCGCTTTCGAAGTGGGAGGAGAAGGAATGTTTACGAAACGGCTGCTGGAGGTATTGACCCGATGTGGAGGGAGCCTTTCGTATTTTGATCTGCAGGCTAGAATACAAAATTACCTGAGATATCAGTTCAAGCAGACTCCGCGGGCGTTCGCTTCCGGTGATGGTAATCCCTTATTCTTGGGATTCTTAAATAGAAAGGGTGCGTCGAAACCCGAGTATGGAAATGTCAACTTAAACAGTACAGACGGCTGGGTGATAGATCTCGGAACCATGCAGGGACTCGCGGCCGGGTCGCAGTTGATAATTCTCGACGACAAGTTCAACAAGGTCGGTGCCGGCAAGATTCTTGAAGCATACGCCAATTATGCGCAGCTCGAACCCAGCGATGGTACCCAATTGGATCCGGCCTGTTCTTACAAGGGCTTTTCAACCGACTACTACTTTACTACCCTTCAAGTTCATTTAAGTATTGTCGACGAAGCAATCTTGCTGGATTTGCAACAGGCATTGACGTTGGACAAGAGTGCCCGACTGATTGAAGTGAAAGAAGCAGGCCAGGCAGATTATTGTATTGTGGAAAAATCAAGAAAGATACTCCTCACGAGGCCAGAGAAGCCTGATACTCCCATCGTACCCGTCATGGACTATACTATTGGCCAGACGGGCGTTGTGGTTCGTAACCATTTAAACCATATCTCGCAGTTTGAATTTGTGAAGAAGCTGCAAAATCCGAACGCGTTTATGTTTGCGAGATTTCCGATCGAGGTGTCGGTCTTTCAAAAAGGGGCAAAATTAGTGGAAGAGCCGATTCACATCGTGAGAGATGAACTCTTTCCATACTATGCCGGGGATTCAGAGGGAGAGGGCGGATCTATCAGGATAAAGATCAAAAATGTAAGCGACCGGAAGTTATTTTGTTCATTACTGTATCTGACTTTTAATTTTGAGGTGCACGTGAAATTGTTGAAAGAAGTTGTGGTTGGTTTGAGCCGCAACGAAGAGAGTTGGGCACTTGATGGAGCTGCAATTGCCCTTAACCTGGAAGAAGAAGTAGCTTCCTACAATTATCCGGAGAGCAAAAGTACCTTGAAAGTTATTGTGAGCACCTCGGACTTCACACAACAAGCCCTTCGGTTTGAAATGCCTGCGCTACCAGGACCATTGGATCCTGGGCAAAAAGGATTGGAGATTTCTAAAAATCGATTTACGCCGGAGGTTCAGGATTGGATCACCCGAAACATTGATGTGACAATTAAGAATCCGCATTACAGAAGCTAGCAGTCGCTGGTCGTATAACGCTCCATCAAAAGCCTGTTCTTCAGCTTCTTGATAATATCGTTGTTTTCCGCGCCTGGATAGTCCCGGAAATAGTCAATGCACATTTGAATTTTTTCGTTGCATGAAAGATCTTTAGACGATACTGCCAACATGATTTTATTCGTGGCAAACTTATCCAGCCGTTTCATGATACTCCTTGCTTCGGGCACGTGCTCACTGGTGGGAAAACGTTGTATAAAATCCAACAGCGAAAGGAACGTATTGGTGGCGTTAGCCTTTTCCCAGCTTTCACTGGGATTGACCGTATTGGCCATTGCGGGATCGGGTGGAAGCAGGGCTCTTTCCTTCGCCTCTTCAATTTCTTTCGAGCCGGGAGATAGCTTTTTGGCAAGCATTGTCATCGCTTGCTTTGCTTCGACAACGAATTTTCCATTTGGGAATTGCCGAACGTATTCGGCAAGGGAAAGAAGCGTATTGACTTTTTTGGCATCCAGCCATGTCACTTCGTCAAGTCTTTCCTTAGCTTGTTCGAGGAATTTCCCGTCACCAACGTGATCAATGATATAGGCGGTCAGTGTCTGAATGGTGTTCGCCCCTTCAGCCGTCAACCAGTCAAGCGCATCTCGAGCCTCGGAAACATGCGGACTTTTTGAAAAATCATCGATGAATTTCTGATAGACGTCTTTGCCGTGCAATTTCACGACGGTAGCCCAGACTTCCTCTTCACTTATCTTAAGGTGAAATAGGAATTCGCCGCCTTCATCTTCAGCATTCACAATGCTGGCATCCATTGGCTCCTGTTTTGCCTCCCTGCTCAAGTACTCTTTCACGTCTGTGATAAGCCGGGACACAAAAATAAAAGGCTGCGTATTTTGGCGCAACGTCAACAGCAGGCCTTTGGCAAACGGACTGTTTTCTCCGACCCTTCCGTCTGGAACCACTTCTGCACGGCCGGATGTAAAGACTCTCCGGGACTTAAATTTCTCGGATCGTGATCCAGACCTGAGCTGGGATGTCAGGGTGCCTGAGAAGCAGGCGTCAACAATAAGAAATGTATGGAGGGAGTTAATATTTCGCAACCAGTCTGCAATTACGGCATTGTTAATAAATTGGGCCGGTTGATCGGCCGGTGCATCCACCGGTATCCAATATCCGGTTTTTGCTTTGATGTGTCCGTGGCCGGAAAAATAGACGACGAGATTATCTTCACTCGTTATTTTGGATTCTGACAACTCAATGAATTTGTTAATAATATTGTTTTCAGTGGCGCTTTCATCTGTGAGTGTGAAAACGTCAGACTTCTCAAATTGGTATCGCGATGTCAGCAGGTCTTCGAAGTCTCGTACGTCTTTCACAGCGCTTTTCAGTGGCGTCCAAAACTTGTACTTGTCTATTCCAATTGTAAATAGATAATTCTTACCCTTGAAACCCCAATTGTTTTCGTCGGTATCAATGACAAGGCCCATAGTCCTTAATTTTTTAGGAGCGTTGATATTCTCAAGTTAGCACAAAATTGCATCATAGCATTTTTTCTTCTTTGGCAAATTCCTTTTGAATGGCTTTTTTCAAGTCGTCTTCGCTCACCGAATTGTTTCCTCGTGCTAAGGCCGTGAGGCAAACTTGTTGCACAATGTTGACAATGTTAGCGCCAGTAAGTTCATACCGGTCAGCAACGGCTCCGAGATCTACGGATTCGGTGAATGTGACGTTGGCAGGGAAGGCACTCCTCCAGATCTTCAGCCGTTCTTCACCTTTGGGTTTTGGAAAATAGACAATGGATTGAAACCTGCGCACAAAGGCTTCATCAATGTTGTCCCTGAAATTTGATGCCAGGATCACCATCCCCGCATACGTTTCGACGCGTTGCAACAAATATGAAACTTCCTGGTTAGCGTATTTGTCATGTGCGTCTCTGACGTTGGTCCGCTTGCCAAATAGAGCGTCGGCTTCATCGAAGAATAGGATCCAGTCGCGATTTTCGGCCCTTGCAAATAGGTTTGACAGATTCTTTTCGGTTTCTCCAATGAATTTGGAGACAATCATTGATAGGTCAATCTTAAATACATCTTTCCCGGTATACTTACCCAGCAGTGTAGCAGATAGTGTTTTGCCTGTGCCTGGGGGTCCATAAAACAGAACCCTGTAGCCAGGCTTTATGCGACCTTTCATGTTCCAGTCGTTCAGGAGCGTTTGACCAAAATGGATCCAATGCTCAAGATCCTTCAGTTGTTGTGACGTGTGTTCGTTCAGGATCAGGTCATCCCAATTGAGTTGTGTCTCGATCAATTGTGCAGGGAACTGCATGCCGAATCTTGGCTTGGTGAGCTGTCCATGAATTAAGAAGTCAATAGCCTCATTCGAGATCACGAGTCTCCCACTCATTTTTGGTTCACTCACAGGGGCATCGTCGAGCCATATGATGTGATACTTAGATAAGAAGTGATCGGCATCCAATAGCTGGGAAATATCAAAGCGCTTCTGGAGATCGTCACCAGCCAATAGAAATAATACGGTTTCACCGGTAGGGAGAAACCCGCGGAATTGCTTGCCCCGGACACCGCCTAGTTGGGAGAATTCTCCGCCTTGGGGAAACTTCTGTTGAATAATCTGGTCAAACAAATGTGGTTGAATGTGCGGCATCAATGCTATCAATAGGACGATATACTCGTCCTTTGTGAATTGATGTGATAAGTACCTGAGATCAGGCAGTTCTATATTGACGTCTGATTGACCTGATAGTTCTGCGGGCTTAAAAAAATCATCAAGTCTTTTATCGATAAGTTTTGAAAGATCGGCTATCGCTGACTGCAGGTGCCTTCCCAGAGTGATGTTAAACATTCCGAGCTTGTTATGCGGTTACTTCGATCTTTCCAAACGGACAAATGCCGTTGCTGCGACCTTCCAGCAAATCGGCCGTACCACGGTCTACGTGATCGGTCGTATCCAGGTCGCGTGAAGCTTGAAATATGTTGAGCGCGAATCGGGTCTTTGGTCCAAACATGCCGTCGGTTTTTGTGAAGCTTCCATGGAGGGTTAGTAATTGTTGGAGTCGTCGGACATTGGGTCGAAGCGACAAGGTTTCAAAGGTCAGGCCATCGCGAGGTTGAAGTCCTTCTATCTGGCTGATGACGGCTACATTTTCAGGGGAGATCGACGGCATCACTAGGGCAGAGGCTGTTTGGTTGTCGACGGCTGAATCATTAGCCAGGCCAGGTTTAGACTGGAATTGCTGCAGCCCGGCACCTGTATTGGGTAAGCTGCCAAGTGGCCCTTGAGACGGTAGTGACGCAAATTGAAATTCGGATGAGGCACCAAGGACGGGGATCTCGTTGGGAGATAGGCAGTTCTTTTGTGTGGGATTAGGTACACCCTTACAAGAATTTACATCCGGCGTGAGGTCATCGACCTTCGGGTGAAAGCTGGAACACCGGAGATTTGCCTCGGTACCGGCCAGGGGATCATTCGGATTTTCATAAAATACGTTACCGCGGCTGGTAATGGAAAGCGGTGACTCATTGAAAGTAATGCACCATACAACGTTGTTCCTAAAGCCCTTTACGCAAACACCAAAGGCCTCACTCATCACATCTGCCAGGCCATCGCTGATGCCGCCGGAGTTGCATGAATACAAGGTAATGAACGCGCCAGGCGCAAATCGATCTTTAATTGCGTCAATTTTGGCCTTGTTGGTCTTGAGAGTTCCCTCATTAATAATACCTCGAAGCGGAACGCCGGGGCTGTGAACATCTCCGCTCAGTCCCATAGCCTTAGCGTTGCTGTGCCCGATTATACCCAATTTCTTTATGGCGCCCTTACCCTGTTTCGAAACGAGGTCAATTAACTCCGGTAAGTCCTTTGCGCCACTGCCGCCGCCCGACCGTCCGGCGTTGGTGCTGAAATCTATGGATGTGGGATTCCATTTTTTATCTTTTGCTTTGGCGACTTCAGCTCCTGGAGTTGGGTATCCGGCATAGCCACTGCCGAAGACGACCTGTCGCTGAATTTGCTTTCGACCGATGGCGCCGTTTTGCTGCACCACATGGGTCAGTTCGTGGGCAAGCAACTCACGTCCGGAGTCAGAGGCTGTATCGTATTTTCCATGATTGAAGTAGATATCTGATCCGTGAGTAAATGCGTGCGCATGCAGGTCCTTACTCATCTGTGCGGCCTCACTGTCATCGTGAATTCTCACTTGACTAAAATCGGCACCGATCGAACGCTCCATTTGAAGTCTCGTTTGCTCCGGCAAAGGCCGGCCATTTCCTGCGTTTCGCTCAAGCTGATGGTCGAGATAAGGCACTGCTGCACCGTTGTCCTTGGTTTTTCTTTGAACGGTTTCCTCTTCGAGGGGATTCTCCTTCCTTTGAGTAACCATTTCTTCCTCAGCCGGCATGCCCATTTTCTGGATCTCCTTCTCAGGTGTGGCGATATCACTTTTAGTTTGAACTAGCCCTTCCTCCTCGTCAGCACTCCTTTTCTGTATCGTTTCATCTTCGATGTTCTTACGTTGCACTTTTTCCTCCTGTTCACAATGCTGACATTTCCTTTGCACGGACGGTGGTACCGGATTGTTGATGGCCTTTGAGACTTTCCGGGCTACCGAATTCGCTTCCTGTTCGTATTTATCATTGGGTTCATTTACCGCAGTTTTGGGTGAGAAGAATTTGGTGGAATTCTTCGCATCTCGCGTCCTGAAAAACGGCTGATTGGCCTGCGGGTTGTGTCCTGCCTGCGCCCTTTGCAATGAGAGAGATCGAATGCCCATAACACAAAGATTAAAAGTTTCCGTCGCTAATTATGTCCAATCCACTCGAATGAATGTCATATTCCAGGGGAGCTTGATCAGGCTAATCCCATAGGGGAGGTGGTCCAAAAGCATATCGTAACTTTTTTGTTCTACGATCAAACGCCATCCGCTTTCATCCTTTAAAAGTTTTCCACGGCGCTGAAAAAAAGAAGACCTTACACCGTCGATGGAAGTATCCTTTAAGATAGACCAATTCGCGATCAGATTGGCTATCATGATTTCTGCTTCGCGCATTTCCTTCCGTCGAAGCTTCAATGGATAGCCAAGAGGCATTTGAAACGGCCAATTTGTTAGGATTTTGGCGATCGACAATTCGTGTTCCTCGCATCGGTCATGGCCGGTCGCTATATAGCCCAGGACCTGAATTGCCCGTTCCTGAGACGCTGTGTTTTGAAAGGCACCATTCAAGAGATAGCTAAGGCGTTCAAATAACTTTGACAGGTATGGCCAGCATAAAATCAATCCTGCATGGTCAAGGTAAATTTCATCCGGTACGGACGTTGGCCCAGTTTGGTGGGCAGAATTTGCTTTCGGCGCCCGAAAACGAGATTCCGTAAGGGTTGTTTCAGGAGCTGTAGTAACAGAATTGCCTGGAGGCCGTTTGTCGGGTTCAACGATTTCGTGAATAGGCTGGAAATTGCCCGGGCCTTTTGCGTTCCCGGAATTTGCTTCTCCTTGACTATGCACAGTATCCGAAGAATCCTGAAGCGACGAATGGTGATTCTTTGCCTCATCGGCGACGACACCATCAGCGTGTGCCATACCGCTATCAAATGTATCTTCTTCCGTTTTCCCGCGCCGATTAGAAGTATTTGTTGTGGTATCTTTTTCAAACCGGTCCTTTCTTAAATGCTGGCTAATGCCTGGATAGGCAGCGGCTATTTCCAAAACTCTGTCCGTCACTTCTCCTGACTTGTGTTGCCTACCAGTGAGCAGAAGATTAGCAAGCAAGAGTTTATAATCCCCGGTCGTATGTTTTGCAGCTATCAAACGTTCAATTCCGTCGAGTTGCTCATGAATGATACTGATTGCCAAATCAGGGGGATTGAATTCTGACGCGATCATACGCTCGATTGGAACTTCGGCAATAACGTGACGAATGCCTTCGATAGAAAGCGGATCGAGTGTGCATCGCCTGAGACCCCTCCGTATCATTCCGTTGAAACATGAAATTAACGCATGGTCAGTTGAAAAAGCATTTTGAAATAAGAGATGAACGAAGCGCTTTGAGAACTGGTGACGGAATCGCGATCTGGGTCGCGGTTGCGTTAATCTTTCATAAGTTTCTGGCATTCGCGCCAGCGAAGCGATCGCATATTCCTGAAGAAGTGCGTGTTCAAGTTGCTTGTTGGTCGTGAGGTTGCTTTCCCATGGAAGAATGCCAAGGTCAAGAAAAGCATAGAAGGCCTTCAATATGTTTTGTCGCGTCTCCATGGCTATCAGCGTGCTCCCCGACACGTGGGTATCGTCGTGATCCTGAGCTTTGCGTCGGGACTCTCCCAGCCAGTCCCTGGAATGATCTGGATATATCGACCTGTTATGGTAGTCTTTAATAAGCGCCGTAAACTCCTGATTGAAACGCTTTAGAAGTAAGCTTTTGATATTTTTCGCCGGTATTCTGCCTAAATCAATTTCTATTTTATCTATTAAGTAGACTTTGTCATTCTTGGCATAACGGTCCAGGATATCACACAACGCCGGATTCACCTCTTCACGAAAGAACCGCGACGCATCTTTCGTCCAAATAGATGCCCTGACTTCCGAGTGAAAGGTAAAATTCAGTTGCTGTTTGTGTATGTAATGGATGGATGTTGCCATGGTGCTTTCACGAATTTAATTGAAGAAGTGCTTTCATCCAGTCCTCGTAGCAACTTTCGAATTCGCCAAGGTTCTTTTTGTTTAGCCAGTGAAAGTAGGGTAAAATGTGAGCGGGAAGTTCCTCCCGGATCATCTGTTCTATTTGAGGTTTGTTTGACTTCCATTTTGAGTTCCAACCTGGAAATACAATTGTTACCTGGCAGGAATAGGAAGTTTGCCGCCGGTATTCCCGGGACATCTTCACGATGTAGTCGGTCAGTAGCTCAGCGGCGCTATTGAATTTCTTGTTTAGGATATTAGAAGCGTCCTTTTTTACAAGCAAGATATGCTCAACGATATAGAATCCTGGAAGATCGCTGCCTTGTACTTTGGACAATTGAATGTGACGGTGAAATTCTGCCTTCAGCCCAAGCAGCGCATATATTCGTTTCTGAAATCCTGATAACAGATTGCTATTCCAAACTTGCTCGTTTGGTCTTATGGCTAGCCCAAGACCTCTTTCCCGCGTAACCTGCGGCATGTCATTTAGCAGGGCGATCTTCGCTTCCAGACTTTCTCTCAGAAGGTCACTGTCTGACTCGGTCGGCAAGTGTGAATAAGTCGTGGCAAACCTCGCCAGGAGATGGTCTAGTATCTTGTGTCGAAGTATGAGGTTCGCCTCGCGCTCCGCTGCTGACGAAAGAACAACGTCATCCGCGTTCTTTGACTGCAGGTCAAGTTCATGAATTTCCGGGATGTACTTTCTAACTATATCTCCGTTGTCGCCGGCAACAACGGATTGCTGCCTCACACTGAGCAAGTCGCGGAACTTGTGCAGGTTTTGGAGGTAATCAATTATGAGTTTATCGAAGAACATCAGAAATGTTCTAAACTGAATGATTCGTTGGCGTGCGGCATCGTGTGGCTCGTTCAGCACCAATGGTTCGGTCAGGCGATAGTTCGCGGGAAAATCCTCTCTGATCGAATGATACTCGAGTAGCGAGCGAAAGATGTCTTCGTCAGCACCATCGATAACGGGCGGGGCGGGCGTAAGTGTTGCGCTATCTGTCTCTGAAGTGAAACCGTACGGCCTTACCGGCTTGATAGTTAACTTCGTTTCGGCTTTTTCTGGTACGGTGGATCTGACGAATGTAATATTTGACTTTCTACGACTCACCCTCGGTACATAGTATGAGAAACGTTTCAGCGATATGCAGTCCAGGGAAGTGGCATCTTTCAGGGAGACCGTAGGAACGCCATCGATATACAGATTTAAATTCAAGATCCTAACGGCATCGACACCATCAATTTTTGCAAGTTGTTCAATTAAATGAGACGCGTATAGGATATTGCCCTTGTCAGACATCGGTTGCTTGGATTGTCTCACGATACTTAACAGGAAGTTGTCCAGGTGATCGAAAAGTTTCTCAAGCATCACGGACGCAGACTGGGCTTTGTCATGTAAGGTGATCTCTGCATCGAGTTTAATGTCTTGTTCGTTGATGACTCGCATCGAGACAAAATCCTCACACAAATTTCGGAACGGCAGCAGGTTGTTTTTTATCTTAGCAAGCTGATTTGCTTTATAGCTTTCCTTTTCAAGTGCGTCATTCAATATTTTGATAAATGACGTGCTTTCGAGCGCTTCGATTATGGCGCTTTGGTATTTATCGATTGAGTTGCCACCTCTTTTTGAGCCTGAGATCCTGCTTAAGGTGACGCGTGCTTTTATCCTGAGTTGGTCTGACTGCGTGCGGTTCTCATGGATGACCTGCAGTATGAGGGAAATCTGACAGTTGTTGTTTTCGAAAACAAAGAAATTGTCGCTATCCTGTTGGTCCAGTTTGCAAGCCACAATTTCCTGGATACTTTTCCAATTAAGGCGATTGTTGTCGTGGTCAAAGAGGATGAGTTCCAATGTGCCATCTGCCGCGGGAAACGAGAAATAGAGCGAATCCGTGTTGAGATTCCCAAACTTGTGATGTTGCTTCAATAGCACGGCTATTTCATAACCGCCTTCGACCACCGATTTGGACGTAAAGATCGGATACTCCTCAAACCAGGCCAGCAGAACCATGGGATGTGTCCGTTCAGTAAGGGCTTCGAAGTCCCACTTGGTGACGGGCAGAGCCTCCACAATTTCTTCGCGACTGAAAAAGTATTTCTTTACAACATCGCTTTCTGGGGCGGCTTCATCTGTCAGCGTCTCCTGAACCAGTTCGGTTCTGTAACCCAGGTCGGTTAACGCGTAGCAAAGAATTTCGTAAGTTGTTACTCCTGGATCGTGTAGATTAAAGTCAGTCCATTGATTGCCAGACAGGGCCTGCAACAGCTGAATGCCGTCCTCCCTGAGCCTGTGAAAGTCAAGGACGCCCGTATTTTTTCTAGAAATGCCCTTTTCTGAAATCATTGTTCTATTCGTCCGCTGTGAAATTGCACACGACACCTCCGAAAGTATGAAGCAACATATTTTGACCCTGGATACTTATATTGAGCTGATCAGAAACAGCGATGTCCGATTTAATATCGTATGACACTGCAATGTCAATTCCAATTCCCAGCCATTCCGTGGCTTTCTTCTTAACTGATAATTCGTAAGGCGATTTATCGATGATGATACCTGTGGTTGCGGCAATAATCTCTTCACTTCCGTTCAGGACGCGAATTCCATCGAGGCTGATGGATTGCGTGATGTTCACCTCCTTTTTTCCGTCTTTGACTTTGTAACTGGCATTTGTGGGAAGCGAAATGTCCAGGGCAATGGTGTCCAGCATGCATTCAGGCCCAATGATGCAGGGGAGAGCGTAATGATACATGCGACGGTGTATCACATTTATACGCACAAATTGCGGAACGAGATGTGTTTTTCCGGACTCCCTTTTGATAAGGGACATCGTATTTGAACTGTCGGAATCTGTGAGCAGCTGGTATCCGGATACGGCAGAGGTCAGTGCTCCGTTGTAGCAACTATCGATCAGTTCTTGGAACTGCTTCTGCGTTGGACGACTTCCACTTCTGAAGTATCCCTTCAACGTATCCTTATCTGTCTTTTTTGACATAACTTACGGTTATACTATTGCACTTCGAAATTAATGTCAACAATCATTTCTTGAATTCCCTGGTTTGCCTGGCATCTGGCGCCCTCGTGTCCGGTCGCTTCGATGTCATGACGTTCACTCGAGATCATAATAGTTTTTTCATCAAGGCTGATCAACTCGCCTTCCACATTCTGGCCGTTTGCCGATATCTGTATGCTCGAAATGAAATTCAGATAAGGTCGACCTTCGATGAATTTTATAATGCTTGATTTATATATACTGCTGCCAAGTTGTATGTCGTTAGCCTTTCTAAATGCCCACGGCGAAAGGAATCTTTGCAGGTCTATTTGGAGTTGTCTGATATAACTTCCCGTATCAACCTGGTTCTTGAAATTTACTTTGGCTGAAATTTTTACCTCTTCATAGTTCGGATTTGTGATTATTAATTTCGCGTGTGGTGAGATAAGTTTTTCGGTGTGCTCATGAATTTTCCTTAACATGCTGTTGGGTACAAATGGCTTGAGCACCTTGACGTCTGCCAGCGGATCAACATAAGGGATGACAATGATGAGTATCGTTCCCGGCAGTGTATTACCGTTTGAATCTGAGTGCTGAATACATTTTACTTTGTAGATGTCGGGAAACTGGTCCAGTATGATTCTTTCCAGATCCCACGCCGAGATTCCCCGCACCTTGTGACGCAGACGTTCACTTACCCGCTGGAAATAGGCAGATTCTGTCTCACCGGTTTGACCGCCAAACGATGAATATGGCTGCTCTAGTCGTTTGATTTCCTTTCGTTTCTTTTCGAGACCGGTGACCGAGTTCGGGGCAACAGTCATTTGGTTGACGAAGGAGTCGGTGCTGCCCGATGACAGCGTACAGGAGACACCATTGGTCTTAATGTCTAATATCTGGTCAAAGCTCTCTGCTTCAGTTGACACACTTACCCGGATCCAGTAAATGCCCTGCGGCATGGTTGAGTTTCGGGCAGTAAGATCGGCGGGAAGGTTAACGACGAGCAGCCCCGTTTGCGTTAGTCCGGCAGTTGAATCTGAAAGGATCTGTTTGGCTTCCAGGGGCTTCCATCCGGTGGGACTTAAATAGGAGTATTTAGGTTCTGGCTTGTCTCGAAGGGTAACCTCTCGTATGTGGAAGAACAGGGATAGTTGCTGAGGCGGTTCCACGTTTTGAAGGCCAATGAACAGACTTCCGGCCTGATCAAATTCGCCGGAAATGAAGGAGACCTGTTTGATTCCACCCTGAATGAGTTCGACGGCCTCAAGGCCAAAGGGCTTAATGTGAAAGTATTGAAACGACTCCTTTGTTCCTGGCCCCAGTTCAATCGTGTCGGACGACAAATAGTCTGCCTCAATGTATTCGATGACTGGCGTGTAGGGCTCATTGGGAATTGGCGCATCCTTGCTTTGCAGCTGCGTTATAATTGCTTTGGCGTAAACGGCCGGAAACAACGAATGACCGAACGCGGCGGCAGGAGATGAAAGCGTTAGGCGCAATAGCCCATTTTCATTTTCCGGATCGTCCTGCATTCTTGAGCGGTCTGTACTGATTGGAAGAACCA
The DNA here is from genome assembly GCA_035489615.1 of Chryseolinea sp. Classification (GTDB taxonomy): domain Bacteria; phylum Bacteroidota; class Bacteroidia; order Cytophagales; family Cyclobacteriaceae; genus Chryseolinea. Next base: position 36,361 of record DATHKA010000406.1, read on the forward strand.
TTTCGTCACCAAACAGTTCATATTCGCCGGAGGGAATGTCATGCCACTTCTTCTTGTACCGTACGGCCGCCGTGATTTTATAATCCTCTTTTCCTTTTACGAGGCTGTTTGTTGATCCTTTGTATCCTTCGTAGTAAATTTTGAAATTCTCAGGTAAGCCTTTCCATTTGATACGCAATTTGATCAGCTCGAGGGGTTTGGTGTAGGTCTCCGGAATACCCACGAAGAAGTTTGAACCACGAACCGGCGTATAGCCTAGAGGGTAGAAGGTCTTATTTATATCGAGTTCGCCATAGTCGTTTCTAACAGCAAGGGCAGTCGAAGCTTCTACTTCTGCGCGTAACGTTATGCTGGTGAATTGAATCGTTTGTAAGTGTTTGTAGGAGCCAAGGGTATACCCGGGCATGAAGACCACTTTCAGCATGGGCCAATTCGTTTCGGCCAAAGCATATCCATGAACTGATTTGTCATACGGAGAAGTTTCCGGATCAACTTCTCCCAGTTCAACTACCAGTGTGAGCTTTTTGTTGTCATAGGAAAACTCTTTGACGTTCTTTGTGATCCATTGCTTTCCACTGGTGATTTGTGCTACGAAATAGTCGGAAGTCAACATTTCATCCCGGTGCCATTTCTTGTCGGTGCTAAGGGAAAAACTAACGGTGATCCTGCGCCTTCCATCTTTTAAGAGCAGTATGGGAGACATAATTCCAAAGCCAATCTCTGCCGCGATTTTTGCGTTCCTGTTTACATCACCAAACGGGTACCATCCTTGTCCTGGTGGTAGCGGCTTACCGTATCCGTCTGTGCTGTTAACAGTACTGAACGAATAGATGGATGTATCGTTTTGGCTGGAGTGGTGAATGGCCTTCAATTGTGAGATCGTCGTATGATTCAGCGCGACTTGATTGTCGGTAGTGTAGGTAATGCGTTTCCCGCTTGAATCATTTCCAGCTAATATTACTTCGCCTTTCGCCAGGATGTATTGGCTGATATTTCTAGCCAATTCTATAAATATGTACAGTTTGTCGGGAATGGCATTCTTTCTTTTCTCGCCGATTACTTTTGTATAAAAGAAATCCAGGTGTGTAGAAGTGAGGCCATTAAGCTGATCTTGTACCTGGCCATATTGCTTAATAAAGGCTAGCATCAATGCCAGATGGGGCGGGCAGTCGTGGGCTTCCAACGCAGCTATTGATGAAGTCGATGAGATGATATCCAGGAAACGTTCGGCATTGGGAAAGAAGCTGCTCCAATCGTAGGTGCTTTCCCGGTCGACACCGTCGTAGAAGCGCAGGGCCTTGGCCATTTTTTGAATTTCTTGGTATAGTGCCGTCGGCGTTCGCCCATCAACCTTAAAGTGTTGTGCACTTAAGGCTGTCAGAAAGCGGTCCGTCTGGCTGGTACCTTTGCTCATGCTCCGGGAAAGAAAAGGTCAGTCGCTTCCGTGAGATAGAACGGAAAGACAAGATTTGACCGCGTGTTGGTTGATCTGATCAGGTAGACGATATCTATGCCGATTTTTCCTTCATTTTCGGACGAGCTAATTACCTGAATGTCCAGCAACTTGATTCTCGGCTCGTGATACAGAATGGCTGATTCAATTGAATCGCGAAGAAATGTAATCGTTGTCTTATCGAGTTTGTCGAACACAACGGCATGAAGATTGGAACCGTAGAGTGGCTGTACAACACGTTCACCCAACCTGGTGGATAGGAGAATGATGAGCGACTGCTGGATATCGGCTTCTTCACTTACCATAATTGGCGAAGCGTCTTCTATTGAAAAGCCGGGAGGGAACGCCCATCCGCGGCCTAAGAACGTTTTGTCAAGCTTGCTCATCTTATCCTATTATGACGGTGGGACTTCCAACGGCAGCGGTAGCACCGCATATACAAATATCTCCTACCCTGACCGCCGCCCGCCCGCCGATAAATACGGTGGCGCTACCCGCCGGGAATGGGCTCACGGTAGGTTGATGGGAGATAGGGGGTAGGACGCAGGCGTGCATATCAGCGATGACCGTGGCAGGCCTCCCGTCAATAAGTACGTTAATCACACCTGGACCTATAATAGTCCCCCCATGTGTTGTGATGTCGCCGAATCGTGCTGCAGGTGGCATATTAATCAGTTTAATTAATTTGGACCAGTGCGCCCTTGAGAACTGCTATGGAACTGGTCTTTACTTCCGCGCCGGCATTTCCCTCTGCTGAAAACTTGCCTGACGCCTTGGATTGAATGTTTATACCTTCAAATTCTATATTTTCCTGCGCACTAAGTTTCAGACCTTTTGCGCTTTTGAGCGAAATGCCCTGGTCATTCATTTCGAACTTGTTGTTGTTTGAGTCTTGAATAGCGATGGTTTTGCCTTCATCGTCAAGTTGGATTTTGTGACCACCCGGCGTTGACAGCGAGAGCAATTTTTTCTTGTCGTCCCATAAGATCTTCAAGCCGTTTTTTGAGATAATACCCTTCTCAAAATTATCATCGCTTAGTGAAAGCGGAGACGCCTTTGCGCTGCTGTGCAACACACCCAGTATGATAGGTTTTCGCGGATCTTCATTTAGAAAGCCTACAACGACCTCGTCCCCGATTTCAGGGGCAAAGCAAATTCCATAGTCGTCTCCAGCATAGAGTTTAGCCTGTCTCGCCCAAATTCCCTCTTCCTCATTGTTGACGATGGGGATGCGTACCTTTATTCGAAATTCATTTTCGGGATCTTGCTCGAGTTGGGTGACGACACCAACTAGCAATCCATTGACAGCAGGCAGCATCCCTGCCGCAGGTAGTGCATTGAAGTGAGGTTGCTGCGACAACCACACAGGAGATAGGCCAAACTGAATGTGTGATGTCCAGTTGCCCTGGGTTACTTCATGACGCACGCCGGTTACAAATGCCTTTCCCGAAAATCGGTCACCGAAACCGGATAATTCAATGAGTTTACCAGGATAGACATCGGCGTTTCCCCGAACGCCGACATAGCCAATAATTTTCGAAAGTTCATGCCTAACCGCTTTCGCTTTGGCCCATTGGCCGAGTTCGTCCAGAGACAGATTGCCTGTGTGTTGCAAAACATAGGGTTCACTATTTAACACGCCCGCCAACTCCTGCGAACTTATGTTGCCTATTTCATTCCTGAATTCTGATGTTGCTTCTTCGACCGTAATGTCTTGGTCAGCGGAAGACCACGACCTGCTCTCAACTTTTCCAAATTGGCTTTCGCTGTCCAGCTGGGCATCGAAGCTTATGACATTTGCGCCGTATTCATATTTAACTGGATCGGAGCCGGTCATGGAGGGTTTTGACACGCGAAGGGTTTCATTGTCGAACATAGCAAGGCTCCCGTTCGACTCTATCCGGGACAAAATGAAATCCCAGTCCGAACATTCATACTGCACGAGTTGTGGATGCGTAGTATCGGTTAAGTCCTTGATGTCGTGCTTTATTTTTGAATTATCTAAAATCTGAGAAATCGCATCTTTGTCATTTACATCAAAGAACATATGATTCCTTTTCCTGGTTGTTAGTTTTGCGGCCGAATGTTTGCAAATAATCTCCAGATAGGAGGCGTTTGACTCCCTGATTTTGATAGACATCTTAACGATGATGCCTTTAAAAACAGTCTTACACTTGGATTCATAACCAATGTCAATTTCAAGTAATTTTCCAGGCTTAAACAAGTCCTGGTTGCTCATGGGGAAATTCTGCTTGCTTACGTCACCATCAAGAAGCAAAATGTTGGCCCTTGGAATTCGGTTTGTTTCATTGACAATGACGATGCTTTTAACCTTGGCCGCATCGGACAATTCCTTTCCTTCTGAGCGCAGTATGTAGCTGACAACATTTTTCATTTCAGGGTGTTGTCGATGGGCGGAAAAACTATCCGTGTGTGTGGTTTTATCGATCTGAAATTTGTCAATCGATTGTATTTTGCTACTTGAAGATACAGAGAGGCATCTCCATATATTCGGTAGGTCATGAGGGGAAGGGTATCACCTTCCTTGACATACCGAATGTGCGTGAGGTCCGGCGAGTTTTTACCCTGCTCCGCAGATCGTCGCTTCTCATCGACGACTTGCATGAACGTCGCGTGGATGGTGGCGCGCAGGGGTGTTCCATCCGGTTTGAACAGTGTATAGTCAATTTTGAGATCTTTCAGCACGCAGTTGAAGGCAAGATCGCCCCAAATCAGCTTTACAAAATTTGGACGATGGATATCTCCTTCAATCTTGTAAAGCGTTTTCTTCAGATCCTCGATCGCGGTTTGGATTTCTTTGGACCCGGCAACAACACCTGTTCCGTCAAACAGGAAATCAAATTGAAGCTCCTCAGGAGGTGTTCGGTTAAACGGAGGGTTATTTCCCTGCGTACCCTGTTCCTGCTCCTTATTGTACTCGATAACAATAGAGCGCGTATACTTATCAGGGTTTACAGGTACAGAGATCGAACGGTCCTTGTCCTGAAACCTATCATCCTTGTATGAGATGATCTGGAGTTTGGTAAGGCTTCCCTCTGCCATGCTTAACGTTCGTTTTTGGTGGCGATGATTTCCATGATCTGCTCAACGCAGCGTTTAATTATGCTTTCGTCGTTTGAAGGATTGCCGCTTGCTGAAGCAGACGATGTCGATTCTTTCGATTTTTCCGATTCGTCTACCACGGTGGCGCGAATGATGAGTTCTTTGATTTCTATCGGCATGTATTTCGCTATAGATTCTTAACCGTGAAGTAATGATAATTGAGTTCGATGGTTTCAATCAGTAACTCATTGTTTTGTGCGTTCAGACCGGCGAATGACCATTTTACGGGATAGGCGTGTACAACGTTCCATGAACATAATTCAGTGTGTTCTTCGTTTAGCAGGCTAATCAGCAGGTTCTGCGGTTCAAAGTTCAAGTTCTCCACAGCCTCCTTGCACCAGGCGGTGATCTTGGAATTCTTAATCAAGCCTCGCTTCAGAACGATGCTATCGTAAGACATTTTTTTGGGCAGCTTGTGGCTGAACCGGTTTTCTCCTCCTTCGCTTACTTCGTCTGTACTAACGGTGACACTGAGCCCACTCACCTCCTGAAATCGAGAGTCTGTCTCCTCCGAAAACTTTTCAAACTTTACGAGGAAATGAAACCCAACCGGTGGATAGTACTCAGCCATTCTCGATGGTTAGTCCTTCATGTACAATTTCCATCGTTTCAATAGCGATGCTATTGTCGTCCGACTTCAGATCGGTGGGCTGGATCTTTGAAGGCCAGGCATTCTTTACTTTCCAGGTGATGACGGGCGTATGTTCCTCGTTCAACAGGCTAATGGTGATATCGCGTCTTTCAACCGTTTCCAGTTTGTTGGCCACCCACCATTTGTAGAAGTCGTTATCCTTTTTGAAGGAGCCTCTCTTTAGCGTGATATTGCTGAATTTTGTCAAGCCGGGCATCTTTAGTTTTGAGTACTCCTTGCTGGAACCTTCGCGGTACTCAATTACTTCCCGCTCTACGTCGAGGCCTGATACTTCTGTGAAGCCAATCTTGGAGCCACCCCATTCTACCTGAAAATGAAATTTTGGTATTGGATATTCTGTAGCCATAATAGTTGAGTTTTTTTGATAAATGCCTTCTTTATTTTAAATGATGTTTTATGATTCCTGCATCTTTTGTGAGAAGCGCAGAACAATGAACTCGGCAGGTCTGACAACCGCAAGGCCGATTTCTATGTTCATGATTCCGTTAAGCAGATCGTCGCGCGTGATCGTGACGTCCAACCCAACTTTGACAAAAAATGCGTCCTGTGCGGTTGCACCGGCGAGAGCACCCTGTCTCCAAAGATTAGTTAGGAAATTTTCGATCATCGAACTGACACGAGTCCAGGTATTGGCGTCGTTCGGTTCAAATACAAATTGTTGCGCGGCCTTTTTAACAGATTCTTCGACAAAGTTGTAGAATCGACGCACGTTTACGTATCTCCATTCATTGTCGTTTCCAGCAAGGGTTCGCGCGCCCCACACCATGATCCCTTGACCCGTAAAGGCGCGTATGGCATTGATTGATTTGCCGCCTTCGGTGTGGACATTAAGCTCTGCTTGTTCCTCATTCGTGATCTTATCGATACAGCTGCTCACGAAATTCAGGCTGATGTTAGCGGGAGCTTTCCAGACGCCTCTCGTAGAATCAACCGAACAATAGACGCCTGCGATGGCTGCGCTGGGAGGTAGTACCAAGGTCTGTTCTTTGATGAACTTGATCATGTTCTGCCGCTCAAGGTGTCCCGTGGAAAGGTTCGAGTTCTTTAGGCTCCTGGGGGCCGGTGCAGCACCCGCCGCAGGCGGAGTGTTGTCCGTGGAGTTTTTAAACTTGATGTCGGCATCGTTGACCAGAGCATACTTGCTGATGGTGGTATTTAAATGGGGATAGTACGCCGCTCCATAGCGCAGATTATTCATGCCGATGCCGTTGCGAAAATCTTCGATCGGGTTTTTCGAATCGGGCACGTCGAGAATCACAAAGCGATCCATCAAGTTGGCTGCTTGTGCCAACGCTGATTGATAGACATCCATGCAATTCTGGAAGCCGAGTTCAGTCGCTTCCGGCATTACTATGAGCGTCGGTTCATCTTCCTTCGCCAGAACGTCAAGCGCTTCCAGGAAATCCTCCTTTCGCGGATCGTCCGGCTTTCTACCCAGCGAGATCACATAACACTTACCGCCTCCGTTACCAAAGTAGAGCTGCATATGATAGTAGAGCTGATTTCTGGAAAACTCTTCTTCTATTTTCTTTTCATTGACAATAAACGTGAGTTCCCATTTTTCAATTGTAAAAAGCTCTTCGAATTCAAGAAGTGATCTAATCTTAATCGCTTCTTTTACATGATCCTCTTTTTCTGTATATCCAATGAAAGCAGGAACAGCCGTGTCGACGGCCGCAATGGCAGGGGGGAAGAAGGTAATTTCTTCGATGTAGACTCCCGGGGTTTTTTTCGTGGCGATCATATTTGGAAAGTTTTATAAATAATAAACGATGCCTGATAAATTGACGTTACGTTTAGTACATCATTGACTTCCTGCTACAGACGAATATCTGTTGATGTATCGTTTGCTGTCTTATTGAACACCGATGTTCTGGTGCTCGATATTCACGGTTTTGACTACCGGCACATCTTCTACGCGTGTTGCATCAAAGAATGTCAACAACCTTACCTTATAAATAACGGACGGAAATTGTTTGCTGCCAAGGTTGCTCCACATATCAAACACATCCTGAAAATTGGTTTCGTGCAACTCTACCGTAATTCTGAACGTTGCTTTGTGCTCGGGTGAAGTATCGACCTCACCAGTAAATACTTTATTGTATTGAAAGAAAGTAATTGTATCGGAAAGAAGCTGAAGCGCTTCCTTATAGTTCTTCTTGGTTACGGCAACGAGCAGATATAGGTTTAAGTAGACTGGAGGTTGGTGTTTCTCAATTCTACCGGTGGTCTTTCGCGTAAAGATCTCTGCGTTCTTTAGGCTGGTCTCTTCTTCAACTTTCAGTAACGTAAGGATGATTCTATTATACAAATCGGTTTTTTCATCTGCTACGCTCGCGATATTGTTTAGCTGAACGATTTCATTTGTTCCATTTACTGTTGCTCCCCACTTTTCAAATATGCTTGAATTGAGTTTTTCTGCTATCGTATTGAGAGAGGGATAAATCATAGCAATAGGTTTTTACTTCATGAAAATATTCTCATGAAAATCAACTCTTACCGCAGACAATTTTGGAGACCTGACGAATGTATGAAAAAATAAGCCGTTGTGGTTTGTGGTCACTAATATTTTCTGGGTATCGACATAGGATTTTGTGTTAAGGACGCGAGCACTCCCTGACATCGGGGAGGGGTATCGCCTTTCGGAAGCTAACGCCAAACTTTCATCCAATGGTCACGGTTCTATGCGTGAATCGCGGAAAGGTAACGGTGCTGCTTTCAAAAATATTTCTATGTGAGATGTAAGCAGGTTCGCCAGTGAGTCACCCTGCTTTTTTTTTGTCGTTACCACAAAACAAGAAAGGCCTCACTTTCGCGAGGCCTTTCAAGTATTGGATAGATAATGATTACATCATGCCGCCCATGCCGCCGCCGCCGTGAGGCATAGCAGGAGCAGGGTTTTCGTCAGGGATCTCAGATACGACCGCCTCAGTAGTGAGGAGCAGACCTGCGATCGATGCTGCATTCTCCAGCGCAAGGCGTGTTACCTTGGTGGGATCGATGATACCTGCATCGAAGAAGTTTTCGAACTTGTTGTCACGGGCGTTGTAGCCGTAGTCCTTCTTGCCATCGCGAACCTTATTCACAATCACAGAACCTTCCTGGCCAGCATTTTCAGCGATAGTGCGGAGGGGAGCTTCAAGCGACAGACGTACGATGTTCACACCAGTAGCCTGGTCTTCGTTGCTAAGTCCAAGATCGGCGAGGTTCTTCAGCGCGTCGATAGCGCGTACATAGGCTACCCCACCGCCAGGAACGATACCTTCCTGTACAGCCGCGCGAGTTGCGTGCAACGCATCGTCCACACGGTCC
>DATHKA010000407.1:0-16524 GCA_035489615.1 Chryseolinea sp.
CACAAGTCTCCCTGATGGGGTGTGCTTAATTCGACGGTGTGATGGGAAGACTTGCGCTAGAATCTAGTTGCACAAGTCTCCCTGATGGGGTGTGCTTAATTCGACGGTGTGAATGGGAAGACTTGCGCTAGAATCTAGAATGGGAAGACTTGCGCTAGGGCGCTGTGAATCTTGTCAGGAACTTTTATATTTCGCCGCCTGAACATTCTATGAAAGAAGCCGCTCCCCCCCAACTGAACAATCCCAGAATCGTGCGCGCATGGTACATGTACGATTGGGCCAATTCGGTTTATGCACTGGTCATCTCATCTATTCTATTCCCCGTGTACTACAAGGCTGTTACCACAATTGATGGGCAGGACGTGGTAACTTTTCTGGGATTCAAAGTGCAGAACTCCGTTCTGTACTCCTATGTACTTTCTTTCTCCTTTCTCGTCGTGGCGGCCGTACTACCATTGCTGTCTGGTGTTGCCGATTACTCGGGTGACAAAAAACGTTTTATGAAATTCTTTGTGCTCCTGGGATCATGCTCCTGCTGCGGACTCTATTTCTTCACCGGTATCGACACCCTCGGCTGGGGATTGCTCTGCGCCACACTTGCCAGCATTGGCTATTCCGGCAGCCTTGTATTCTACGACGCCTTCCTTCCGGAGATTGTCACCGAAGACCGCTACGACACAACGAGCGCGCGCGGATACTCGATGGGCTACTATGGCAGCATCCTCCTGATGATCGTTTGCCTGGCGATCATCATGAACGCAGAAAGCCTCGGGTTCGGAAGTGGCGCCAGCGGTGAACTCAACGCATCTCGCTTCTCATTCGTGCTTACAGGTTTGTGGTGGCTGGGTTTCTCGATCATCCCTTTCAGACGCCTGCCGTCGAACGTTTACAGCAAACCGCCCAAGACTGATTTGTGGAAGAATGGATATCGTGAGATCAGCCTGGTATGGCAGTCCATGAAATCACAGCCGGACCTGCGCCAATTTATTATTGCTTTCTTTTTCTACAACTCCGGTGTCCAGACGGTGATGTATCTCGCCGCCTTGTTTGGTACAGATGTATTACACCTGAAGAGTGACATCCTGATCGCCACCTTCCTGATCATCCAATTGGTAGGAGCATTCGGCGCGTGGCTGTTTGCCCGCGTATCCCGCGTGCAGGGCAACCGGTTCACGCTTATTGCGATGAACGCGATCTGGATCGGCATCTGCGTGGGTGCCTATTTCACGACCACGGCCAATGAATTTTATGTGCTCGCAGTGTTCGTCGGAATGGTCATGGGAGGTATCCAATCACTTTCGCGTGCCACCTACTCGAAACTTATCCCCGCCGATACGGTCGATCATGCCTCGTATTTCAGCTTTTATGACGTCGCTTACAATGTATCAATCGTGATGGGCGTATTCTCTTATGGACTCATTGACCAGATCACAGGAAACATGCGTTACAGTGCCTTGTTCCTGTCGGTGTATTTTGTGATGGGACTTGTCTTGCTGTTTGGTGTGAAATCGCGCGATATCGCCCGACCGATGCGTGACTAAGGCTTGATGCACGTCCGTGTGCAATGGCATAGTGCTCCGTTGGCGGCGACTCGTCGCTAGTGCGCCATCGCAAAAATAACTGTACAGGTATTTTTGCTACGGCGCACTAGTAACGAAGGTGTTTGACCGTGATACCATTGTTGATCAGCTGCTTAAGCGAATCGATCCCTATCTTGAGATGCGTTTCTACGTAATTTCTGGTTACAGCACTGTCGCTCACTTCTGTTTTTACGCCATCAGGCGTCATCGGCGCGTCCGAAATGAGCAATAGCGCGCCCGTTGGGACCTTGTTGGCGAAGGCTGTAGAGAATATCGTGGCGGTCTCCATATCAATAGCCATGGCACGAATCTTTCTCAGGTAAGTCTTGAAGTTTTCATCCCATTCCCACACGCGTCGGTTGGTCGTGTATACTGTACCGGTCCAGTAGTCCTGGCTATAATCGCGGATGGTCGTTGATATTGCCTTCTGCAGGGCAAACGCAGGAAGCGCCGGAACTTCCGGAGGAAAATAATCATTTGAAGTACCCTCGCCGCGAATGGCCGCAATCGGCAGGATGAGATCGCCGATCTCATTTTTCTTCAATCCTCCACATTTGCCGAGGAATACACATGCCTTCGGCTTAATGGCGCTCAAGCAATCCATGATCGTGGCCGCATTGGGACTGCCCATACCAAAGTTAATGATCGTAATTCCCTCTGCCGTCGCGCTGAGCATAGCCCGGTCGGCGCCGGCAACCGGTACGTTGTGCCATTCCGCAAATAGATTCACATAGTTATCAAAATTCGTGAGGAGCACGTATTCGCCGAACTGGTTCAGAGGGACACCGGTGTAACGGGGAAGCCAGTTGTTGACAATTTCTTCTTTGGTCTTCATACGCGAAAATAATGAAACGAATTGAGTTGATGTAACGGATAGGTAAAGGCATCTTAAAAAGTGATTTATTTGTACCGATGGTTCCGCTCAATCTCCCCCCGTACGAACACACGTTGAAGCGCGAGGGCGACAAGGTCTTCATCCTAGATATGCTCCGGAAGAAATACCTGCTGCTCACGCCGGAAGAATGGGTTCGCCAACATTTTGTGCATTATCTGATCAACGACCAGGGCTATCCGAAAGCGTTAATGAAAATCGAAGGCGGCCTGAAGTTTAACTCCTTGGCGAAACGTTCCGACATCGTAGTCTTCACAAGAACGGGCAATCCCTGGATGCTGGTGGAGTGCAAAGCGCCAGACCAAAAGCTCCGCCAGGCTACGATCGAGCAAGCTGCTACTTACAACCATACACTTCGCGCACCTTTTATCGTGATCACGAATGGCATGTCCCACATTTGTTGTGAAGTAGACTGGACGACGGGCACCACGAAACAACTGCGGTCGCTTCCGGCATTTGGTCAGCACGGGGTCTGAAGCGCTCTGAGAAGAGCCCCTTGCCGCATCGAAATTTTCCTGCAAAATGCAGTTACCTGCGTACCGAAAGGTGCATTTATGTTCAAAATCCGTCGTGGTAAAAAGGTTACCACCGCTTTTTTGGCCGCCCACGGCAGTTTTCTGACGAATTCAATCGTGACCCAGCATGTGAGAGTATTCGCCGTGAACCATTTTTTTAGACAAAAGAGAACAATCATGAAGGTACCCTATACAAATTCTTCTGCCATCCTATTGAAAAAATGGACGATTGTCATAGCGACCGTTTTGTGCTTTGCCGGCTGCGAGGATAACTCGTTGACTCCGGCGGAACAGGACATCGCCGCCTTTTCACAGCAACTTCAGGGGAACTGGACCCTTGATAAAGTGACCATCAATGCCGAACCATCAGGAACCGTCACGATTGCCCCTGTTCGGGAATTCGCCTGCGACAAGGTTTCCAAAGCCTTCCAGACGAAAGATGTAGTCAATAAGTATGCGATCACTTACTCTGACAAGGTCTTGCACGTAATGAAACAATATACCTGCCGCCTGGCGCCCGAAGAATTGTCGTGGCGCATCGAACTCGCCGAGCAGGCTATTGACGAATCCACGAACTGGATGACGGGGAAAAACTTCAAGATCAAAGAGATCAACGAAGGCACGGTCACCGGTGAGTTCAGGCTGCTTTTTTTTAACCTTGACAATTGCTCTCCCGATGGCAAGGCCGCCACGTCAGCAATGAAAAACAAGCTTTGGCTGGAGGTTGAATACGACACCAAGGAACAAGCAACGTTCAGGCTGGAGTTCAGCAAAGGTAATTAGCCCTACTTGCCAAGTTATCGCTTTGGTCGCGCCCTTTGTGTGCAGCTGATTAAGACAGTGTTAATGGATTTCTTCTGGCCGACATTCACGCTGTCCTATTACTCCACAGAAGACGCACACACGACAACTTGACGAGGAAGGACTAAGCTTGTGGGTTCAATCCCGCGGCACTTTTCCCAATGGCCCGATTCCCATAATTGTAGAAGCCTTGTCGACGTTCACCAGCCGTGCACCCTTAGAATGCTTCCGAAAAATTCATAACAAAAAGCGTTTGATCGCCAGTGAAGCCCATGTCGAAACGAAGGTTCACGTCATGAGCGCTATCGACCTTCAGCCTCAAACCAAAGCCATAGTTGGCATGGAATGAACCCAGTTCAATCTTGGAATAGTCGGTGGCTACCTGACCAACTCCTCCAAACAGCGTTCCACCCAGAATCCAGAAGATAGGAAACCGTGCCTCGGCCTGACCGATGAGGGAGACGTTGTTGCGGTACCTTCCCAGGTAAGAGCCTCTCATAAAATAATCTCCACCCAGAAATGCCATGGACTGTACTGGCACATCGCCTTGTCGCGACTCTGATCGCAACAGGGTGGCCATCGTGAATTTTCTGAACAGCGGAAAATAATAGCGCGCATCGAATTGAAAGTACTGATAGTTGAAATCGCTGCCGAAGATCTTGTCGAAGAACTGATAGCTGGCATCAAAATAAAAGCCCTTCTTGGCATTAAGACGGTTATCACGACCCTCTCTCGTGACACGAAGACCTAATCCCGATTGCTTGCCCTCAGCATTTGCTAAACGCAGGCTATCGCCTGGATAGCTCGGTGAATCGCCGGCAAGTTCAACTTTAGAATAGTTGTAGTAATCATACGCGGCACCGGCATACCATTTTTTCCAGACCCTGAACAGATACGATGTGCTCAGCTGGATATTCAGCGTGTTGAGCGTGCGCTCCTGACTCAGGTGCGTATTGTTTCCGACGCCATAGTACAAAAGGGGATAGTATATGTAGGCCAGCGTTGTCTTCCAGATGGCACGGTTTTCACTGAACATGAGATTGGCTTCCAAAACAGCTTTATACTGTGTATTCAGCGTATAGTAGCCGAACGCGGTAATGCTGGACGCCTGCGTGCCTGAATCAAGCTTATGGCGATGGCGCATAGTGAAGGCGTTGTACTTCGTCAAACCGAACAGCCAGTTGGTCTCTTTACTGTAGGAACCAAACGGAACCGGAAAGTAAAGCATGTACCATTCCATAAAGCGGTTTACCGAGTTGAGCTTCTGCATCGTGACCGACGTGTCCATCCGTACCGGAACATGCGCACTCATGCGGCTCCGGTCGAGGCTCGCCAGTGGCTGCACCCTTTCGTCTCGAATCGCGACACCACGCGAACTGGTGTTCTCGCCCGAACCAGGTGCACTACCCCATGAAAACGAAGTCTCAGGCAAAGGCTGAGACGATGCCGTAAAGCCCCCTAGCGCTAACGTTATCACGACGCACACAACCATTCTTTCCCGTTTGAATCGGGAAAACGAAGCAGCCGGTCGGTCGTCCGGACTCACCGACGTGAAGCAAGAAGGAATTATTCTGTTGAACGGAAACATGAAATTGGCAACGATTAAAAATTAGTGACTTCCCACACGCTATCGAAGTACCTTGGAACATTCATACTCGTCTCCGTGATCAACTACCCTCTTTCGGCAAATGCTAACAAAGAACTACTACTAATATGGCGAACTTTACTGTACCAAACTTTGTGCCCTGGAATCAATCAAGCATATTAGTTTGTAACTTCCCAAGTTTAAAAAGCACCAGATGTTACCCGGATATATCCGCTGCTGGACAATCATCGTTGCCTTAATTACTTCAACAGGGATGCATGCTCAAAGCAAGTATGCGCTCGGAACGTTTGCTAGCTGGCCTGTTGGAAGCTTTGGCTCGACCGCTGCTGACGACGGCAGTTTCGCGCAGCCAGGCTGGGGCCTTTCGTTTGAAGACGAAGCGCGATTTAAGTCATGGCCGCGGATTTTTTCCCTCGGCCTTCATCTCTCCTACCAACAAAATGCCATCGATCATCAGGCCATGGCCCGGGCGTTTTCAGCGGCGCTGAACAAGCGTACCGAGACAACTGAGGCTAAATATCGCCCCTTGCTGGTAACATTGGGGCCTTTTTTCGACATCCCCGTCACAGAAAAGTTCGACATCGGTATCAAGACGGGCATTGGTTTCGCAATCGCTAACATCGACTCGTTCCAACTATCGGTGTATAACAACCCTAACGAAGCGCCTGCCATTTATGGACTCGACTTCAAAAGCTCGCCATCATTTACTTTCCTTCTGGGACTCAATGGGGAATTAAGAATATCACGCGTAATCGGCCTGTCGGTGTTCGCCGACTTTTCAGGCGCGCGGAGCCAGGTGGAATCATTCGTGGGTACAGCAGCACGCGTGCAATCCCACTATGACCTATCATTCGTCAACACCGGCCTGGGAATAGCCGTAATATTTGAATAAACATCGCAGCCATCTTTGATGAATAACTAAATTGAGCTTGAATCACGAGCTAAACAAGCGGGCCCTTGTCAAGACCTTTCAACATACGTCGCCTGATCAAGAGGCTGCTGTTAAGCACGGCGGTCTTGATCGTGCTGGTCGTCGTGCTTGTTTTCATGGCGCGCCACCTGTTGACTAACAACGGCATTTCTTATCAGACCCTTTCTTTCCGGTTTCCAGCGACGGCCAAAGTTGAAGGGCTTGTGATCGAAAATGATGCCTTGAGTTTACAGGCGGGCACAGTTCGTGCGCAATGGTCCTGGAGAGCCCTGCTGCGCGGTAACATTGCCGGCCAGATGCTTAGCATCAGCAACGCTGTGATGCGCATAAAATCCAGCACGGCCGAAACGGATACGACATCGTCGCTACCCTTAATTGACATTCGACAGGTCACGCTTAACAATGTGCAGATACGGTGGGGAACAGATCCCGATACCACGACGGTCTTGCTGCGACAGGTTGATGTTGTTGGATTGCGTTACGATGGAGCCCTAACGCTCGATTCACTGATCAACAACCAGAGCAGCTTTACTGGAAGTTATTCCGTGTCGAACACGGTGAGCATGCCAGCCGACGCGGCCACGAAGGGAACCGGACTGAGCATTCAATCCATTCCTTCTTTTCACGTGCGCTATTTCGAATTCAGGGACTGCGATTTCCTCGTTCACTACGGCGAACACCGCTACGCCGTGAATCAATTTGCCATTGAATTCTCGGGATTGAACAACCACGACGTGCTTAACATGTCGCTGCAGCGGCTTTCGTTTCGTTACCAGGATTCACTGAATGTTGCCATCGTTCTCAACGACGCCTCCGTTGACAAGCAGAACGATGCACATTTAAAAGATGTCTTCATCGAGCTGCCGGGACTACGGTTGGCGGCACCGGAACTAACACTCTCCAACCACGGCGGATTCGGAGCGTCAGCCATGTTCGACTCGTCATACTTCAACACCGATCTATTAAACTTTTTTTTTCCGACGCTTCAGCAATGGATACCCGGAGGCACGACGGTGGTCGTGGATGGACGTTTCACGTATCAAAGGCAGCAGCTTGTTTTAGACCACGCTGCATTAACGCTCGGCAACGACGGTAAAACATCGGGATCGGGATTCATGCAGTTCGGAACTCGCGGCGACAGTCTGAAAGTCGACCTCCACGAATTCAACAGCACGCTGTATGGCCTGGCGAAGTGGGGTGGCTTCAAGGTACCCACCGGCCAAAAGAACGTTCCCCTTCACACGCGTGCGCAGGTGTCAGGAACGTATTCTCATCTGCATGCGACGGGCCGGCTGGACATTCACCACACCTTCTTCCAATACAAAACCGACATTGTCCGAGTGCGCGATGGCATCAGGATAGGCCTCTCGTTGGCATCTCCGCTTTTTGAGCCAGGCAAGATCGTTTCTTCTTTCGAAAATGACTTCCGCATCATGCGTCTTTCACTGAAAGGAACGACACTTGTCAGCCGGGGCAAGATAGATAACGTGCGATTTGAGTTCGAGGGCGATTCAGTTTACACGGGTAGCCGGTGGCTCGATGCACCTTCGGTCACGGCATCCTATGCTCCCGCCCGAACGATTGCCACAATTGCATCGGACAAAAACCAATATATGGCTCAAGTAGACATCAAAGGTGACGTCATCTCAGGCAACAGCATAACCTGTTCAGGTATTTTACATTTTCAAATGCCCCGGGTAGATAATGTTAGGCTGACGGCAGGTGATTTATACACGCGCTTTCACGGCACCATTGCACCGCGAACGCCCTCGGCCGAGCTGCTATTTGATACCCTTCGCTTCACTCCGCAAGGACACACACCCTTTACGACAAAAGCGCAACTCAGTGTGGCACAACTACCGGACAAGTCGCACAAAGCATTTGCCAACATTGATGGCTACTTAACCCTTGAGGCGCTGGTCGGTGAAGACGTAACCGCCTGGCTAGAGCGCGAAGATAAGTTCGCACAGTTCCCAACGGCTGCGCTATCCATGTCGCTGCACGCCGACACTACGTTGCTGAAAACCCTGGTGGGAACACCTGCGCATATTGACATCGATAAACTTACGATCATATCGCGCCCTAACGATATCAGCATTAATTTCACGGCGGATACGTTGCGCTGGCTGGATTTCCAAACGACACGTCTCGCAGGTACGGCAAACTATCACCCCGGAGAACTCACGGGTAAGATTGAAACGCCTGAGCTGGTAACGCCTTTCGCCATCTTCGACCGTGTGAAATTCGAAGTGGTGACGCAGCAAGACAGCGCCTTTACTATAACGTTGAACACTTTTCTTCCGGAAATCGAACGCCCCCTCGGCCTCAGCTATCATGTTGCCTCTCTTCCGGAAGGGTATCGAGTTTCGTTCGCAGACAGCACGCTGCAGCTGGGGCTTCAACGCTGGCGCACGGAACAGGGCGGATCGCTCTTTGTAGGCCGGGCTTTCGACACATTCAACGGCGAATTACGAATCAGGAATGGCGTTCAAGCAGCCACGCTGGAAGGAACGGGTAACGAACTTCTCTGGAAGCTCGAAAGGCTTGACGTGTTTCCTATAGCGAACACCATCGCAGCGGAGCCGTCTGTTCGGGGTCTGATAAATGCTACGGTATCGAGCAACTTCAAGAAAGGAATATATCGATGGGAAGGCGGACTTACGGGTGCCACGATCGACACCGTGCAGTTCGGCAATCTTGAATTTAAGGGAGCCATTACGCCCGATTCCCTTTCTATGCGTGGGCAGCTGCGCAGCAGCGCGTACGAAGTCCTCGGCGTGTTGGATAAGACGCTGAAAGGACCGTCGCAGTTTGACATCAGGGTTAAGGATTTGAACCTCTCCAAGTTCTCTTCATTGCTTCCTGTTCCACCGTCAACCTTAACGGTGAATGGTCTTCTGAACGCTGACATTCATGGCAGTTACGGCGACAAATTGATGATGAAAGGATTTGTCGCTTTTCCCAATACCGAACTGATTTCGTCAGAGTACGACGTTTATCTTAAGTCGGATAACGATTCTCTGGTATTGAACGGAACCACGGCTTCAGTACATGATTTCGTCATAAGGGACCGGCATGGAAACCCGATCAACATCCAAGGAAATGTCCAACTCACCGAATCGATGATGGACATCAGCATCAAGAGCGATCGTTTCCGATTGCTGGACCGCACACAGAAAAAGGCAACCGTGACGGGAGAAGTTGATCTTGCCTGCGACGTACGCATTAGCGGCCAGGATGGCAACTACAAAGTCACCGGTAACATAGCAACGCTATCGGGAGCCAACGTCACCTATCTTTACAAAAGCACCGTTACCCTCGACGATCGCCAGCGGGAGATGGAATTTGTAAGCTTCACCGAGCTGGAAACCGAAGTGAAGAAAAGACCCAAACGAAAGGTGACGCGTAATCCCCTTGAATGGGATGTAACGATCGATGTCGGTAAAATTGACGTCACCGTACTGTTCAGCGAGGTGAACCAGGACCATATTAAAACGACCGCTAGCGGACGCGTTGCATTTACCACCGGAATCAGCGCAGAGCCTTCGGCATTTGGCATCATCGAGAGTAACTCCGGCGACATCGCTTATCACGTACCCATGATCTCCGACTTGCGTATGGCAATTACCAAGGCCGGTGTGCGTTGGGTCGGCGATGTATCGAAACCATTACTTATATTTAATGGATCGCAGGTGTTTCGAATTTCTCCCAATGAAATCTCTTCTCTCTGGACAAACAAAACTGACCGTTGGCCGATATCGGTAATTGCCAAAGTAAATGACCGGCCAATGAACGACCTGGTCCTGGACTTTGACTTATCCAGCACCAATAACCAGGTGTCAGAATGGATCTCCACGCTACCGCCCGACAGCCGGCAGGCATATGCCGTTTCGCTGCTACTGAGAGGACGTATCAACACCGACGGCGCTACAGATATCAATCTGCTCACGCAGACCATGGTCTCAAAAATGAACGAGATATCCAGTCGCAATATCAAAAGTGCAGATCTGAGCTTTTATGACGATAGTCGCGGCCCCAATTCCACTGACGGAAGCACCAACAAGATCGGTTATAGTATTTCAAAAGGATTAATGAACAAGAAAGTACGCATTGTCGTGGGAGGTACCGTGGACCTTACCGGTCAGCAGGACCGCTCAATGCCTGACGTTAAAGTTGAGTATATCCTGCGGGAAGATCCAACGATCACGCTACGGGCCAGCAAAGCCAACGTCTATACAGGAGTGATCGATGGAAATGTGGATGAATCTTCACTCGGCGTAACCTACATCAAGCGCTTCCGCAATTTGTTCAACTCGCATAAAAACAGGTCGAAGGAATGAGGGCAATAGCGTTGGCCATTGTTGTATTCATCCTTTCATCCTGCTCGGGAACCAAACATTTGCCTCCCGGTGAATCGCTGTACGTGGGCACACGCGGCATGAGCCTGGAGAAAGTTCCTCCCGAGGGCTGGATGATAAAGCAGAGCTTTCTCAAGAAAGCGGGTGCCTATTGGGCAATCTGGGATCTTCCAAACGGGGACCTTGCCGGTTTTCCCGCATTCCGCTTTATACCCTTCCGGTTGATCATGTACAACTGGTTCTATACGGAGAAGCAAAAAGGGTTTTCACACTGGATGATGAATAACTTCGGAGAGCCGCCAGTGACGCTCAGTGCCATCAACCCCGACCTGAAGACCGAGAAGATCGTGAATATCTTCGAAAACTACGGGCATTTTGGAACCACCGGAACGAACCGCGTCTCTTACAACAAAAACCGGAAGAAGGCTTCTGTCAGATACCATTTTAAAATCCCTAAACCTTATACTTACCGGAGTGTGGAACACCTCTCCGACTCCCTCCATACAAAGCTCAGCGAACTGACGGTACGTTATCATAAGAACAGCGTGCTCCAACCCGGCGACGAATTTAACCTTGACTCTATACGCGCAGAGAAAACCAAACTCTGGAATACGCTTCAAAACAATGGCTACTTCTACCTGCAGCGCGACCATGTTCAGGTACAGGCCGATACTGCCGTGGGCCATAAGAAGATAGATATCCGTGTACGACTGGATAAAGATCTTCCAAATGCATATTTCACTCCTCAGACGATTGGGGAAACGGGAATCAGTATTGATACCGTCCGTCAAACCACATCGACGGGGCACTATTACATCTGGACTCACGGCAAGCTCAGGCGCCACATACTCGACAGCATGATAACGGTTAAGCCAGGGCAATCTTACTCGATCGCTAAGGTTCGCCGAACGATGCGCAACATCAACGAGTTGGGACTATTTGCCAATCCACAATACGCTTTCAATATTGAGTCGGCGGATTCGTCTGTGCTTAGTGCTAATCTCTCGATGCATACGCTGGAGGAGACCTCCCTCACCTTCAATGCCAAGGGCGCCTATCGCGCCACAGGATATTTTGGTCCTGCATTGGGGGTTAACCTCACGCAGCTGAATGTCTTCGGCGGAGGTGAGAACTTATCCACCGATCTTGACGGATACTACTATTATCCATTGGGCGTTTCCAAGGATAAAATATCACCTTCGTCGGGGTTCTCGCTCCGGTCTACCCTGTCGGCGCCATTGTTGCGTCCACCCTTTCGCTTTATCAAGAGCACATACGCGACACCGCGAAAACACCTTACTTTCAGCGCAGAATTTAACACGCGCAAAGACTACTTTACGATGAACAGTTTTACCCTCGGCTATGCGATGTCATGGCGGAGTGGTCCGAAGGTAACACACCGATTCTCACCCATTGAAATAACTTATTCCGATATCAGCGACGCGACTAGCTTGTATGACAGCCTCGTTGAAGAAAATCCGTCACTCGGCACAAGCCTCGTGGACCAGTTCATACTCGGGTCTTACTATTCTTTCAAATATGACAATCTATCTACACGCAACAAAAGATTAGGCACCTACTTCGAGGGTAAACTGGAGTTTGCCGGGAATGCCCTATATCTCCTGAGCCGACTGAACAAGAATGATCAGGATGGCGTATTTGGACTTGATTTCTCGCAGTTTGTCCAACTGAGTTACGAGTTCAGAAGTCACTATAAATTGAGCAATCGGAGTCAGTTGGCCTTGAGACATGTCGGGGGCATCGGCTATTCCTATGGCAACTCTACACAGCTTCCTTACATCCGACAGTTCTTCATCGGTGGCAGTAACAGCTTGCGTCCCATCAGCGCGCGTACTGCCGGACCGGGAAGATACATTCAACTCGACCAGGGCGAGGTGAATCAGGTGGGCGATATCAAGCTGGAGTTGAATCTTGAATATCGCTTCAATTTCAATGCGCGGCTCAGCGCTGCCGTCTTTGCCGATGCGGGCAATATATGGCTATTGAAACCAGATCCCTACCGGCCTAATGGCGAAATCCGATGGGACAAAATTGCCCAGGACAGCTACCTTACAGCCGGGGTTGGTCTTCGGCTCGACGTCACTTTCCTGGTCTTGCGTGTTGACTATGGTGCCATTCTGTACGCGCCGTTTTTTGTGGATGGCTATCAGTGGCTGTGGCAAAACAAGGGACACCTGTGGGGCCCGGTATTCGGATTTGGGCTCCCATTCTAACGGGATGTATACACGCCGGAGGTAGTCTATTCTGATGTGGGCGTTGTTGGCCGGTCATCCCTGAAATGCACATTCTCGCGCAGGAAATTCCTGGCATTCTCGAGTGAGTGCCTGATGCGCTCAAACTGTCGCTGCTGCTGCAATTGCAAGCGCTCATCATTGAATTCGCTGATGCTCCGCTGTGGTTGCTGGTCAGCATAGTTGAGAACACGCGAAACATAGGAGCTATGGTCTTGGCTTCAGGTCTTGCCTGTCCCCGCGCGGCAAACGAGAATGTCACGGCGCATGCAACCAGCAACAGCCGCAATAGGCCACTGTTAATTCTCCTGAAGGGGAGCCTGGTCAGAGGTTGGTAACGCATCGCGCTGATGAATAGTCGCCAGCGAATATGGCCTATATGCCTATCAAATGCAACACAGAAAGTTCGTTTATCAATCGATTAAATTTGCCCGTTGCAGGGACCAATCACGAGATAATTCAGTGTTTCTCCTCTATTTTATGGAAGGCAGTCTTCCGTTTGTTCTTGTCAATGAATACGTAAACAATTAGCGCCGCGAGTGCAAACGCACCGACCCAGATCAACGCCTGTTCGATTTTTCCACTCTCGCCGTAGATGGCTAACAACGCGATGACCGGTACGATTCCCGCCAGTGTTGCCAGCATGAATCTTTTGTAATTCATTTCCAGAATGCCGGCCACAAAACCAAGCGCATCGCTAGACAGCGACGATAACCGAAAAATGAAGATCGCTTTCACACCGTATCGGTGCACAAAGAACGACATCTTATCCTGTGTCTTCTGCGATACAAAACGATCGATGGTGCGAGGACCTACTTTACTGCCAATGAAATAACCCAACGAAGATGATGCGGCCACCCCGATGAGGCTGATCAACGTACCCCATATGGGTCCGTAACACACAATGGCGATTATAAACAGCAGGAGATTTGGAACGAAGAGCAGGAATATCTGAAATGTCATCACCAGAATGAGTACGATGGGCCCGAGAATGCCAAATCGCTTTACCCAGGCGCGGATGCGCTCCTGGTCATCACTCGATATAGCTTCCCACGCATTGTCAACACCTCGCTTAAAATCGGGAAAGATAAAGTAGCAGGCCACCAAACTACCGATTAGCAGCACCGACAGACCTAACAGACCGTATTTCTTCCAGAACGATTGATTTTTGCTGGTTTCCTCTCCCATAGCAATTTTGCTGTTATCAAATCATCACAAATTGCAAGCCGAAAGAGTCTGGTCAAGATGATAGTCATGCTCTCGCAGTGCTCGCAATCATTTGTAGCAAACGCGCAACAGGTGGGCAACAGTTGCCCGGCGTTCATGGCAAAATGAAATTTGCTAATTCACAAAAGTGAACTCAGGCAATGGAATAATAGCGCCGCCTTTCAGAGCCGACTCGTGGGCTAATATTCCCACGCAGGTAATATTGGCCGATTGCTCGGCGTTTGGATAGGGCTCACGCTTGCTCACCAGCGCATGAAGGAATTCGTGAACCAGATGCGGGTGTGAACCGCCATGACCCGCGCCCTGCGTATACGACAAATGCTGGTGATCATCGGCATCGTACACACCTTTGGTCGTGAATCGCTGAATGGACTCGGGCAAAAGTTTCGCATAATCGGGACTGTGCACTTCCTTTGGAATCTCCGGCTCGGGCTTCTTGGCGGTATGAACCACAAGCGGTTTGCCCTCAATCAACGGCCATTCTACTGATTTCTTAGATCCATATACCTCGAAGCTCTCCCGATATTGGCGTGCGACGTCGAATAACGACCGGTATATGTGTGCCGTCAAATCGGAGTTCTTGAACTTGATGTGCGTGGTCTCCACAGCAAAAGGAGAATTGTAATGCTTCTGAAGATCCTTCCTGATCTCGCCAGAACCAAAGCAGGACACATACTCCGCTTCGCTACGCAGCAGGCCCAATGCCGGGCCCACGCAATGCGTCGCATAATACATCGGTGGTAGTCCAGGCCAGTAGTTCGGCCATCCATCCATGTCTTGCTGATGACTTGCCTTGATGAACTGTACCTTACCCAGTTCGCCTTTGTCGTAGAGTTCCTTCATAAAAAGGAATTCGCGCGCGTACACAACGGTCTCCATCATCATGTAGGTAAGGTTCTTTTCGCGCACGAGTCGAACAATCTCGCGGCACTCGTCCACAGTTGTGGCCATGGGCACTGTGCACGCTACGTGCTTGCCTGCTTTCAGCGCCTTAATTGACTGAATTCCGTGATCGGGAATCGGCGTATTAATATGTACGGCATCAATCGTGGGGTCTTTCAGCAGGTCGTCGTAAGAGGTGTATCGACCCGGAATGTCGAATGCCCCTCCTACCTCGTCGAGTTTGGACTTCGTGCGCTGGCAAATAGCCACCAGGTTGGCGTCGGGATGTTTCTTGTAAATGGGAATGAACTCTGCTCCAAATCCTAATCCGATTATAGCCACGTTGATCACCTTATTGCTCATGCTGCTAAATTTAAAAGCGGTTGATGTTTATTGAGACGATTCCTGAAAGAGCTGGTGAAGAAATTTATACCCATCACTGGCAAAACCATCCTGCGACGGCGCCAGGTGCTTCCAGATACACACGGCACCCGCCAGCTCTTTCACCTCGGGTGTAAAGCTCTCAATTGACACGATGCCCTGGTAGTTGATGCGCTGGAGGCCGCGCCGAATCAATGGCCAGGGAGTTTGTCCCGTACCCGGCACGCCGCGGTAATTTTCCGATACCTGCACATGCATGAGCTTGTCACCGGCCAGTACGATCGCCTCTTCGGGATTCCGCTCTTCGAGTGACATGTGAAAGCTATCGAGCATGATCCTGGCCGCCGGATGATCGATATCGCTAACCAGTCGCACGACATCCTCTGCCGTGTTCACCAGATCAGATTCGAAACGATTGAGGGGTTCTAGCGCGATGAACATTCCATGATCCGCAGCCATGCGGCACACGCGCTGTAAGTTTGCAACGGCGCGATCCCATTCCACTTTCCTTTGCTCCGCCGGCAACATTCTCACCTTGCCTACTGCCGAGTACATTGGTCCGGCGACAAAGGTGGCGCCAATAACGTTCGATAGCTCGAAACATCGGCGCAGGTAATCGAAACAAACAGCGTGCACCGAAGCATCGTCATGAGTGAGATCGCGCGAAGGACCAAACGCTCCGCAAGATACCGGTATGAGGCCCGCCGCATCGAGGGCAGCCCGTACCTGGTTCCCGTCGATCAACTCCGGATATTCCAAGGGAATCTCCACGGCTTCGTATCCCATGGCGCGGATTTTCGGAAAAAGGCTTACCGACTCCGTTGTAAAGGGAGATGTCCACAGCCAGGTACTTACGCCAAGCTTAATATCCATAAAAGTTTACCCGCGTTCATGTTTTTCGATGTCTTGATTTTGCGCGATCCGATCCGTTGCGTTCAGTATCAACAGCCGTATCACAAAGGCTTGACCGGCTCCACTACCTTCATCACCCCGTTCATGACCGACCAGTGGCCCGGGAAGGTACACACAAACGGGTATTCTCCCCGCTGCGCGGGAGCGATAAAACTCACGGTGACGGACTCCTGCGGATTCACTAAGC
>DATHKA010000408.1:0-7764 GCA_035489615.1 Chryseolinea sp.
CCAGGGTCAGCGCACGCTCCGGCAGGGTAGCATCACCATGACGCGAATAAGTAAAAGTGTGGACATGTGTGTCGCTGGAAATCCAGCCCTTTGTATCAACTTCCTTTTGCAAGGTAAAACGATGTTTCATTGCATCGCCCGGTTTCACATTAACAACCACTGAGTCGACGCCATATTCGAACCCCCGATTTGCGTAAACGGTGTAGGTGCCCGGTGCCGGAACAAGGATGACTATTGTATGGGCTGTGTAAATGCATCCCGGACGGATGGCGACCTCTTTATCGTTGGCCGTCGCCACAGATTGCAGACTCCGCCTGTCGTTAACGATAGTTATCCTTCCGGGCAATATGGATAGCGTGTCATCGGTAATGGTGATCTTAATCTCTGCCGACATCAAATTGGCAACGGCTCCCCGATGTACGATGAGATCACTGACAGTAATATCGTCGGGAACTTTGTTGTCCGACCGAATGGTCAACACATTACCTTCGTTCTTCAACACGGAAGCAGGAATTCTAAGATACGTGGTAAGTCGCTTCTCATCCTGCACCAATGCGCCAATATCCTTGCTATTGACCAGTACACGCCACGGTTGTTTGACGTCTGTTTGTGTGAACTCAAGCGTGTGATCCAAGACCCCCGCTTGCGCGGAAAAAATCAATTTCAGTTCCGGATCGGCCCGTTCCGCAAATGCAGTCCATTCCCTATCACCGCCGTTCCTGAGGTGTACGGTCTCTTTCTGCAGAATCTGCTGTTGAGAAAACACCGGTACAGCCCACAAACAGGCCATTGTGAGAAATGTTAAAATTGTCCCTGCGCGCGACATAGTAGAAGGTAAAAATAGTGATTTACCTCACCTCCGACGCCACTGGATGGGATATACGCAGCCGTAACACGCAGAACCCTCGACGACAAAAATCCAGGCGGCTGGGTTCCTGGATTCTGCTGACGCACACCGGCGATAGGGTCGCGTACCAGGATAGTGCATTTCAATTTTAATGAAGTAATTCCGGCCGTTCATGCACCATCAAGCGTGCCCAGGTGCGATCGGGCATTTAGTAAACTGCCTTCTGCTCCTCTGAAACCTCCGAGATATGCTCCATTTTACCATGTCGGAAATCTGCGTACAGCTGTTTGATCGCATCCAGTGAATCCGCAACGAAGGGGCCATGCGTAACAATATCATGATGCTGTGGCTCACCGCCGTAGAGTATAATGCGAACGCCGTTTTCGCCTGCAGTCAGTGACAATTCACTCGTTTCACTTTCTGCATGTCGATCAAGCCAGGCCACCTGATCGTTCAAAACCTGCTCTTCGCTCTGTCCTATCCGTACACTTCCGCTGATTACGTAGAGGAACGTGTTGAAATTTGCCGGAATCAATTCGTTCAACACGGCGCCTGGCCGCATCGTTATTTCTGCAATAATGACAGGTGTATAATTTTGGATGGGCGAAATCAAGTTGGCAAACGTGCCGCTGTAGACCCTAACGGTAGCGCCATCCGCGGTTCGCGCGGGCACATGTTCCGCCTTTAGCCTTTGAACTCTTGGTATTGCCTGCCTTTGGCTTTTCGGCAGATTAAGCCACAACTGCAGCAACCTGAATTTCTCTTTTTTGGTAATAACTTCTGTGTGGATGATACCCTTCCCTGCGGTCATCATTTCAAAATCGCCGGCGGTCATGGCATGAGGTCCCTCCCCCAGCGTGCCTTCGAGCAGCAGCGTTACCGTTTCAAACCCGGCGTGAGGATGTGGACCTCCAGCGGGCTCGTCATCCTTTTTGTCGAGCATATCATCCATCAGGATAATGACTGGATCACTTTGCGCATAATCTGATTGAATAACCGGACGGGCAATATGCCCATGACCCAGGAACCCCGGTTGAGACGGAGGTGTATAGATCCAGCTGGACTTTCTCTTTATTGTCATAATTGTCATGTTAGTAGTTTGAAGACTTTATCATTTCAATATACAACGCAAAATCCGCGGATTTGTCTCGCGAAAAAGCCATCAGTTTCCTCCGGGAAACCAACTATCCTTCGGTAAATTTACGGCATCAACTGCTCCCATCTAGGCAACCCTATCCGACTTGCGGACCGAGCCTGGCCGGTAGCTGGCAAAGAGATTTATCCACGCCAGTCTCGACCATCGAAAGTTCAACGGTAGTATGACCACTACTGCTGCGATCATCCAAATGATATACGTCCATTCGCTGGGATCAAATGTATACCGGAGCAGAACATACACCAGGGTGAACACCACCACCTGAATGGCATAGCTAAAATACATGGCGCCAAAATAGAATGATGGCTCCTGAATGAAGTCGAACCCGCAGGCGGGGCAGTTGTGATGCATCTGCATAAACTTTGTGCTCAGCACCCCGTGTTTGAACATGTCACCTTCCTGGCATTGCGGGCATTTTTGATGCAAAACGCTGTATAATTTCGTTCCCTTGCTGATCATGGTAGGATAAATTTTGTTCTGCTAGTATAACGGCAGACCGCCTCACAAACTCGATACAAATCAGTTTTTAAACAGGACAGTTCAGTGATAATTAGAAGCCCCTTTCATAAGTAAGATTGGCCCGGTCGCTGCACGGGCATAAAAAAATTGGCGCGTTTAGCGCGAAGGCAACTGGGAGCTGCGGAATTCCTCCGGTTTATGTCCAGCGTACTTTCCGAACCATCGGCTAAAATAGGATGTATCGGAGAACCCAAGCCGCGTGGCCAGCTCATTTACGTGAAGATCGGAATAAGCCAGCAGTCGCTTCGCCTCAAGCATGGTTCGGGCCTGAATCAGCTCGGTCAATGTCTTCCCCAGATTGTTTTTGCAAATGCTGTTGAGGTAGGCCGGAGCCAGGTTCATCAGGTCGGCATAATCGGCCGGTCGCTTCAGTGTGATGAAATGCTCATCGATAAGCTGCTCAAGCCTTCGAAGCTTGTACGTCATGGCATGGGTCGCTCCGGTGCTTTCCGAACGATAATATTTGGCTGTCTCCAGAAGAAGCACATCCAGATAGGCCCTCAGAATTCGTAGCGCTGGCTGGGCAGCCGTCGTGTATTCGTGGAGCATACGTTTAAATATGAAATCTACCGGCTCGCGCTGCGGAACATGAATGACCGGTGAAGCTGCAAGCGCGTGGTAAAAGGGAAACTCCAGCAGATTGCTTTCGATCATTTGCATTTGGTAAAAGGCCTTGGTAAAGAATACAACGTATCCGTCAGTCTTCGCTGTCAGATTCCAGGTGTGCACCTGGCCAGGTGTCATCAGGTATATCGAATCGGCATTCATGGGATAAGTGTTGAAATCGATGGTGTGGGTCCCGCCACCGCTCAGAATGAACAGGATGAGGTAAAAGTCGTGTTTATGAGGTTTGCCAATAAACGGGTGCGCTTCAACGTGGTCTCTGAATTTCTCAATGTAAAAATCGGTCCAGTCTGCCTTTGGACCGAACGATTGCATAGAATATACCGGCGCTTCTTTCTTGACTGAAGGTCTCTTTTTCATTTACTGCTTCATTCGCATCGGGCTAAGATAGTATAAAGAAAGCTGTCAGGTAGCCGGGTGGTTATCGGACGATTCTCAGGATTGCCACGAAGAAATCCATTACGCACAGCTTGACAGGGTAGGTCTTAGTAACTCGCTATAAACGTTCGAATGAAACTGATCATACCATGAGGATAGATACCCATCCATAGCAAGGTCAATGTCAGCGCTGTCATAGTTATCCCACTGACGGCATAAAAATAGGGATGCAGTTCCGTTGATGTGTCGCTTGCAGGTTCTGCTTGCCTTTCGAACATGACCGCAATCAGTTTGATGTAATAGTACAGTCCGATCGCACTATTCAGCACGAGCATCACAACCAGCAGCCAATGGTGGGTGCTAACGCCCGCCGCCAGGATATAGAATTTTCCAATAAAGCCTGCCGTAAGCGGAATGCCCGCCAACGACAGCAACATGGTGGTAAAAATAGCCGCAGTCCAGGGTCGTTTCCAGAATAATCCACGGTAGTCTTCGATCCGTTCCGCGTCGCGATCCTTGTCCGACAGGCCGGCTACGATACCGAATGCGCTTGTTGTCGTGATAAAATAGGCGACCAGGTAAAAGCTCACGGCCTCAATACCTAAGGATCCACCGGCCAGAAACGCCACCAAAAGGTAGCCGATATGCGAGATGGACGAATACGCCAGTATCCTTTTCACATTCGTCTGCTGTAATGCCAGGAAGTTACCCGTGAACATAGACGCTATAGCGACAACCGTGAAGATTGTGAGGATGGATTCGTGATGCCCGTTTACCTGAGTAAAGAAGCGCACGAGCAGCGCTACCATGCCTCCCTTCGACACGGTGGCAATGAACGCAGTAACCGGGGCCGGAGCGCCTTCATACACATCTGCCGTCCACATATGAAAAGGCACCACTCCCAGCTTAAAGCCAATACCTACGATCATCATGCCGATGCCCATCAGGAGCATGAGGGGCATAACAGGGTGGTTAGACAGATACTGGGCAATCGCACCAAACTCCATCGCTCCCACAACGGTATACACCAGCGCCATGCCGAACAAAAGAAAGGCAGACGAGAAGGCTGCAAGGATCAGATATTTGATTCCTGCTTCGTCGGAGCGTTCCCGCTTGCGCAGATAGGCGATCATCGAATAAAGGGAAACACTCAGGATCTCCAGACCCAAAAACACCGATACGAAATGTTTACTGATTACGAGTACGATGGAGCCCAGGGTCGCCAGGATCAACAGGATATAATATTCTTCTTTCCTTTCTTCCCTTTGCTCAAAATAGGCGTACGACAGCATAGTGACGGCCAGGGCGATGGCGAGTATGAGGGCGACGTTGAACGTTCCGAAACCATCGAACACAAACAATGGTTCAATCCAATTCGTCGTTTTCGCACTCACGTTGAGTACAAAGAACAGATCAGCCAATAGGGATACCGTTGTGATCACATAGATCACCTTGTGATTGCGCTTCACGGCAATCGAAAACAGAATGAGAATTGAAGCGCTGGTCAGGATGAACAGCGGAACAACATGGAGAAAATCGGCTCTAGTCATGGGTACCTCCTTGCTTTATTGTCGCCGTTGGCGCGTCATGGTCAATGGCTCGATCGCCTTTCAGTATAGCCACTACTGCGGCCCGAGACGTATCCAGCGCATATTGGGGCATTATTCCCAGGACAATGATCAGCACTACCATAGGAATCATGATCAGTTTCTCCCGGAGCGACAGGTCTGGTAATTGATAACTCTGGTGCAAAGGCTGTGCCCCATAGAACACCCGTTGCATAATTCTGAGGGAATAAATGGTTGCGCCAACGACGCCTATTGCTCCCAGCACGGTTAGCAGTCGATGGGCCTGCCACGCCCCGATCAACGTGAGGAATTCCGCAACGAAGTTCCCGAGTCCCGGCAAACCCAGTGACGCCATCACGAATACCAACGAGATTCCGCCAAGACGGGGCATACTGTTCCAAAAGCCACCCATGCGTTCGATGTCACGGGTGTGGATTCTATCGGACAATATCCCTGCGATGAGGAACAGCGCGCCGGTGCTGATTCCATGCGTAATCATTTGCATCACCACCCCCTGCAAGGCCAGCTCATTAAACGAAAATGCTCCCAGCATCACGAATCCCATATGACTGACACTCGTGTAAGCAACCAGCCGTTTCAGATCCGTCTGCGCGAATGCCAGTATGGCGCCGTATAAAATGCCGAGAACTCCCAACGCCATCATCCAGGGTGCCAACTCGTGTGAAGCCGCCGGAAAGAGCGGAATGACGAATCGCAAAATGCCATAAGCACCGGTCTTCAACAGCAAGCCGGCCAGGATGAGACTGCCAGCGGTTGGCGCCTGAGAGTGAGCGTCGGGCAGCCACGTATGCAACGGGACAACCGGCAACTTGACAGCAAATGCCACCATGAAGCCCAGCATGATCCATCGTGAAGTATCCGGATCCATGTTCGTGCCCAACAGCAGTCGGTAGTCATAGGTATACTGACCGGTAGCGCTACCGTGCACAAAGTATAATGCGAGAATTGACAATAACATCAGCAATCCGCTGGCTTGTGTATAGATAAAAAACTTGTACGCGGCATAGCGTCTGTTCTCATGACCCCATATGCCGATAAGGAAATACATGGGAATTATCATCACCTCCCAAAAGAAGTAAAGCAGGAAAAGATCCATGGTGAGGAATACGCCACAAATACCAGCAAGGACCCACAACAGGTTAAAATGGAAAAACCCCACCCGGTCTTTGATCTCATTCCACGAAATCAACACGGCCATTGCCCCGAGGAAAAAGCTCAACATCAGCATGAGCAGGCTCAACCCGTCCAGGGCCAGGCTGAAACTGATGCCGAATTCCGGTATCCAGGACACCGAATAGGTTTCCAGCCATCCATCTGCTCCGACAGTGAATGCGCTTGCGCGGTATTGCCACCACAACATGACTGTTAACAACAGCCCAACGATCATAGTGACCAGCGCGATCCAGCGTGGTAAATCCCGATGTAAGGTGTTGGACATCCACGCGAGTAGCCCTCCCGCCATCAACACCACAATTAGCCAAACGAGTACCATAGCGGATGTTGTTTTTATGTTTTGATCAGAAGTGAAATCGTGACAACCATGATCGTACCGATCACGATCCCCATCATATACCATCGCATGATCCCGCTTTGTGTCCATGCGAATGCGCGGTGAAAGTAATTGGCTATTGCCACTGTGCCGTCCGCTAATCGATCCGCCACGTCATTCTTGTTGATCGATGCGATGCGCACAAATGGCCAGACTAAAAGTCCATTGTAGAGCCAGTCAAATCCCCATCCCACGAACCAGTAAGTATGAAGTCCGCTGAAATAAGTTCGGACGGGCGGTATGAGGTGGGGTTGCTGAATGTAAAACAGATAGGCTATATAGATGCCCCCAATGGTAAGGACTGCTGCACCGATTTGCACGATCCATTCGTCATGGATCAGCGCCTGGTTAAGGGCAACCTCTGGCAACACGGGTTTGAGGAAGTCGGTGAAGAGCTGAACGTGACCGAGCGTATGTGGCAGCTCGATGAATCCACCGACGACGGACAGGCAGGCCAATACGATTAACGGTATGGTCATGGCGGTCCCGGCATGGTGAGCTGGATGAGTCTTTTCCTCGCCCCAGAAGACGACAAACACCATTCTGAACGTGTAGATAGCGGTGATGAATGCACCCAGCAACGCGGCGGTGAAAAGCCAACCGTTGCCTTGCTTGCTGGCCAGGGCAAGCCAGAGGATTTGATCTTTGCTATAGAAACCAGCGGATATCAACGGTATGGCTGCCAGCGACGCGGCGCCGATGAGGAACGTCCAGTATACCACCGGCATGCTCCGGCGAAGCCCGCCCATCCGAAAGATATTGTGTTCGTGGTGCAACAGCGCAATCACCGTACCTGCCGCGAGGAAAAGCAACGCCTTGAAAAAGGCGTGAATCATAAAGTGAAATATGGCGGCGGACCAGGCGCCAATTCCCAGCGCTAAAAACATATAGCCAATCTGACTGATGGTTGAGTACGCCAGAATTCTTTTCAGGTCGTATTGCGTCATCGCACTGCACCCCGCCAATAACAACGTGAGCGCACCCACCACGGCGACCGTTTGTTGCGCCAGGGGCGCTAGCTCAAAGATGACATGCGTACGTGCAATGATGTAGACGCCAGCCGTAACCATGGTTGCTGCATGAATAAGTGCACTCACAGGCG
>DATHKA010000409.1:0-7052 GCA_035489615.1 Chryseolinea sp.
TTAGCGAGCTAACGGCAGCGGTAGGCGCATTGGACCCAGCGGGAAAAGTAGAACCTTCTGATGTACTTTATCGCGGCGACATCGCCAAGTGGAAAAAGTTCGGTAACTCACTTTTGCTGCGCGCAGGAATGAGGCTCATAAACGCAAATGCCACCAAGGCCGCATCTGTTGTTGCTGCGGCGTTTGCCGGTGGCGTCATTCTGGACAACGCCGACAATGCAGTGATCCGCCACGACGCAAACTTTATTAATGGCGTGGGTAACACTTTCAATGGTACCGAGGCCGCGAACTTTTATCTCGCAAAACCCTTTGTCGATGCACTTAAGGCCAACAATGACCCAAGGCTTCCCGCATTGGCTGTGAGATATGTGGGCGCTAACTCTGGTCCTGCCCAGGTGTATTCAGGTGGCACGGCCAACGCAACTTTCCTGGCGGCGAATCAATACGGTATGCCTATGGGAAGCACAGATGCAACAGCCGATGTTTCCGGCGCCACACTGCCTGGTGGTGGTAATCGCTATGCTTTCAGCCAGGCGGACCGCACGAGAGTGGTGAGCCGCTCCTCTCCCATGTATCTGGCAACAGCCAGCATGAACAATCTGCTTCTGGCCGAAGCGGTTGAAAGAGGCATCGCTGCGGTCAGCGGAACATCAACTGCATACTTTGCTGCTGGCATAACGGCGCATATGACCCAGATGGCAGGCTATGGAGCTGCCTCTGCAGTGGCGGCCGGCGACATCGTGACCTATGTTGCGGCAAGGACCGTTGCGTTTAGCGCTGCACCCACCGGCGCGGGCCTTGCGGATTCGCGCGTCAATGAAATCAACTATGAATACTGGATTGCCAGCTTCCTCAATGGGAATGAATGCTGGGCAAATTTCCGGCGCGTAGGTATGGAACAAAGAAGTTATCGGACGCCTAACCCGGCGGCAGCAACTCCCCTGTTCCTGACCAATCCTTATTCGGGAAAGGTTGTTGACTGGATCAATCGCCTGACTTACCCTCCGTCCGAAAGTCTGGTAAATACAGAAAATTATTCAGCGGCTGTTCAAGCCATGGGCGGCAAAGATGAATTAGGCGTAAAATTGTATTGGGCACAATAATTCAACGTGCTGTAAAAACCTGGAGCCCCTCGCTCCAGGTTTTTTTTCACCCGGCCCGCATCGTTAACGGCCTCACTATACGTCGACGGGTTGCCGGCGTATCACTAAAGATTATTAGAGACAACAAACGAACGCACACGGATGCCAAAGCGCTATATCCAATTTCTAATCGCAGGAATTCTTCTGATCACTTACACCGTTGTCACCGTCCTGGGCAAACATGAATACGCTGGCTGGCTCTTGATGTTGTCCTTTGTGATGCTCGCACTGGGTTTTCGTCAATATGAATTATTGAAGGGCTACTCGTTCACGGTGATGATATTCGCGGCGGTAAGCCTGTCGATGTATTATCCCCACTATTTCGTGTCCGTCGGTGACTTCAAGCTGTCGAAGCTGATCGTTCCCCTCATGCAAATCATCATGTTTGGTATGGGCACGGGCCTGAGCTTAAAAGATTTTGCGGCGGTTGTCAAGATGCCGAAAGGAGTGATCGCCGGCGTGCTTTGTCACTATATCATCATGCCCCTGGTAGCCTTTACGATTACGAAGCTCTTTTCATTCCCCGACGAAGTGGCGGCAGGAATCGTGCTCATTGGCAGTTGTCCGAACGGACTCGCTTCGAATGTGATGACGTACCTGGCGCGGGCAAATCTCGCGTTGTCGGTTACGCTAACGGCTATCTCTACATTCATTGCGCCATTTGTTACGCCGCTGTTCATGCAATTGCTCGCCGGGCAATATGTCACCATCGACTTCTGGTCCATGGTATGGGACATCACCAAGATCGTAATCATTCCTGTAACGGCCGGGCTAGTGTTTAATTACTTCCTGCATGGGAGATTCAAAATACTGGACGACATCATGCCCATCCTTTCGATGGTCGCAATCGGTTTGATCATTGTCGTGATCACTTCGGCAGGACGCGATGCGCTGCTGGTGGTAGGCATCTCGCTGGTCGGTGCCGTGCTGCTTCACAATATCAGCGGATACTTTCTCGGATATTGGGCGGCCCGTCTCCTGCGACTCAACGAACGCGATTGTCGAACGATTGCCATAGAAGTGGGATTACAAAACGCCGGTCTCGGCTCCAGCCTGGCGATGGCAATGGGAAAACTTTCAACAGTGGGTTTGGCGCCAGCGATCTTCGCGCCCGTGATGAACATCACGGGATCGTCCCTGGCGCTATGGTGGCGCGCCCGACCGCTGGCCGGGCAGGGTAATGACCATGAACCGGAAGTGCCCCTGAATCGCCGCCATTAGGCCAAAGAGAAGAAACACATTCGATTATAACTACTTCAAATCTTTCAATCATAAACATGCTCATGCCTTATGATCTATCTCAAACGGTTATCCCTGATTGTTTTGTTGCTGACTTCTTGCTTCCATGCAATAGCGCAGCAGATTTCAAAAGATGAACTCCTGTTTCTGACACCCGAGTGGAAGGGTGAGCGCTATCCTGACGGGCGACCCAAAGTGCCCGATGCCATTCTCAATCGGATGAAGCTCGTAACCCTTGAAGAAGCCTGGGCGGTACTTCGAAATGAAAACTACAAGCACCAGTATGAAGATGGCTGGATGATGATCAATCCCGACAGCGTGCTGGTGGGGCGTGCGATAACGGCGATGTTTATGCCCGGCCGGCCGGATATCCACCAGGTGATTGACGACCGCGGGCACAACCGCGACAAACGCGTGAAATCTCAAAATTCCTGGCCCATCGACATGCTCACCAGGCGTGACGTATACGTCGTTGATCAGTTTGGTGCCCATGAAGACGGTCCCACGATTGGCGACAATCTTGGAAATTCGATCTATGCCAAGACCGGCAACGGCATTGTTTACGATGGGGCTATACGCGACATCAACGGCCTGAAGGAGATTGGTTCATTCACCTCGTTCTTTCGCACCTATCACCCTTCTCATCATTTAAACGATCCGAAAGGACAACTGAACACTACACTGGTCGGGATCAATACGCCGACGCGCATCGGTGGGGCGACGGTCATGCCCGGTGATGTTGTGCTCGGCAGGGATGGTGGTGTGATCTTCATTCCTCCGCACCTGGCCGAAAAGATTGTGAAGACTTCGGAGATCGTCCGCCTGCGCGACATGTTTGGACATCAACGGCTGCGTGAACAAAAGTATACGCCGGGACAGATCGACTCGCGCTGGTCGGACGAGATCGAAAAGGATTTCTCCCAATGGTTGAATGCCAACATGGATAAACTGCCGGTGCCCAAGGAACAGATACAAGAGCTTCTTAAGCAACGTACCTGGTAGGCGCCAAACGTGGTAACAGACTTGTCAAACTGAACCTATACAAACCGAACACATTCAAATGACTAAATATCATGGTACAAAATAATACGCGAAGAAACTTCTTTAAAAAGGCCATCACCGCCGGAGCTGCCTTTGCCCCTCTGGCAACATTCGGAGACGGACTTAAACAAGCGGCAGAAAGATCACCGATGTATTCGAAGCCAGCTGACTTGCAGATCACCGAAGTGCAATGCGCTTACATCCGGTTCGGTCACGGACTGTTTGTCCGGATAAAGACCAATCAGGACATTTATGGTGTCGGTGAAGGCGCAGATTCAGTTGCAGGCACCTATCATTTCGTCAAGTTGCTGGAGATACGCCTGAAGGGGAAAAATCCGTTGAATGTTCACCGCCTCTTCGAGGACCTGCGGAAGTCGGGGATATTCGAAGGCGCGCAAGCAGGAATGTACATTGGTGTATTGTCGGCAATCGAAACGGCGCTATGGGATATTGCCGGCAAGGCCCTCGGCGTGCCCGTCTATCAATTGTTGGGGGGGAAGTTTCGCGACAAGATCCGCGTGTACTGTGATACGGCTTTGTATCAACAGAACCTGCCCACTCCCGCAGACTTTGCCAAGTCCGCTACGGAGGCAAAAAAGATGGGCTTCAACGCGATCAAGTTCGACCTTGACCAACGCAATGATCCTGCGAAGTATGACCTTTACAACTGGACGGCTAGCCCCGGGGAGATGAAACGAATGGTCGATCAGGTGACCGCCGCCAGGGAGGCCGTTGGACCCGACATCGATATCTGTTGTGATATGCATGGCCGTTACGACGCTGTAACAGGTCAGCAAATTGCCAAGCGGCTTGAGCACCTTAACCTGATGTGGTTGGAAGAACCCATCCCGGCAGAAAATGCCGAAGCATACAAGATCATTGCAGACTCCACCTCGACGCCAATCTGTGCCGGAGAAAATCTATACCTCGCCTATGGTTTCCGGAGGTTGCTGGAGATTGGGGCCGTAGATATTATTATGCCCGACCTGCAAAAAGCCGGAGGTCTGGGAGAAGGTCAGCGGATTGCCAACCTGGCCAACCTTTACTACGTTCCTTTCGCTCCGCATATGGTCGCGTCATTTCTCGGGGCAATGGCATCCTGCCATGTTTGTGCTTCCGTACCGAACTTCATGATCCTGGAGTGGCAGATGTATTTTCACACGGATCCGATGTTTAAGGAGATCGTTAAGTACGATGGCACGATGGTAGAAAATGGGTTCATTACACTTTCGGAGAAGCCCGGCATCGGCGTGGATATTAATGAGGAAGGGATGAAGAAGTATGCCACACCCGGCTATCCATTCTTTAAGTAGTGCAAATTTTCAAGTACCAGGGCAACGGTCCTGGTACTATTCACCGTTTCCCGGCAAAGTTCCGGGCACAACGCTCGCCTGGATCCGCGCAGCTTGCGTTGCGAGATTCCATCAGAACCGCTTACGAATTTTCAGGAATTACGAAATATCGTCAGGGCATCAAGGTGCTAAACATCTGTTGTACAGTTTCTTATGATGTGGCACTACGCATGATATAGAGCGTCAAAAAAGACTCTCTATGAAAGATCAGGCAAATCATAACGAGCTAAAGGAATACCGGACGGTGCTCTTGGTTTCGGGCGTTATCGTGGGAATGATCATTCTCTTGTTCGTCCTTTCGAACAATGATGTTTCCTTACAACGGATGTTTTTTTGATCTCTGGGAACGGATCTTTGCAGCGGGTCATTGGAGACATCGGCACAGATGCCGCTTATTCCGCACCTGCTTGCCGCCTGGATAACGTGATCCCCAAGGCGATTATCCTCGAACTGAGTGTTGACGGCACCATGTCTAACAGAGACGCAGCACCATCTTTGCCCGACACTTTCCAATTAGCTGCCTCCAGGGCGCGAACGATATTCTGCTTTTCAAATTCCAAGAATTCCTTCCGCGTCAGAATTCGTTGTTCTGTCTTTACCTCGGCCTTTGTCGGTACCTGGCGAAGAATAGGGGTCAGGTCAATTTGTCCCCGCTGACAAATAATTACCGCTCGTTCAATGACATTTTGCAACTCGCGCACATTACCCGGCCAGCGATAACCGGTTAGAATGCCGCGTTGCATTTCATTGAGTTTATCGAAGGTCTTGTTCAGACGTTTCGCCTGCTTGTCCATAAACTTTTGCGCGATGAGGGCAATGTCCTCCCTTCGTTCGCGAAGTGGGGGAACTTCAATGGGAAAAACATTTAGTCGATAGTATAGATCCTGGCGAAAGAGGTTCTCGCAGCAGAGCTGGAACAGGTTTCGATGCGTTGCGGCTATGATCCGGACGTCTACCTTCACGGTTCGAGAACTTCCTACCGGTTCAAACTCTCCCTCTTGAATGACGCGTAAAAGTTTTACCTGTAGCTCAGGTGGGAGTTCACCAATTTCGTCAAGGAAGATTGTTCCACCGTGCGCCAGTTGAAATCTTCCTTTTCGCTCCGAAGTTGCTCCTGTGAACGCCCCTTTTGCATGTCCAAAGAATTCACTTTCTATCAGGTTGGCGGGAATGGCTCCGCAGTTGACGGCAATCATCGGTTTGTTTCTGCGATGGCTCGACTGATGAATGTGCTGCGCTACCAATTCCTTACCGGTACCGGTTTCGCCATTGATTAGGACAGTAGCGTTGGTGTTTGCCACCATGTAAATATTTTGCAGCAGTCGTTTCATGACCTGGCTTTCACCAATAAGTTGACAGGCTTGTTGGAGTTCCTCCAGTTCTTCTCCCAGGTGTTCTGTCTGGTGAATCAAGTCGTCGACCTTATTCCCGTCTGACCTGTCCACCTTCCTGCGCAATACGAGTGCATAGTATACCTTCGAATCCAGTTCATAGCGACTCAACGTTCCTTCAGCTTCAAAGGCGTCGCCTGCTCGTGGCAGCAACACCAGGTCGCCATCCAGCCATCCATAGCGACGGCCTGTCGACATGAGTGCTTCGATCGCTGTCAGAACCTTGCTCTTACTGGCATCCGTGAGGAAGGTAGCGATCGGCATACCGACCATCGACGACGAATCGATCTGGAGCTGCGACTCAGCGGTTGCATTGGCCATCAGGATCTGACCGCGTTGATTTACGTTGATGAGTAGGTCCTGTACGCCATTGATGAGTCCGATCAACTGGTTTTCGCGTGCACGAACCTCGCGTTCACGTTTAAACCGGACGAGTTCAGACTCCGTGCGCGACTTAATGATGCTCAATATGTGATGGATGGCATCGGTAAGCGGAATGGGTTGACTGCGCAATATTGCCACGCTACCAATTACGGCGCCCGAAGCATCCTGCAGGGATGCCCCGACATAGCTTTCGCTCGAAAATCTGGCCAACATACTATGGTTACTGGGGAACAGGTCGCGAATGCACCGCGGGTAATGGACCATCTCGCGCGATTGAACAATCGCCTCGCAGGGCGTACCTTCAATAAGGTAAGACATGTTGGTCATGTACGTTCCCTTGTGCAGGAAAGTCATCGTCGACATGGCATTCTGTTCCACATGGTATTCTGCCATCCAAACCGTGTCAACATCGAGCGATGAACTGATTTGCGCAACCAACCGTTGGAAAAATTCTTCTCCGGTTAGCAAGGATATGGTATCGAAAGATGTTTTAAATCTTTCGT
>DATHKA010000410.1:0-5469 GCA_035489615.1 Chryseolinea sp.
TCAGGGTAGTTATCGTGGACGTAGCTAGGGTTATCGACGCCACATGATTCCGGGCAACGCCATTCACAGAGACGAAATATCCGGCGAGATAAAGCGTGCCGCCAGCTATTTCGAGGTCGTATATAGAACCCGAGCTATCAAGATTCAGAACGGGTGTCGTAGCATTGCCCGTCGTGAGATCGATGCGCGCGACTCCGGCACGCGCGAGTCCACCCGCATTGGTAAAGTATCCTCCGATAAACACGCCTGTGCCATCCAGTGCAATTGCCGTTACTTGTGCGTTGATACTCGGCGCCCAGGTTGTCGGCGTTCCGGTAGTGGTATTGACCGCAGCGAGACGCGTTCTCACGACCGCCCCGATCATCGTGAACGAGCCTCCAACAATAACATTGGTGCCCGATAGTTCGATGTCCTCGACGTAGCTGTTCGGATCGGGATTCCAGGCGTTTAGTGCACCCGTTGTAATATTGAAAGATGCCAGATACCTTCTCGTTTGTCCGGCGATCTCGTTGAAATACCCACCCACATACAACGTCGAACCGCTCACTTTCAATACCGCAGGAGAGGAATCAGGATTCGGTTTCCAGGTACGGTCAACCGTCTTGTCGCCTTTGACGTGCACCAGATTTCGCACCTTAACGGTATCTACCGACTCGAAATATCCGCCTATGTACCAGCCCCCGTTGCCATCCGGAACAATGTCGTAAGCCTCGCCGTTTACTTTAGGCATTCCTTCGTCGATCGACTTTCCGGTAGCCATATCGGTATAGGCGGCTCCTCCAGAGTACCCTCCGATGGATGTAAATGACCCCGATATCATGGTATAGCCATTGGCGTGTTCTACCCGTGCTACACTATTGTCTGGAACCCACGCATCGGTCCGGTGCGTTTCAGACTGCGCCGTAAGCCGGTAGGCGAATGAGATGAATAATAAAAGGATAACAGCGGACTTGCCGTGCCGAGTAAAATCGCTCATGCAGGAAAAAGTTAAAATCCGATTTGAAAGTATATAAAATCATTCCGATCACCTAAACTTTTTTCAGGGAACACACGGATCATTCATTCCCGTCGTTGATCACGGATGGGCATCGCGATCATAAAACCAATTCAATTTGTACGGCTATCGACTTCGGCATCGTGACACCTGCCGACGTTCTCATAACGAGACATGCCGGTACGCCATCGTAAAAATACTGGTACACGCATGCCGAGGATAATCCATCGGTTCACTTTGGTTTAGCCAGGGGCTGTACGTCTATTTTTGCTACGGCGTACTAATGACTGTCGGGGTTGCTTATACGGCCGGAAAGAGCAGTTCGGTCCACGGAGGGGTCGATGACGATTGCCGTAGCAGCAGTTATCTCTCTCTCGCGATAAATCAAACCAACTTTTTAATTAGTTTTGCGGGATTAAGGAGAATGGCACAGAATACTTATAAGTCAAATACATTCAAGAAGCCAGAGAAGGAGAAGAAGAGCAGGGGATCATCCAAAGTAAAGTCCAAATTTGGATTCGGATTTTTGAAGGACCCACGGCTGAGACTTGTTTCCGGTTTTTTCTTCCTCCTTTTATCGGTCTATCTCATGCTGTCGTTTCTGTCTTACCTGTTTACGGGGCAGGCCGACCAGAGCGTGATTGAAGCGCGCGACCTGAGCATGATTGATTCCGGGAAGGAAGCCCAGAACTGGTTGGGGTACTACGGCGCGATGACGTCGCACTACTTCATTTTCCGTTGGTTCGGTGTAGCGGCCTTCTTTATTCCCCCGCTCGCGTTTCTTATTGGATTCAAGATCGTTTTCAATCGCGAACCGATCCGTATCTTTTCATTTACGATTCTTACGCTGTTTTCAGGATTGTGGCTAAGCCTGTTGCTGGGCTATATGACCATGATTAATGATGGCATCAGCGAGTGGAGTTTTCTAGGCGGCGGCCTGGGATATCACCTGGCTGTGCTCAGTGATGGGTTGTTCGGATGGGGTACGTTCCTCATACTGATCATGTCGCTGTTCATATTTATTATTTTCTTCTTTAACGTAACGAGTATTCCCCTGTTTGTGAGGGATCCCAAACCGATGGGCAATGATGCCATTCTCGATACGCCTAACGATGGCGATGATTCTTTGTTTACGACTTACATCGACGATAAGGACAACTGGCCATCCGATGAAGTATTGACTAACGAGTCGGTCGTTGCCAAGACATCGGTTCAGCCAGTCGATGTACCGCCATTAGTAGTGCCACCAGCAAGCGAAATAAATCTGGATGTGCGGAAGACGCCGGACCGGCCCGAGTTGCGCATTGAACCCAGAAAAGAAAAAGCAAAGGAAAAGACAGAGCCATTGTTTGTGGTGGAGGAGACGGTAGAGACCGATAGACTGGCCGAACAATTGGTTCAGGAGCAGGGCCTTTACGATCCCACGCTGGAACTCGCCGGTTTCAAATTTCCGCCTTTGGAGTTGCTGAACGAATATGATACGGGTAAGGCAGGCGTTACGCAGGATGAGCTTAATCAGAATAAAGACCGGATTGTTGCCAC
The DNA here is from genome assembly GCA_035489615.1 of Chryseolinea sp. Taxonomy (GTDB): domain Bacteria; phylum Bacteroidota; class Bacteroidia; order Cytophagales; family Cyclobacteriaceae; genus Chryseolinea. The sequence continues at coordinate 2,537 of DATHKA010000410.1, forward strand.
GCTCGTCAATTTCAAAATTGGCATTCAAAGTATCAAGGCGACCATCGGGCCAACGGTGACGTTATACGAAATCGTACCGGATGCCGGTATCAAGATTTCGCGTATCAAGAACCTCGAAGATGATATCGCTCTTAGCCTTTCGGCATTGGGAATTCGTATTATCGCACCTATTCCCGGTAAGGGTACAATCGGTATTGAAGTGCCGAACAAGAACCGCGAGATGGTGAGCATTCGCTCCGTGTTCGGTTCGCCGGGATTTGCGAAGACAGACAAGGAACTGCCCGTAGCGCTGGGTAAGACGATATCGAACGAGGTGCTGGTGATCGACTTGGCAAAGATGCCTCACTTGCTGGTGGCAGGGGCTACCGGTCAGGGTAAGTCTGTGGGGTTAAATGTTATTCTCACTTCGCTCATTTATAAGCGGCATCCTTCGCAGCTGAAGTTCGTGCTGGTTGACCCGAAAAAAGTTGAGATGTCGCTGTACAGCAAGCTGGAGCGCCATTACCTGGCGAAGCTGCCAAACAGTGAAGAGGCCATCATCACCGACACGCGCAAGGTGGTTCACACGTTGAACTCGCTCTGCATTGAAATGGAGAATCGCTATGAGATTCTCAAGGATGCAGGGGCGCGCAATCTGAAAGAATACAATACGAAGTTTGTTTCGCGCAAACTGAATCCTAAGGAAGGCCATCGCTTCCTGCCTTACATTGTCCTGGTGATCGACGAACTCGCCGACCTGATGATGACGGCGGGTAAGGAAGTGGAAACGCCGATCGCGCGTCTGGCTCAGCTTGCGCGCGCTATTGGCATTCACCTGGTGGTGGCCACACAGCGTCCCTCGGTTAACGTCATTACGGGTGTGATCAAGGCCAACTTTCCTGCGCGTCTCAGCTTCCGTGTAACATCAAAGGTCGATTCACGGACCATTCTCGATTCCGGTGGTGCGGATCAGTTGGTGGGGCAGGGCGACATGCTTCTCTCGTCCGGGTCGGATGTGATCCGCCTGCAATGTCCCTTCGTGGATACGCCAGAAATCGAAAAAGTTTGCGAATTTATAGGTTCCCAGCGTGGGTACGACTCCGCCTACCTGCTTCCAGAGTTCGAGGGTGATGAAGAAACAGGCCCGTCCAGCGTGGATCTTTCCGAGCGTGACGTGCTGTTCGAGGAAGCTGCAAAACTGATCGTAATGCATCAGCAGGGCAGCACCTCCCTGATACAGCGAAAGCTTAAACTGGGCTACAACCGCGCTGGTCGACTCATCGACCAGTTGGAGGCAGCCGGAATCGTTGGCGCCTTCGAGGGCAGCAAGGCCCGTGAAGTTTTGATCAAAGACGAATATAGTTTGGAACAATTATTGACTTCGTTGAAGGAAAAACACAGCCAGGCATAAATTTGCATCACCATTTAGCACAGTTTACGATAATGAAAAACCTGATCTTCGCCTGCGCCGCCCTTATGTTCACGATTGCGGCGTCGGCTCAATACGATCCCAAAGCCCTGGAAATCCTGGACGCGATGAGCAAGAAGTACAAGTCCGTTCCGGCGTTTGAGGCCAATATTTCCTGCAACCTGACCAACGATGTTGACAAGATCAACGAGGAGTTCAAAGGGAAGATTACGGTTAAAGGCGACAAATTCAGGATGGTGCTGCCTGAGCAGGAGGTAATTAACAATGGGGCTACCATATGGACGTACCTCCCCGAAGCGAAAGAGGTTAACATCGACAACTACGATCCAAGTTCCGAAGACGTCAATCCCTCGAAAATACACGAAGTGTACAAGAAGAATTTCAAGTACCTGTATCTGCAGGACCGCGTGGAGAGCGGCGTAATGTGTGAGGAGATCGACCTGGTTCCTGAAAAGAAAGAAACACAATACTTCAAGATCAAGATGCTGATCAACAAGAAGGAGAAAACGATTCAAAGCTTCACACTTTTCGACAAGGGAGGCAATCGCTACAAATACACCATCTCCAAGTTTACGCCGAATGCGAAGATTGAAGATGCAGTTTTCACGTTCGATCCCAAGAAATATCCCGGTGTAGAAGTGATTGACCTGCGTTAGGGATTCTGTCGACTCGACTTCCGGACTACGCTCACATGACACGCGCGCAACTCTTTGAACAGATCAGGCGGAAGGGAAGCTACCTTTGCGTAGGACTGGACACCGACATTCACAAGATTCCCAAGCACCTGCTTTCGGCCGAGGATCCGTTGTTTGAATTCAACCGGCAGATCATAGACGCCACGCATGAGTTCTGTATTGCCTATAAACCGAATCTTGCCTTTTATGAAGCGATGGGCCCTAAAGGATGGGAGTCGCTGCAAAAGACGGTGGAATATATACCGAACGGTATATTTTCTATCGCTGATGCCAAACGCGGCGACATTGGCAATACGGCATCGCTGTACGCCCAGACTTTTTTCGATTATTTAAACTTTGATGCAATCACTGTCGCTCCGTATATGGGAGCCGACTCGGTCACTCCTTTTCTATACAAAGGCAAGTGGGCGATCTTGCTTGCGCACACGTCGAACGCAGGCAGCGCCGATTTCCAGCTGTTTGAAGCGGGGAATGGCCGAAAGCTTTATGAGGAGGTGATCGTGCGCTCGCAGGAGTGGGCCACGCCCGATCAGCTGATGTACGTGATTGGCGCGACCCGCGCCGATCGCATGCACGAAATCAGGGCATTGGCACCGGAACACTTTTTTCTGGTGCCTGGTGTCGGTGCGCAGGGTGGAGATCTCGCTCAGGTATCCAGGGCGGGCATGAACAAGCAATGCGGCCTTATTGTCAACTCGTCGCGCGCCATCATTTATGCATCGGGCGACAAAGACTTTGCCTCGAAGGCAGCCATTGAGGCGCGCAAGGTGCGTGACGAAATGGAATCCCTGCTGGCCGCCTACACCTGAAATGCCGATCCTCTTGTCATG
>DATHKA010000411.1:0-20296 GCA_035489615.1 Chryseolinea sp.
AAGAGCGATTCAAGAAGTTCATGGGCTGCATCTTCATCGGTTTGCCCATCTGGTATTGCATCGGGATACTCATTACGTTTTCACCGGAGTTTGCCAAAGAAATTGGCATTAGCGGCACAGTGTCTGCCGGAAACGCTGTTATGTTCAGTTACATCGGGCTGGCCGTCGGTGACCTCATCAGCGGCTTTTCAAGTCAGTTAGTCAAGTCGCGCAAGAAAATTGTTTCGATATTCATTGTGCTGACCTTGATTTTTGTGGTGTACTACCTCTTTCAACCTTCCGATTCCGTGCAAATGTTCTACGTCGCGTGCTTCTTGGTCGGTGTGGGTATTGGTTACTGGGCCTTGTTCGTCACCATTGCTGCCGAACAGTTTGGCACCAACCTGCGGTCTACTGTTGCAACGACTGTCCCGAATGTCATCCGCGGCACCGTTGTACCATTGACGCTGCTCTTTGGGTTATTGCGGGAACACCTGGGGATAATCTATGGGGCGCTCGCCATAGGGCTAATGACCATTGTAGTCGCCTTTATTGCGTTACGGGCCATCGATGAGACCTACGGCAGGGATATGAATTTTGAAGAAATCGACTAGTACGCCGTAGCAAAAATATGCGTCCTTATCATGGAAATCGGTAATTGATTTTTGCGATGGCGTACTAGTACGCCGTAGCAAAAATGATTGAAGTCAAGACTTACGTCGAAACACAGCTGTTTTTTTTGCGATGGCGTACAAGTACGCAACCTGTCTTTTAAAATGCGCGTTTGAAACACTAAATTTGGGCAGACCTATAGATTTTGAACCCTCTCTTGTGAAGAAGAACCGCGCCCTCATTCTCCTGTTTATAGGTCTGAGTTTCACTGCCTATTCGCAGAACATACAGCTGATCCAGGAATTGCGCACGAAAGTTGTCCAAAGCACAGGGGCAGAAAAATACCGAGCGCTGAACGCCCTCGCCTGGGAATATCGCTCCGCCTATCCTGATAGCACTATCCTGTATTCCAAGCAAGCTTTTGCGCTGGCCAAGGAACTGCAGTTCACAAAAGACCTCGCGGAATCGCCCAATTTTATTGGCGTGGCATACAACTATAAAGGCGATCGCATAAAAGCCTATGAGTCATATGAAGAGGCCATGACCATTGCTACGCAGCATCACGACTCGGTACAGATAGCGTATTCGAACAATAACCTCGGCCGGCTATTCTTTGAACAAGGTATCCTTTCGCGGGCCTATGAGTACTTTATCAATGCGCAGGCGATATTTGAAGATATCAATGATGCAACAGGACAGGCGTATACCTACCAGAGTCTTGCGCGACTTTATCATTCACAAAATGACAATGTAAAAGCCGAGAATAACTTTTTAAAGGCAAACAACATTCGCAGGCAGTTGGGGACTACGCCCGATATCACTTCTGGTTTTGTACAAACGGGACGTTTCTACCAGGAAATCAACGAACACGAGAAAGCCCTGCACTACCTCTTGATGGCCGACTCATCCGCCCATTCGATCAATGACGAGATCAACCTGGCCGAAATCAAAATGTACATTGCGCGCAGTTACATGCTTGACGGCAATATCGAACAGGCGAAGAAGATCGGCAGCGAAGGACTGACCGTCATAACAAACAAGAACAACGTCCGCTTGCAGGCTTCGGCACTCATCACGATGGGCCAGATCGAATTTGCCGCCAACAATATCCCTGGGGCTAAGCGCTTTTTTGAACAGGCGCTTTTGATCGCTGCACGCACCAAGGAACTCAATTCGAAAATGGAGGCGTACTTCAATTTATGGAAGGTCAGCGAACGTGAAAAAAGTACCCAGGCATCGCTGCAGAATATGAACCACTACCTCGTGCTCCGCGACTCCAGCAAAGACCTCGACCTGGCCCGACAGGTGGAACGCTTTCAGTTTGAGATTGAGATTGAACGCAAAGAGCAGGAAAACGAACTGCTGAAGGTTGACCAGGCGCGTCAGGATGCAATCATCAAGCAGCAACGTTTACAAAACATCATCCTGATCATCGTAACCGCGTTCATCAGCATTCTGGGATTTATCCAATGGCGAAACCTGAAGAAGCGCAACGAGATCAACGCAAAGCTGGAGCAGCAGAATCACTTCATACAGAATCAGCGCCTGGAAATCGTTGAACAGAACGAAAAGTTGTCGCGCCACAACCATCAGCTTTCCGACCTGAACCACGAGAAGGATACGCTCATGGGCATCGTGGCACATGACCTTAAGTCGCCCCTGAACCGAATAAAGGGACTCGCAGACATCATGGGAATGGAAGGGGGCCTCGGTACTGCGCAAAACACCTATGTAGGCATGATTAAGGATGCCACTCGTTCGGGACTGGATCTTATCACCGACCTGTTGGACGTTCACATGATTGAAGAAAATGTGGAGCCAAACTATACGCAGTTTGACATCAGTTCATTCATTCTCGACAAAGTTAACTCGTACGCTCCTGCAGCAGAGTCCAAAAACATTCACCTCAACATCCAACGGGTGGAGAATGAAACCATCACCAGCGACCTTGACTACCTTCACCGCATTCTTGACAATTTGCTTTCAAACGCAATCAAATTTTCACACCGCAACGCCTCTATTGAAATTTCAGCGTGGAGAAACGATGGCATGCTGACGATTGCCGTGAGGGACCAGGGGCCCGGTTTCTCCGAGAAAGACAAATCCTACCTGTTTCAGAAGTTCAAGAAGCTAAGCGCGCGTCCCACCGCCGGCGAATCTTCCAATGGGCTCGGCCTGGCCATCGTGAAAACCCTGGTTGATCGCCTGAGAGGTAGCATTGACCTGGTTTCAGAGCAGGGAAAGGGAAGTCAATTCGTTGTTAATCTGCCAGTTACACCAAAAGCCTGATATTTTTGCCGGATCGCCCGCCGCAAAATAATCCCAGGCAGGTAACTGGAAAGAAGATCCGCATTGATGTGCGGGCTTTTTCGTGTGCTACTTCTTATTTCCGAAAATGTAGTAAAGGATCGGCCCCAACACCGGAAGCAATACCACGGCGATGATCCAGAGGATTTTCTTTTCCGTGTCTTTGTTACTTTTCACAATGTCCACAATGACGATAACATCGATAACCAGTATGAAAAGTGAGATCAGGCGTCCCATGGCTTCAGGGGTTGAATCAAATTTGTATCGCAATGTACAAACCAGGGACTCATCTGCGTAGTCGCGCGATAACTTTTCACATCAAATCCCAACAGCAAACTGCGTGAACGCTTATATTGATGAACGCTAAACCCAAGTCCCATGGAAGGAATGCTGCAACCCAACTCACTGAAAGGAAAAACCATCATTGTAACTGGTGGCGGTACTGGTTTGGGACGTTCAATGGGAAAGTACTTCCTGCAACTGGGCGCCCAGCTGGTTATAACGAGTCGAAAGCTTGACGTGTTGCAGCAAACGGCACGTGAACTGGAGAGTGAAACAGGCGGAAAAGTACTTGCCGTAGCCTGCGACATCAGAAAATACGAGGACGTGGAGCATATGCTCTCAGAAACGGAGAACGCCTTTGGTCCGATTCATGGCGTGCTGAATAACGCCGCCGGCAATTTCATTAGTCCAACGGAGCGGCTATCGCATCGAGCCTTCGATACCATTGTCGATATCGTGCTCAAGGGAACGTATAACGTCACGCTCGCTGCCGGCAAAAATTGGATCAATAAGAAACAACCGGGCGTATTTCTAAACATCGTCACTACCTACGCATGGACCGGATCGGGCTACGTCGTACCCTCCGCATGCAGCAAAGCGGGGGTACTCGCGCTCACGCGATCATTGGCCGTAGAGTGGGCCAAGTTCAAGATCCGAAGCAACGCGATTGCCCCTGGTCCCTTTCCTACGGAAGGTGCGTGGTCGCGACTACTTCCCGGAGACCTCGCACAAAAGTTCGACCCCGCTCAACGCATTCCGCTCAAACGCGTAGGCGAACATCAGGAATTGGCCAACCTTGCTGCGTACCTGATGAGTGATTTCTCGGCTTACGTCAACGGGGAGGTGATTACGATCGACGGCGGCGAGTGGTTGCGGAACGGCGGGCAGTTTAGCCACCTCGAAAATATCCCGGAAGCCCTGTGGGATCATATGGAAAAGGCCAGGCAACGTACCTCGTGACTTACTTTGGGCCATGCATGACGCACTTCTAAAAAGGTTGCAGGATGATTTGCGCCAGCGGGAAGTCGCCGGACTTCAAAGACAACTTTCCCTTAGCCAGCTTATCGACTTCACGAGCAACGACTACCTGGGTCTGGCGCGTTCACGCGATTTGTCGGATATGATTGCCTCGCGAAGCTCCTTGCTGCACGACAATCTCAATGGCGCGACAGGCTCCAGACTTCTGTCCGGCAACAGCGAACTGGCTGAAGAAGTTGAACAACAGCTAGCGGATATTTTTAAAAGTGAGACAGCACTACTCTTCAACTCGGGGTACGCAGCCAACCTCGGCGTGCTGTCATCTCTTCCGCAGCGCAATGACACCATCCTATACGACGAACGCGCACATACCAGTATCAAAGATGGCGCACGGCTGAGCGTGGCCCGCAGATTCAGCTTCCGGCATAACGACCTCGACGACCTGGAAAATAAACTGCGACGGGCAACCGGACATTGTTTTGTCGCGGTCGAGTCTATCTACTCTATGGATGGAGATCGATGTCCGTTGGTGGATCTCGTGGCCTTGGTCGACAGGCATAACGCGACGATCGTTTTAGATGAAGCACATAGCACGGGCATTGCAGGACTGCGGGGCGAAGGCATGGCGGTGTCGTTGGGTGTGGCCGAGCGAGTGGGCGTCCGCATTTACACCTTTGGCAAGGCCATGGGCTGTCATGGTGCCTGTGTCGCCGGCCCTGCTTTACTACGCGAATATTTCATAAACAATTCGCGGCCTTTTATTTACACTACTGCCCTGCCTCCTCATGCATTGCTTGCCATTTCCTGTGCATTTTCCTTTCTGGAAAGCCGGCCAGGTCTGGCACCTCAACTCGCCGGGAACATCGCACAATTTTCACAGGCAATGGCGGCAAACCCCGCCTACAAACGCAGTGATACGGCAATTCAATGTGTACAGATTCCCGGAAATAGTCACGTGAACGCCGCAGCGTCGCACCTTCGTGGCAAAGGATTTGATGTGCGACCTATACGCACGCCGACCGTGCCAACAGGATACGAACGCATACGCATTTGTCTGCATGCATTTAATGAAGAGGAAGATATCAGGACGCTTGCGGATGAAATAAACAAACTGAATATTGAGAGTTGAAAGCACTCAAAAATCGCCGAGAGCTATTCATTGAATTAATTTCACGACACAAACGATGAATTTTTTTGTAACCGGAATTGATACCGACAGCGGCAAAACGCTTGTGTCGGCCATCCTGTGTGAAGCCCTAAAAGCCGACTATTGGAAACCCGTGCAGGCAGGCCTACCGTTAGACCGTGATACGGTAAAGGGACTGCTCTCAGACCTGTCCATCACGCTGCATGATGAACAGTATTTTCTGAAGTTTCCAGCCTCGCCACATGCGGCTGCAAAACTGGAAGACATCAGCATCGAAATGGACTGCTTCACGTTGCCTGCAACAAACAAGACATTAATAATTGAGGGCGCCGGCGGTTGCCTGGTTCCGCTGAACAACGAGCACTTTGTCATTGACCTCGCGCAACGGTTCCAGTGTCAGGTCGTGCTGGTCGCTGACCTTTATCTTGGCAGCATCAACCACACCCTGCTAACCGTAAGGGAACTGCGCAGGCGTCAGCTACCGTTAAAAGGGATCATCTTCAACGGAGAAAGAAATCCGCAAAGTGAGGAGATCATCCTGCAGCACGCCGACATGCGGTGCCTCCTGCGGATCGAAAAAGAGAAAGAAATCACTAAAGAAATCGTCCGACACTATGCCGATAAACTATTGATGAGCTGGAATGGATGAACTGAATCGCAAAGACCGTGATTTCATTTGGCATCCGTTCACGCCTTTGCTGAGCGAATCGGAACCAATCCTTATACGCGACGCATCGGGAGTATATCTGAATACACAGGACGGCAGAAAAATCATCGACGCGATCTCCTCGTGGTGGGTGAACCTGCATGGCCATTCACATCCCCACATTGCTGCAGCAGTCGCAGCACAGGCCGCACAACTGGATCACGTGATCTTCGCTGGCTTCACGCATGCTCCAGCCATTACGTTGGCTGAAAGGTTGCTCCGTATTCTGCCTCAAAACCAGCGGCGCATCTTTTTTTCAGACAACGGCAGCACAGCTGTAGAGGTAGCCCTGAAAATGGCCGTACAATATTGGCACAATCAGGGCATTGAAAGAAACCGCATCGTGGCCCTCAACGGCGCTTATCACGGTGATACGTTTGGTGCCATGGCAGTAGGTGAACGCGGACTTTTTACCCAACCCTTTGCCGACCTCCTCTTCCATGTGAGCTTTCTCGATTTTCCCGGCCCTGAACGGGAAGGAGCCGTCGTGGAACAATTCAAAAAATTAGTTTCCGGCGGTGACGTAGGTGCATTCATTTTCGAACCGTTGATTCAGGGCGCTGCGGGAATGCGCATGTACAGCGAAGCCGTGCTGAATGAACTAATTGCAGTTGCGCATAGCCATGAAGTGATATGCATCGCCGACGAAGTGTTTACAGGATTCGGCCGCTCCGGAAAATATTTTGCGTGTGGCTACCTCGATCACCAGCCCGACATTGTGGCGATGTCCAAAGGAATCACCGGCGGTACCATGCCGCTGTCGGTGACCAGCTGTTCAGAAAGGATTCTCGAAGCCTTCAGGTCCACGGACTTCACGAAGACGTTGTTTCATGGACATTCGTACACAGCCAACCCCATTGCGTGCGCCGCGGCAAACGCGAGCTTCGAACTCCTGACCAGCGCCGCTTGTCAGCAACAAATAGCCGCCATCAGTAAACTACACGAGGCCTTCACACAGGAGCTTGCGCAGCATCCGGCCGTGGCAAATGCCCGGGCGAGGGGAACGATCATGGCCATCGACATCAAGTCCGTCGAGGACACCTCGTACAGCAACTCCCTGCGAAGGACGATCTATCCCTTCTTCCTGGAACGCAATATTCTATTGCGTCCGCTAGGAAACACCATCTACCTGGTGCCACCGTATGTAATCACGGAAGGAGAGTTGAGCGTTGTATATGATGCTATTCGATCATTCGTTGACACCCTCTGAATGGGCAACTCACTTGGCAGCGGTCTTTGTTCCCTTGTACTTGAATGACCGGGTCGATCCAAACACAAAGTGAAGACCGGTTTGCACACCGATCATCAAATTGGCACGCTTGCCAAAAATATCGCTTGAATTTCCTTGTTTGAGTGCTTCTATCACATCCGAGTTGCGCGTATCAGTCAGGCTATAATTTCCACGTGCCTGCACCGTCAGGTAAAAGTGTCGCGCGAGGTCGATGTCCAGACCAAATGCAGCTGCAATTTGAAACTCCGCATTCTTAAAGCTCTCAGCCTCCTTGCTCGCCAGTTCCTTCGGACTTTGCGCAGGTACGGATGCGGTAACAGACCCGTCGGGCCGTGTCACTACATCGCTGGCGCCTGCCGGTAGCGTTGCGCCCTTGGGGAATGTCTGTGTAGAGGCACTGTATTGTATGATCTCCGAAGCACGTGTAAGAATAGATAGCTGTGGCCCAAGATTGAAGTTTCCACGGACGCCAGAATTACCTTTACTCATAAAACGCATCAACAGCGGCAGCTGTAGACATTCGTATTGAATGTTTCGCTGGCCGACCACCTGGTCCGCAGTGTTAATGATTTCATAGAGCTGGCCCTGCTTGGCCATGATAGACTCCAGGGATAGGCCGAAACCACGGGTGAAGTCAACTCCAGCATTGAAACCAATCGGAGCCCAATTGTACGTCATTTGCGACCGGTAGCGGGGGGCCTCTGACAGACCGTTGTCCAATACGAAGGTAGCATTGTAACCTGTGGTTACGCCGACGTGAACGCCGACCTGGCCTTGGGCGATACTGGCGACGGCCAGGAGGCTAACGCACAGCAAAAAAATTCTGGGGACCATAACTAATTATTTTACAAGTAGATACGGCACAATTAGAAAAGTAACCGCCAGCCGAATTGCCACAGCGACCGATTGTCGCCCGCCAAGCAATCACGACGGCACTTTCGCGGGACTCGTCGCATCGCAATTTGCTTGGCCAAGAAATAGGCCATGGCGGCCGATCTTATCCCAAAGGGCGCGGCTCGTCGCAAAAACTATTCATCAACAGGAAACAGCAGACGTTAGAATTGCTGGATCGTCAGGGATTTGTCCAACGCAGAATAAATGCGAACGCGTTCCAGATCAATGGGCTGCAACGCAATAGCCGTGCTTTCAATGGGTATTGCCGTAAGCAATTTACCTGCGCCATCGTACACGTAAGACAAGTCCTGACTTTGATCGGTAATGGCAATGTAGATTTTGCCTGCGCCGTAATCGACGAAAGTGATCTTAGCGGGATTGTTGCCGATAAAGTCACTCGTGATTACTTCCTTCAGGTTGTCGTCAAAAAGGGCGAGTTGGCGTGGCTCCTGGCGAAGGATCAGATACGCCTTGCCGTCCTGCTCTTCCACGAGACCGAATCGTGCATCTGCTGCGTTCTTCACCAACGCCTCGCGATGCGAAATCTTTCCTTCAAGATTGAACTTGATGCGGAAACCGTCGCGGGATACGACGACAAAATTCGTGTTCTGCAGGCTGCTGCCTCTTTCCAGTGAATAGCTTCCCACCGGCCTCGCGTTAAGGTTAATGGGAAAACCCTTCACCATCTCCCCTCTTCGGTTCATCACATAGGCATTGCCATCCCGACGTATGGCCACTACGTAGTCTTTCCCCCGGATGCGATAGTGACGCGGCGCAGCGAACAGTCCATCCTCCACATTTTTAGGCGTCCAGCCTTCCAGGTTCGTTCCTTGCTTGTCATACATCCACAGTTTGCCACTCTTGCCGGCCACGAGGAATCGATACTTTTTGCTATGGTCATAATCCACGATGCTTGCGAAGTCTATATCGCGCTCCGGCACGCCCACGGGGAAGGGCTTTACATAGTTGCCCAGTCGATCGACGACGTGCAGTTTACCTGGTGTTGCAAAGAAGTATTGCAACTTGCCGTTGTTAAAATAATCCACCTCTTCGACGGCACCCGCTATGGGACCGTCAAGCGGAAGTTGCCAGAGTACCTTGCCATCTGCCGAGACCTGCCGAAGCACACGCGTCGAATCTTGAATCAATGCTTCCGCACGCTTGCTAACGTGACTGCGAACCACGTGCATCTGTGTGATCGCCTCGCTTACGTTCGTGATTGTTTTATCGGTCGCCTTCACGTCGCTCGCCTGACCTCCGGACGACACCGTCTTGTATGTCCAGGAAATGTTCGTGTAATAGCTGTCATTCAGGTGACTGAATTGCAGCGCGCCCATGCCAATCGAATTCACCAACGGGCGGTTGTCAGACAAAAACTTTTTCCATTTTCCATGCAGCGAAGATTCGAGAATATTCCAGACGCGCGGCGTATTGATGTACAGGCTGATGTTCGACTCCAGCAGCGTCGACTCCAGATACTTGTTGTGCGCAACCGACTTGCCCCAGGTCTCTTCACGATCTATATCGTCGAGAAAGCGCTTTAACTGCTCGAGGTCATCACCTATTATGATCGATTGTCCCAGTCTTGTGTAATAGCTTGAGTTGAATCCCGAAACCAGCGGCCACAACAGCTTCTCGGGCAATCTGAATACGGGAAGTTCACGTATTTCATAGTCGGCATACTTCTCGTAGAACACCGTATCGAGACTTACTTGCGCCGACAGGGTATTGAACGTGTTGATCCATTGATCAGGATTTGAACTGTTTAAGATCAATACTTTCGAAAGCGTATTACCCTTCGCTTCCAGCCAACACAACCCCATTTCACCTGTGATGGTGGCATTCAAATCGGCAAGGTTGACCTTGTAGATATCGGCAATTCTGGCAAGACTGTCAGCAGCCGGTCGCATCCTCACGTTAAAGGCCTTCAAATCCTTGCTGAAAGACTTGCCGTCGCTAATGCCATAAGTCGCGACCATTACGGAGCGATTTGAAACGTATTGCTTCAGGTTGAACGACACAGGCTTCTGGCTACTGAACGACGACAGCACATAACTGGGATTCTGCGCGCTGTCGAGGCAAAACCCATTTAGCACGAAATTGGTCTTGTCACTGATCTTCACATCGAGCAGGGCCGATTCCCCAAATTGCCGAAGCAGCAAGGAGGGCTCGTCGTTCGTGAACAGCGACAACCATTGCGTCGCCTTTTTCATGTTCAGGTAAATGTTTCCTCCGTCGCGCTTTACAGTAGGTAGTTTATAGGCCTCCGATATTTCTTCACCGAAACTCCTGGCTTCGTGGTTGTAGGTACGCACGACGTCCTCAATGAGGATCGGCGTAAAACTCGCCACCCAGATGTTGTCGAGTTCAACCCATGAAAACGTCCGCTTACCCGACGTTGCCTCAAAAATTCTGACGTCGTCGTATTGTCGTTCAGCAATTTTGAGTGGGTGTGCGCCCTTGTTGAGTTGATCCACAAAAACGCTGAATTGCGTCCTCAGCTGGTCCGTGTTCGGCAGGTAGAAAATGAAATCAAAGTTATCTTTTCTCGTCGCGTGAAGGGAAACAAATGACCCTTGCTGAAAATTCTGAAGGACGATGTCCGTTATTTTCCTGAGAGAATCCCGTTCCTCCGGTGGAAAGATGGCCAAGTTCACGAGCCTGACGACCGATGACGTCCGCAGGTCATCAAGGCAATTCTTGCAGTTGCTGCCCTCGTAAACAAAAATTGACTCTGCTGGCACGACGTCCCAGCCGCGAATAAATGACTTGTAAAATATCCTCGAATAGAGAAAGTATCCACCGGCGATTACGGCGACGATGGCAAGAGTTATAAGCAGCGGGGTTCTCTTCACAATCTTATTGTTGCCAATTAAATTGCGAAGATACGGTTCTTTGTGATAAGGAGGCAGTTGATTCTGGGAATTCCTTTCTGATTGAACCAATGGCCCAGGCGTCGGGTAGCGCAACCGTCATGCTGTGCGATGCGACAACGGAGCGCCATCGACGTCCGACCTGAAGTCGAGCACTCGTTTCGTCATTCTCGAGAATAATTTGATCCGTTCCTTTTCTGCGGTGCCGCTGATGAGCGTCGAGTGTTTGATGAGTGAGGTCATGTATTGATGCATCTTCTCACAGAATCCCAGGTGCCGGGTAACGAGCAAACCTGTCGTATTGTAATTGATATAGGTCAATTGGGTTTCGCGGGTCCTGGCAAACACCGTGTTGTCTGTCATCAGGGCCTCGTTGTGATAAAGATTGAATGAATTCCCTTCCATCTTCCTCGCGTCTGATGCCTCGGCCTGAATAACAGCCAGCAGATCTACCAATTCATCGCAGAGTCGTGAAACCTGGTCGCGACGCTTGAAGAATCCACACTCTTCGTAAAACTGAATCTGCTTCAGTGTATTATGAACGGCCTCCGCACCCCAGATCTCGACACTCTGTATCGTTGAATACTTCATCCAAATTCGGTCGCCTAATTGGAGCATCTCTTTCGGTATTATATCCGGCTCAAAAACGAGCTTTTGAAATTCGGGATTCCCCATAACCGTTTTTTGCCAGAAGAACATCTTGAATGCCGCTAACTCTGGTTTATGGAGATAATGAAATATGGGAATGTCTCTGGCCGCGAAGATGATCTCCGTAGTTACCGATAAGTTCTTCAAAATCGAATTGAGCCACTCCTCAAGTGTCGTGTTTCCACCCGCGGCATTGTCGACAAAGGGCACGGCCTTGGACGTGGGTGAGAACAGGGAATCGATGGAAACGCCCGAGTGATCACAGAGCTTTTTGGCTTCATCGAGCGACAGCACCGTTTCACCGCGAATTCTTCGATAAGCACTGTCTTTACTAATGCTCAGAATATCGGCCAACTCATCAACAAATGAGCGATTGGAAGGCAAACGCTTTTTTACTTCTTCAAGAAAAGTGGTTTGGATGCTGTCGGCAGTGGGCACAGGAACGGGGATGAAAAGGGATCAGTAAATAATACTACACTAAAGTCCGGCCAATTGCAATAATTGCAACTGTTGAATACGTGCGCTTTGTGTGGCGGGGATAGGATAACGTGAATGTCTGCTAAAAGAAATCCATTTTACGCAGAGGCACAGATTTTGATTGGACAGGCGCGGCTCAAAAGAAGCCATCACATTAGCGGTAAGCTGATTCAAAAATGCCTTATTAAATGCATAACAATTCATATTAACGTACGCCCGTCCAATCAAAAAATCTGCGCCTCTGCGCAAAAATGGATTTCTTTTGGCTCACCTTCACGCTGTCCTATCCGTGCTCAAACCACGGCACCAAATCAAATTTATTTCTAATTGGTAGAACAAATCATCACGGGTTCTCGTATATTTCTTCTACAATTTAGAAACAAGATGATCGAAACGCAACTTGGGGAGTTCGAGGAGGTTATTCTTTTGCTCGTCGGGATTTTGGAAAAGGACGCCTATGCCTTTCGAATTGCAGAGGAGTTTGAAGTCCAGACGAAACGCTCGGTGTCCATCGGCGCCGTTCACTCCGCCCTTACCCGCCTCGATAGCAAAGGATTTCTGACTTCAAAAATGAGTGACCCCACGAATGAGCGGGGAGGCCGGCGAAAGCGAATCTACACCATCACCGCCTACGGGAGAAAGGTCCTGCAATCGGCGCGTGATTTCAGAATGAATCTGTGGGACCAGTATCCTGGATTTGCGCCGAGTAAACTGAGTTTTGAATAGTGAGCCGCTAGTAGGCCCAGGTCGATAACCAGAATAAATCTGCCCGGCACGCCAACCTTAATTATGCTACCCGGTCATTCATTATGAGGCCATTTGCTATGAAGTCATTCGTAAACACGGCGTACTCAACTCTGCCCGTGAGCCTTCAGGCCCTAAGGTCTGCGTTGAGAAATCCGGTAGAACGCCTCAAGAACGAATAAGCCCTTCATGTATGGACCAACTGGATGATAAAACCAACGCGAACGGAGAGGTCAACACCAGGACAGCAGTCCTGCTGCCGCCACGTTTCGCGACACGCCTGTTGTTGGTCTTTTTGAAACCATCACTTGTTGAAGAAGTGACAGGGGATCTGGATGAGCGTTTCCAACAAGACATTCGAAGGCATTCACTCGGCCGGGCCCGGTTAGGCTATTGGTTTCAGGTGATTCAATACCTGAGGCCGTTTGCCATCCGGGGAATTAATTGCGAACACATAATATCCAATGCCATGTTTAAGAATTACTGGAAAATCACCTGGCGCGTCATGGGCAGGCAAAAGATGTACTCAGCCATCAACATCGGAGGTTTCGCCATTGGCATAACGGCATGCCTGCTGATTACGTTGTATGTGCGACACGAGCTCTCCTACGACAAGCACTATGCAAACCGCGATAACATCTATCGCATTTACAGGCAGAGCCATTTTCTTGGGCAATTTAACACAGATGCCTGGTTGCCGGCGCCTATGGCCGACGCGCTACTGCAGTTCCCGGAGATTGAACAATCGGGACACTATGTCTCCGCCAGTGGACTCGTGGATGGCCGAAGTGAGATCAAGCGCGCCGATCGAAATGAAAACTTTGTAGAGGACAACATTGTTTATGCCAACCAGGGCCTGGTTGACGTGCTCGAATTCTCATTCATTTCCGGGAATGCGGCGAAATCCCTCAATGATCCTAATACGGTCGTCATTACGAAAAGTAAGGCCGACAAATACTTTGCGGGGGAAGATCCGCTAGGTAAGGCCCTCGTTCTTAACAATGATGAGAAGAACCCCTACAAGATCACCGGAGTTATCCGGGACCATCCGACTAATACGCACTTTCGCGCTGACTTCATTCTGTCGTTAAAGGGACATGAGTTCTGGCCGGGCGAATCAACCGCCTGGGGTAACAGCAATTATTTTGATTATGTGAGCGTCAGGCCCGGCATCTCCAAAGGTGAGTTGGAGAAGAAGCTGCATGTGCTCATCGCCCAATACTTTATTCCAGATGCCATTAAGGATGGAAACGACGCATCGGTCGATTGGGCGAAGAGCTTAAACTTCAGACTGCAGCCTATAGCTGATGTTCATTTCAATCTCGCTATGGTCCGGGATACCGTGACGCATGCAGACATCCGCCATATATGGCTCTTTGGTGCCATAGCGTTCTTCGTCATCGTCATTGCCTCGATCAACTTCGTGAACCTTTCCACAGCGCGTTCGGCAAACCGGGCGAAAGAAGTCGGTCTTAGAAAAGTAGTTGGATCCCTTCGTGGATCGTTGATCAGACAGTTCCTTATCGAATCAATCGTTTATTGCATGGTGGCACTGTTGATCGCCTGCGGCCTGGCCCTCGCGCTGATGCCCGCCTTCAACGAGGTAATGGGTACGTCGCTGACATTTTGGTCACAGCCATGGACGATGATGCCGTCGCTCTTTCTTATCGCACTGGTCATCGCTGTCGTGGCCGGTCTTTATCCGGCATTCTACCTGTCTTCCTTCAGGCCGGCTGAAATTCTCCGTGGTAAAGTGAGAAACGGCCTGTCCCATTCAAGGTTGCGTGGCGCCCTGGTGGTCTGTCAGTATACGATTTCAATCGCGCTGATCATTGGCACACTCACAGTAAAGCGCCAGATGTCCTATATGATGACCAAGCAACTTGGATTTGACAAAGACCAGGTCCTGGTGATACAAAACACGCATACTTTGTCTAAAAGTATCGCGACCTTCAAGAATGAACTTCAGCAAACACCGGGTGTAGAAAATGTATCGGTGAGTGGATTTCTTCCCGTGGAAGGAACCCGGCGTAACGGCAGCGGTATGTGGAAAGACACTAAGGGCCTGACCGCGGACGGTGTCGATGTACAGCAATGGACCGTGGATGACGATTACCTTCAAACACTGGGGCTTAAATTACTCGACGGTAGAAATTTCTCAATAGAATTGGCGTCCGACTCGCAGGCGATTGTCGTAAATCAAAAGCTGGTAAAGGCCATGGGTATACCGCATCCGATCGGACAGGTCATTGTTAATCCCTGGCAGCATTTCACCATCGTAGGTGTGGTAGAAGATTTTCACTTCGAAACGATGCACAAAGACATTGCGCCAGTAGCACTCATGCTGGGGAAGAACGAAGGAGCGATTTCCATCAAACTTAACACGACAGACATCCCTTCAACAATAGCCGGGATATCAGCGCTGTGGAAACGGTATATTCCGGACCAACCCATACGCTATACGTTCCTGGACCAGAGTTATGCACGAATGTATGACGACGTACAACGCATGGGCACGCTTGTGACGGGATTCGCGGTGCTGGCGATCATCGTGGCCTCACTGGGTTTGTTTGCCTTATCGGCCTTTACGGTCGAACAACGCACCAAAGAGATCAGCATCCGGATGGTGCTGGGCGCCACCACGGCAAGCATCGTCAATCTGCTGACCGGCAATTTCATGAAGCTCGTGGTGATATCGTTCGTGATCGCCGCCCCTCTGGCCTGGTATCTCATGAACCACTGGCTGCAAGACTACGCCTACAGGGTTACCCTGAAATGGGACTTGTTTTTCATCGCCTCAATGATCGCTTTGGTTATTGCGCTGGGTACGACCAGTCTGCAGGCTGCCAAAGCCGCACTTACCAATCCGGCACGAAACCTTCGGTCAGAGTAGCGACGAACTAAAAAAGGATGAAGCCCGCGAGCCAACCACCCCGGTATGCGCAGCGACTGCTGCTGATGTTCCTTCGCGATGAGTTGCAGGAGGAAGTCATGGGCGATCTCAACGAAAAGTACAACGCCATGGCCTTGTCCGGGAAGCCGTTCCGGGCGCGTATTAACTACTGGTACCAGGTGTTCAACTATTTAAGACCCTTTGCTATGAGAAAATCGACGCCTTCCATCTTTTACCACGGTATGCTTGCGAACTATTCGAAAATAGCGATGCGGAATCTTGGCAAGCAGAAGTTGTACGCAATGCTGAACATCGGCGGGCTATCTGTGGGTATCACAGCCTTCCTCATGATCGCCCTGTTTGTTCAGTACGAGTTTTCGTACGACCGATCACTACCGAATGCGCAAAGGGTATATCGTATTTATCAGAAACAGGCCGGCAACATGTACTACGGATCGGAGTTCTATGCCGTCACGCCCATCCAACTGGCCGGCGTTTTACGCGACGACTATCCGGAGATTGAATACGCCACTACCGCACACCTGGCTCAGTCCCTCATGCAGGTAAATGACAAAACGTTCTGGGAGTCAGGGATAACGGCCGACGAATACTTCCTGAAGGTCTTTCCATTCGAAGCAATTGCTGGCAATCTGGCCAACGCCCTCAATGACGTACAAAGCATCGTATTAACCGAAAATCTGGCTTTGAAAATATTCGGCGACGAAGATCCACTGGGCAAAATCATAACAATCGATAACGAAAGCACGCGGATGGTAACGGCCATCGTGAAAGCTCCTCCTGAGAATTCAACTTTTCGTTTCGAATACATCCTGAACATTCGCGGTAATTCCTTTCATGCCGGCGAATTAGCAAAAGCGAAATGGGTGAATAATTCATACCACACTTTCTTCACTTTGCGGGAAGGGTCGGACCTGCTCGAATTGGAGCAGAAGTTTCCTTCCATGATTGCACGGTATCACGATCCCGAATCGTACAAGAACTATCCTTTCAAGGATACGTACTATTCGCAGCCGATGGCGGATATGCACCTCGCCACGGGAATAAATTTCGACCTTGGAGTAAAGGGAAGTCGCACGTACATTTTTGTGTTTGGCGCAATCGGAGTCCTGGTGTTGTTACTGGCCTGCATCAACTATATGAATCTCGCCATCGCGAGATCCATTCATCGTTCAAAAGAAGTAGGACTTCGTAAGGTAGCGGGCGCGGTAAAGACCCAGTTAGTCTTTCAATTCCTCGGCGAGTCGGTATTCATCAGTATGATCGCATTGTTATGCGCGATCGGACTGACCTACCTTTTGCTCCCCTTCTTCGGGAGTTTGATTGAGCGCTCGATCGCGATGGATTTATCCACGAATTACTTTCTGATTCCTGGATTATTCATCGTTGCGTTGATGGTTGGGCTGTTCGCCGGCAGCTATCCGGCGCTGGTGCTTAGTTCACTGAAACCGGCGCTCGTCATCAAAGGCAGTGTGGGAGGAATGACGAGCCAATTCTCGTTGCAACGCGTGTTAACCGTATTGCAGTTCTCCGTCTCGATTGTCCTGGTCACAGGCAGCGTTGTGATCTACTGGCAAATGCAGTTTGTGAAAACAAAGGACCTCGGTTTTGACAAGGAGCATGTGCTGGTCGTTAACAACATCGATCGTGGTTTAAAAAAACATTTCGAGACGCTCCGTCAGCAGTGGCTGCAAAACCCCAGGATCGTCGCGGCAACCTTGACTGAGCATCTGCCCAGCAACATAACGTCAACAACCGTCATTAATGATGAAGACGCAGACAAGTCGAATGATCTTGTGATCTATCATTCGCGGATCACGCCCGACTATTTTACCGTGTTTGGAATCAAACTTCTGAAGGGTAGGATTTTTATGGCCGGAAGCAGGTCTGAGTACGATAGCAAAGTGATTTTGAACGAGTCTGCCGTGGAAGCACTGGGCTGGAAGGCAGCGGAAGCAGTTGGAAAGACCTTCAACAACGACGATCAGCAGTTTACGGTTATCGGGATTGTTAAAGATTTTAATCTTCACAATCTTCACCTTCCGGTGGAACCGGCAATGTTTACGTTGTACGAGGACGACTGGGGAACGTTTGCCCTAAAAATTGCACCCGACCATGTTGATGAAACCATTGCATTTGTCGAGAAGACCATAAAGCCTCACACGAACTATCCAATCAGCTTCGAATTCCTCGAAGACAGTTTCAACCAGATGTATAAAGAAGACATCCGCATAGGTCAGACGTTCGGGTTCTTTACCGCCTTGTCGCTGATTATTGCAGCGCTGGGTCTTTTTGGATTAGCGGCTTTCGTATCGGGTCAGAGAACGCGCGAAATCGGGATTCGAAAGGTGCTCGGTGCCTCTGTTGGAAGCATTGTATATCTCCTGTCGGCCGACTTTCTAAAGCTGGTCCTGATTGCCTTTGTCATTTCTGTTCCGCTGGCGTGGTATGCCATGGATCGCTGGCTTGAGGACTTTGCTTACCGGATACAGCTCCAATGGTGGATGTTCGCTGTATCGGGTCTCCTTGCTCTGTTGGTGGCCAAGATTGCCATTGGGTATCAATCATTGAAGGCATCGCTATCAAACCCGGTGAAGGCGATCAGATCCATTTGATGATTTGTTGATTGGTTGATCTGTTGATTGGAAAGGCGGCACAGAAGTATGGGCTGTCGTTGGCGGACCGTAGAGAGTATCAATTCTTCAGCCTATCGTACATAGCACCGACCGACCGCACTGTAGATACTTTATTCTTTCCGTAAACAGGGTGGTGACCAAGATCGATCGACTTCATGAGTTCGTTCTTTGTTCGCCCATTGGCGATGCCCGCGCGTACCTGCTGTAACATATCTGCGAGAAAGGCCCGCTGCCATTTCAGGTTCTCCGTCGTGGCCGGCTCGCCGTGACCGGGAATTACAATCCGTGGATTCCAGGAAGCCAGTGTGTCCAGGACCTGGAGCCAACGGTCAAAGTCAGCATCGGGATCGGCCACGTTGTTTCCCCACGGATTTCCGTTGACAAAAAGGTCGCCGGTAATAAGGATGCGCTCCTTGGGAAGCCAAACCACCGCATCGCCGGCGGTATGGGCAGGTCCCATGCTGATAAGCTCTATGCGATGCGTGCCATCATAGAATGAGAGAGTGTCGCCGAACGTAACGGAAGGAAACGCCTGCGTATAGCCAGAGAGTGATTGCCCGCTGTAGTTATGGTCCCACTCCCTTTTTCCCAGTGTCTTCATTTCGCGACTGGTTGCTGCTGTCGATACGATTACGGCTCCGGCGTCGCGGAATACGCTATTCCCGAAAGTATGATCGTGGTGGTAATGGGTGTTGACCACAAACCGGACGGGCTTGTCGGTAGTTTTCTTCACCTCATCCAGGATCTCTTTAGCTGCCCATGGATAATTGGCATCAACGATCACTGCGTACCTGTCGAATACGATCCAGACACAATTGGCAGAGCGGTGCCTGAGTTCGTCGCCGAAGTAATAGAACACTCCTGGAGCGATTTCGCTAACGGGTGCATGCTGAGAGAATGTTGCTGTAGCCGAAAGTAAAGCGAAGGCGAAGCAAGCACTTTTCATTTGTTGATTGGTTGATTTGTTGATTGGAAAGGCGGCACGGAAGATTGATGTGGTAAGCTATAAAGCAAAAAAAGCCATACCGGTTAGGATATGGCTTTTGATAAAAGATAGGCAACGACTTACTCTCCCAGGTATTATCCCAGTACCATCAGCGCTGGTGGGCTTAACTGCTCTGTTCGGAATGGGAAGAGGTGATCCCCACCGCTATTGTCACCTTAAGGTTGTTGATCTGTTGATTGGTTGATCTGTTGATTGAACACCAACACATGCAACCGCCAACCGACCTGGTGTTTTAGACATGGGCAGATGAAAGAATAATAAAGTAGGTATTGAAGAATCGGTTAACAACGTTGATCTATTCGAGTTGAAAAACGAGCACATAAGTTCGTTTTATTCTTCCGCTTTGAGCTGATGACGATATGTACATCATGCGGAAGATCGATTGAAATTGTTTTTACCACTGTCTTGTTTTGAACCGGACCGAAGTCCTTGATTCTTGAAAGACCTGCAGGAGAGCAGGATCCTGGATGGTGTCCTCATCTCTCCTGTTTTCGTTTTGCGTAGTTATTTCTATCGCTTTGAAGCGTTCGGGTAATTAGTACTACTCAGCTTTGACATTTCTGCCTTTACACCTGTAGCCTATCAACGTCATAGTCTCTGACGTCCCTTAATGGAAGTCTCATCTTGAGGCGAGTTTCGCGCTTAGATGCTTTCAGCGCTTATCTCTTCCCAACGTAGCTACCCGGCGATGCAGCTGACGCCACAACCGGTATACCAGCGGTTAGTCCAACCCGGTCCTCTCGTACTAAGGTCAGGACCTCTCAAACTTCCTACGCCCATCACAGATAGGGACCGAACTGTCTCACGACGTTCTGAACCCAGCTCGCGTGCCACTTTAATAGGCGAACAGCCTAACCCTTGGGAC
>DATHKA010000412.1:0-6444 GCA_035489615.1 Chryseolinea sp.
AGGGGGCACGGTAAAACGCGTGGTGGCTGAAAGCGGTGCCATCGTAAAAGCCGGGGATGTTATTCTCGAGCTAAGCAACCTTAACCGCGAATTGCAAGTCTTATCGCAGGAAGCGCAGTTGAGCGAGAGTATCAACCGTAACCGGGACACACGCCTCGGGATCACGCAGAACGAACTGACACAAAGAAGCCAGCTGGCAGAAATTGATCAACAATTGGCAATCCTAGGACCACAATACATACGCCAGAAGCAACTTTTTGAAAAGAAGCTGATCTCTAAGCAGGAGTTTGAAAAGACTGACGCGGATTATAAATATAACCTCGACCGTAAGAAGTTTACCTATGCAGCGTACAAGAATGATTCCCTTGACAGGGGGCGCCAGCTTCATGAGATCGCCGATCTTGAGCGGCGAATGACCCTTAACCTGCAGGGTGTCGGTAAGATCCTGGACAACCTCGTGATACGGGCTCCGATTGATGGTCAGTTGCAGCGACCACAACTTGATCCCGGTCAGGCAATTAATCCTGGCCAACGCATGGGTTGGATTGATGTACTCGGCAGCTATAAGGTAAAGGTTCCTATTGATGAACTCTACCTGCCGCGCATTACGGAAGGCTTGCGCGCCACAACAACCTTTAACAACAAAGACTACGAACTGGAGATCAAGTATAAGTACCCGGGCGTAACCAATGGTCGCTTTGATGTGGACATGCTGTTTCTTGGCGACGCACCTCCGGGTATACGCCGTGGCTTATCCCTGCGACTGCGCATCGAGCTGGGTCAGCCTTCTGAAGAGCTGCTGTTGCCCGTAGGGGGCTTCTACAAGGATACCGGCGGAAACTGGGTGTTTGTTGTGGAAGACAACGGCACCCGTGCTGTGAAACGCGATATCAAACTTGGTCGGAAGATGGGTAGTGAGTATTTTGAGGTACTGGAAGGCCTTCAGCCGGGCGAGAAGGTAATCACCTCGTCTTACGAAAACTTTGGAAACAATGAGGTCCTGTTGCTCAATTAAGCACCTGTTCTGGAGGAAACGACAATGATTAAGGGTTGGATATCAGGGCGGCGACGATTGGCTTGACCTGTAAATAGGATGATTCACGACGCATCTGTAACAATTCAGAGCAAAAGGGTGTCAGAGCAGTAACTATTCAGCCATCCTGGAGTATTATAGCAACAATATTAGACCCATAAATAGGTACTAACCAGTAAACACTCAAGACAAACATATCAAACCGTAAAACGCGCCATGATCAAATTAAAAAATCTAGAAAAGGTTTATACCACGGAAGAGGTAGAAACGACAGCACTCAACAATATCAACCTCGAAATCAAAGAGGGAGAGTTTGTGGCCATTATGGGTCCTTCAGGATGCGGCAAGTCTACACTGCTTAATATCCTGGGTCTTCTCGACAACCCATCTGGTGGTGAGTACTGGTTTGGAGAGCATGAAGTGGCAAAGTATTCGGAGCGCCAGCGCGCACAATTGCGCAAGGGCTCGATAGGTTTTGTGTTTCAAAGCTTTAACCTGATCGACGAACTTACGGTTTTTGAAAACGTTGAATTGCCGCTCTTGTACATGAAGGTTCCTGCTTCTGAGCGCAAGCAGCGCGTGGAAGAAGTGCTCGAGCGCATGAACATCATGCACCGCCGCAATCACTTCCCTCAACAGTTGTCAGGTGGTCAGCAGCAACGCGTTGCTATCTCACGTGCCATCGTGGCAAAACCGAAAGTGATACTCGCCGATGAACCGACCGGTAACCTTGACTCGGCAAATGGCGAAGAAGTAATGAAGCTTTTATCGCAATTGAACGAAGAGGGCACTACGATCATCATGGTAACGCACTCGCCATACGATGCGAACTATGCTCACCGGATCGTCAACCTCTTCGACGGAAAGGTTGTGACGGAGAACATCAAGGAGCAATTCCATATTTAAAGGCAGCGAAGGAAGCGAAGGCGCAAGGGCTTTACCGCAAAGCCGCAAAAACGCTAAGGACCGCAAAGTTTTTTTATTGACATTTCATAGTAGAGTGAAAACATAGTTCATCACTTTAATAAACGTGTCGTTAAAAAAAATCTCTGCGGTCCTTAGCGTTTTTGCGGCTTTGCGGTAAAGCCCCTGCGCCTTTGCTCCCTTCCTTGGCCTCCTTCCTTTGCCTCCTTCCTTTGCCTCCTTAACTTTCTCCTTCGGAACATTTTCTCCCGCCATCCGTTATTCCCTTGCAACCTTTTCGGTCTGCATCAATCTTTATCTCATGTAAAAACCCTCTCTCATGATAAGGAACTTCTTTTTGATCACCTTCCGGAACCTGATGAAGAACAAGCTATTTATCTTCATCAATATATTTGGAATGGCCATCTCAATTGGTTGTTGCCTTGTCGCATACTTCAACTGGGAGTTCGATGCTCAGTTCGATTCAAACCACGCGCAGGCCAGCAAGATCTATCGCGTAAGCTCGACACGGCAATTTGATGGCACCACCACGCTATATGGTCATGCACCAATGCCCCTGGGGCCTGCCATTCGACAGAACATCGCCGATGTGAATGCGACCACCCGGTTCGGTTGGTCCTATTCCGACTTCAAAATTGACGACAACGTTTTTCGTGCCGAACTCAGCTACGTCGACCCGGATTTCTTCAAGATATTCTCTTTCGATTTTATCGAGGGCAACGCCACCGCTATTAACGACAAGTCGAAGGCCGTGATCAGCGACGAGATGGCGATGCTCCTGTTTAATGCCACAGACGTGGTAGGCAGGCAGGTCACGCAGGTGAATGGCCCCGAAACAAAGGAGGTAACCATCGGAGGTGTGTACCGAAAGTCGCCTATGAACAACAGCTTCGACCGGAAGGCATACATGCATTTCGACAACGCCTATGATGACGACAAGAACCTGAAGGAGGATGACTGGAAGGGTCGCACCACACTCTTTGTAATGATTGAAGATCCCTCTCGCGTTGAGTCAGTTCATAAACAACTCCAGGGCTACCGGGAAAATAACAACCGCGTTCGCGAAGACTTCCAGATCAGCGAGTATGTACTGGATCCGTTCGCAGGCATGGCCCGTCGGGATCAAAAGAACGACACCTGGCGAATGACGCGCAGTTCTTCACCGCCCGCAGCCGTGGTGAGCCCGATTATCATGGCCGTGCTGGTGTTGCTGATATCGTGTTTCAACATGACCAACACTTCCATTGCTATTTCGTCACGAAGATTAAAAGAGATCGGTATCCGGAAGGTAATGGGTAGCCTGCGCGCTCAACTCATCGTGCAGTTCATCGGTGAGACGCTCTTTATCTGTTTCCTGGCGCTTGTCATGGGACTCTTCATCGGCGAAGTCCTGGTCGCCTCGTGGAATGTGCTCTGGCCCGAGATCAAGATCGCTACCCACTACACAGACGCGCCTCAGGTACTGATCTTCCTGGTGGCCGTATTATTGATCACTGGCCTTGTGGCAGGAAGCTACCCTGCCTTCTACATCAGTAACTTTGAGCCCGTCAGCATCCTCAAGGGAAAGATGAAATTCGGCGGCACGAATTATTTTACGCGCACCTTACTCATCCTGCAGTATGCCTTCTCGCTTGTCGCGGTGGTATTCTCGATTGCCTTTTTTCAAAACTCACTTTATCAAAGGGACTTCAACCTCGGATTCGACGACCGAAGCATCATTGTGGCCTACGTAAACTCGAAGAGCGAATTTGAAACGTACAAGAATGCCATCGCGCAGGACAAAGAGATCGCCGACATCGCCGGATCTACGCACAGCATTTTTTCCTCGCGCTACAACGATCCCATTAAATTCGAGTCGCGCGAAGTCGAGGTAGACATCATTGACGTCGGTGAAGACTACTTGCGAACGATGGGCCTTACCCTCGTGGCAGGACGCGATTTCAGCAAGGATTCAGAGACGGATCGTCGCGAATCGGTGATCGTGACCGAAAGCCTGGCGAAACGTTTTGGATGGGACAATGCTATAGGCAAGGAAGTAACCTGGATGGATACGACCAAGCTGTTTGTGGTGGGCGTGGTGAAAGACGTGTACACAAGCGGCCTGTGGGACGAGATGGAACCCATGATGATCCGGAACGTTGGTCCGGAGAAATATACGCACGTGATCGTGCGCGCGCCCGTGCAGAAGCTCCGGGAGGTGAATGCCAGAATGGAGCAAACCTGGAAACAAGTGTTCCCCAATCGCCTCTACAATGGCCGCTACCTCGACGAGATCATGATGGAGGCCATTACCACCAACGACAATATCGTGCAGATCTTCGCGTTCCTGGGCATCGTTGCCTTGCTGTTGTCAGCAACGGGTCTATATACGCTGGTGTCGCTGAACATTATCAAACGAATGAAAGAGATCGGTGTGCGCAAGGTACTGGGTGCTTCGATCTCTAACATCACGCGTATCATCAACACCGAATTTATTGTGATGCTTTTGATTGCTTCAGCGATGGGCTGTGTGCTCAGCTACTTTTCCGTAGAGATGCTGATGAGCAGCATATGGAAATATTATTTGCCTGCCTCTTTCACGACGTTAATCGCGTCGGTGAGTATTTTGTTCAGTGTATCAGCCGTAGTTGTGGGATATAAGATTTTCACGGCTGCTTCGATGAACCCGGTGAATACGTTGCGCGTGGAGTAAAGGAAGCAAAGGGCGCAAGGGCTTTACCGCAAAGGCGCAAAAACGCTAAGGACCGCTGAGATTTTTTAACAGTATTTCATTTTATGGAGATAACCCCGGCTTCTCACCTTACTATGGGCAGTGATCAAACAATTCTCAGCGGTCCTTAGCGTTTTTGCGGCTTTGCGGTAAAGCCCCTGCGCCTTTGCCTTCTTTGACCCTACTTTGCATCTCCTCTGCAACCTTTCCCCAACCATCGGCGTCTAACCTCCAAACCTCATCCTCATGTTCCGGAATTACCTCAACGTCGCCATCAGAAATATCCTGAAGCACAAATTCTTTTCGTTCATAAACATCATCGGCATGACCATCGGGATAACGGCATGCCTGCTGATCGTTATCTACATCAACGACGAGTTGAGCTTCGATCGGTTTCATGCGCATGCCGATCGCATTTACCAGGTAGACCTGCACGGCCGCATTGCCGGACAGGAGATCAATACGGCAAACACGTGTCCCCCGATGGCGCAGGCACTCGTCGCTGACCTTCCCGAGGTCGAGGCGGCCACGCGGCTACGAGCCCTCTACGGAATGTCGGTGAAGAATGAAGACAAGATATTTACGGAAGAGAACGTGTTCTTCGCTGACTCGAATTTCTTTCAGTTCTTTAGTTTCAAGTTGCTCATGGGAGACGCACAAACCGCTCTTCTGGAACCGAATTCGGTAGTCGTTACCGAAGACATTGCGAAGAAATATTTTGATAGTAATAGTCCG
Source organism: Chryseolinea sp. (assembly GCA_035489615.1). Lineage (GTDB taxonomy): Bacteria > Bacteroidota > Bacteroidia > Cytophagales > Cyclobacteriaceae > Chryseolinea. The sequence continues at coordinate 5,403 of DATHKA010000412.1, forward strand.
GTCGGAAAGCTTCTGGTCATTGGAAATGAGAACAAGACCTACAAGGTTACGGGCGTAGCGGAGAATCCGCCCTTTAATTCCCACTTCCGGTTCAATATGCTCATTTCGGCCAGCGGCGATGATGGCATGCGTTCCAGCGTGTGGGTTAATAACTTCCTGTATACGTACTACCGGTTGAGACCCAATACAAGTGCGAAGGAGGTCGATGCGAAGTTCCTGGGGATTGTTGAAAAATATGTGGGTCCCGAGATAGAACGATTTCTCCAGACAACGCTGAAGGAATTGCGTGCCAAAGGTGATAATTATGGCTTCTATTCTACGGCGCTGACCGACATCCACCTTCATGCTACGGTGTCCGACGGGCTGTCTCCAGGCGGCAACATCAGCTACATCTACTTTTTCGCCGCCATCGGCGTCTTTATTATCACCATTGCTTGCATAAACTTCATGAATCTGGCCACGGCGCGTTCCGCCAGTCGCGCGAAGGAAGTCGGATTGCGCAAGACCCTCGGGTCGCTTCGCTCTCAGATGGTCGTGCAGTTTCTCGCTGAATCGACCTTGTATAGTCTTGTCGCTGTTGCTTTCGCGTTGGCTGCCTGCTATTTCGTGCTTCCGAAATTTAACCTCCTGGCGGGGAAAACGCTTACCATGGCCGTTGTGGCAACTCCGGAATTCATCGGTGGTCTGGTGGCTTTGGTCATCGTCGTGGGCCTCGTGGCGGGCAGTTATCCGGCCTTTTACCTGACCTCGTTCAACGCCGTGGAGGTGTTGAAGGGCAAAGTACGGGCTGGGATGAAATCGAAAGGCATCAGGAGCACGTTGGTTGTGTTTCAGTTCGGTCTCTCCATCTTCCTGATCATTTTTACGCTGGTCGTCTATCAACAGATTTCCTTTATGCAAAATGTCCAGCTGGGCATGGACAAGAACAACGTGCTGGTGATTCGAGGTACGGATAGGCTAGGCGCAAATAAAGAAGCCTTTAGAAACTCGTTAAGTCAGCAGCAGGGCATCGAAAAAACGAGTTACACAAACAACGTTTTTC
>DATHKA010000413.1:0-13671 GCA_035489615.1 Chryseolinea sp.
TCGTTTTTGTTGCTGATTGGGCGGCGTTAATTACCTTGTTGAATTACGCGTAACGGTTGCACTATTTGCGTCCCCTGCAAACAATCCTACAGCAGCACCACGCTAATTACTAATTTCTTCGAGCTGATTAATATCTATAGGAACCCTTCGAAACCGCTTTCCAGTCGCAGCATAAATGGCATTCAACACGGCCGGCACACCCATCGGACTTGAGATCTCACCCACCCCCCAGGGGCGCGTATCGTTCGTTTCCACAAAATGCACGTCGATCTGAGGGCACTCTCGCATACGCAACAGTTTGTTTTGGTGGAAATTGGTGTAGACAGCGCGTCCATTCACGATAGGCAGACCGCCGTATAGCAGGGCCGTTAAGCTCCACACGATACCTCCGCTAATCTGATTTACCGTGCCGGAAGGGTTAATCACCTTTCCACAATCGACGGCCACCGTCATGCGGTTGATCTGTAGCTTCTTGTCTTCGATCGTGATTTCTGCCACTACGGCGCAGTAGCTGTTGCCATAGGGACAAACGGCCAGTCCCATCCCTCGACCATGATCAAGCACCTTGCCCCATCCTGACTTTTCAACGGCCAGGTTCATCGCGCGCAGCACGCGTGATCCCGACACCGGATACATATCGCCTACATTTACGTCGCGTCCACCCTTGAGCAGCTCTACCCTGAACGCGTAGGGATCCTTGCCCAACGCGGCAGCGACTTCATCCACGAAACACTCACTATAGAAACGGCCATGGCCCACCACACCTCTCCAGGCTGACGAGTGGACCAGCTCGTCGTCGATCATTTGTTCAAAGTCATACCGAATGTTGGGAATCTCATAGGCCATAAACGGAAGCTGTGGATCGGCATACTTAGCGCCCCAGGTATACGTGCGGATTTCTTTTTCATACCACGCATACAGTTGATCATTGCTGTCGAGTGAAGCCTGGTACTCCATGTGTTGAAAGAGATGACCCAGGTTGTAAAGATGATCGTCCTCCCGCGTCCAGATCATCTTTACCGGAGCGCCCGCCTCACGCGAAATGAAGGCGGCTTCGATGGCCATGTCGGGATAGTACCTTCGCCCGAAGCCGCCACCGGAGAGATGGTTGTGCACCACGATATTTGCTTCCTTAAAATTGAACACGCGCTGCAGCTCGGTGACGATCAGGTTAGGCGCCTGAGATCCCACCCACACCTCACAGGATTCGCCCGTCACGTGAGCGGTACAGTTCAAGGGCTCCATGCAATTGTGCAGTTGGTGCGGAAATACATAGGATGCACGCAGCGTGCGTCTAACCGCAGCCACATTTGCTCCGGCGTTCGCATCGCCAACGAACGCCGTCGGAGCCGTCTTGTTCAGGGCGTGCTTCTGCGCAAGAGTTTCGAAATCCTGTGTACTGCGACTGCCATTCACGCCATCGTCCCATACGACCTCTAATTTGTTTCGGGCCTGTTGAGCCGCCCAAAAGGAGTCGGCCACCACGACTATCCCTTCGCGGATGTCGTGCGGCATGTAGGGTGTTTCGCGTTGAAGTCCGGCGATGGGTGTATTCCTGAATATTTTGCGCACGCCTTTCACACCGAGCGCAAGGGAATCATCGTACGACTTTAGCTTGCCTTTGAACACCGGCGATCGTGCTACCACGGCGTACAGCATACCGGGTACGTTTACATCCAGCCCATACGTTGCATGGCCGGTTACTATGTCTGGTATGAGCTTTGCACTCCTCGATTTCCCAATCAGTTTGAACTCGCTGTCGGCCTTCAACGCCACCTCGGCAGGAGGTGTAACGGACGCCGCATCACCTGCGATTGCGCCGAAGCCAACCGCGGATTTTGTTTTCCGGTTGATGATTTGATGGTGGTCGGCATAACAGTCATCGGGGGATACGTTCCATTTGACGGCTGCTGCTGAAATCAACATTTGCCTGGCCGTAGCGCCTGCTTTTCGCAGCACATCATATTGATAAATAATGGTGCAGCTTCCGCCCGTGTCATGGCCACCGTTGCGGTCATTCTGAAAGCGCTTCATGTCGGTGTCAGGCAGTTCAATGGTCACCTTCTCCCAATCAGCACACAACTCCTCAGCGATGATCATAGCCATGGCCGTCGATACACCTTGGCCCATTTCGTGTTTTATGAAGCGATAGCGTACTTGTCCGTCGGGCGCGATCGTCAGCAAGTCCCCCATCATTATCTCTCCGTTTGTTGCACTGCGCGCAGTTCCTTTGCCCTTGTCCGACGCCGGCCGTGTGGCTGCCGATGCCTGGAAGGAAAGGAGCAGTCCGCCGCCCGTCATCAGCGAAGCCTGCACAAATTGTCGTCTGTTCATAAGTAGGAGCGTTTCAGGGTTTTGCTTTGGGGATCACTGGCGTTGCCGCATTCATTTCCTTGGAGGCACGTTTCACGGCCGCCCGAATGCGCTGATAGGTGCCGCAACGGCAAAGGTTGCCGTTCATGGCCGACGTGATCGCGTCGTCGTCCGGGTTGGGTTGCTGTGCGAGGAAAGCGGCAGCGGTCATGATTTGACCGGCCTGGCAATACCCGCATTGGGGCACGTCCTCCGCCATCCAGGCGGTCTGCAAAGGATGAAGTTCATCCTTGCCCAGACCTTCAATGGTCACAATGGATTTCCCTGAACAGGTGGCGGCCGTAACGGAGCAGGAGCGAACAGCCTTGCCCTCGAGATGAATCGTGCAGGCGCCACATTGCGCAATGCCGCAGCCATATTTCGTTCCGGTAAGATGGGCGTAGTCGCGGATCACCCACAGCATCGGCATCGACGGATCAACGTCGAAGCTCATAGCCACCCCGTTGATAGTACATTGAATTTTGGTCATATCATTTTGCATGCCTTTTAGGGATCGCATGTAATCCCAACACGGACGTTATGACTATGAAGTTACCATGCGGCAACTCATCGTGCTACGCTGTGTGACACTCGCCGCTGTTACCTGACAAACGACCGATTGCTACGACAAACGTCAGGCGCGATGAGGCTGACTCATGAACCCTGACAAGGCGAAGGTCCGGTAGTTCCGACCAATGGGTATGGTGAAATCGCCCACTTTTACCTGGCTGTTTGTAAACGAAACCACGTGATCGAGCGCGGCAATGTATGACCGATGGATGCGAATGAATTTGCTCTGGGGCAACCGTTGTTCGAGATAGCTGATCTTCTGATACGTAACGACTTCACGATTGGCGGTCTTAATCCGCACATAGTCCCGAAGGCTTTCGATATAGAGGATATCTTTGAGGAATACTTTGACCTGCTCGCGATTCTCCTTCAGGTACAGGAAGGCTTCGTCATAAGAGGCCGGCGTGGACCCGTGCTCATCGGCTGGCTGATACTTCTTCAATTGCCTGATCTTTCCGATGGCGCGCAGGAAACGGTCGAACGAAATCGGCTTGAGCAGATAGTCCATCACGTCGAGGTCGTAGGCTTCAAAGGCATATTCGCGATAAGCGGTCGTGAAAATTACGCGGGGCTTTTGTTGCAATGACTTCAATAACTCAATGCCGCTGGTACGGGGAAGGTTAATGTCGAGGAAGAGCAATTCAATACCATGCGTCTGCAGTACGTCAAAGGCATCCAGGGCATTGCCGCAACTCGCAACCAGAGAGAGTTCCCCGATACGTGACACGTGCGATTCCAACAATTGGCGGGCTAATGGTTCATCATCTACAATCAGGCATTTCATAGAAGTCATTCTACTTCTTCAACGAGTCTTTTCTTCACAGGTTTATCTGACAGCGACAACTGGAGAACCACGAGATAGGTATCGATCGTATCAAAAATCTGCAGCTCATGCCGCTGCGGATACTCATGTGCCAGTCGCCTGGCGACGTTGTCGAGTCCGATGCCGGAAGGTGGCTTGTCATCTTTTACCTCTGGCCTGCTGTTTTCTACCTTGAAGGTGAGTACGTCATCAAGCAGCGAAAGTTCCAGGTGAATCCAACCCTGGTTGACCGTATTTCCGTGCTTGAAACAATTTTCAACAAACGGCAGCATCAGGAGCGGGGCAATTTGGATGTCGTCGGCATGTACGTAATTGGCGAACGTCACCTCCAGCTGATCATCGTATCGAAGTCTTTCCAGGTCGATATAATTCTGAAGATGGGCGACTTCCTTTTCCAGCGGCACCAGGGGATGATTGCTGTCGTACAGCATGTAGCTCATCAGCTCCGAGAGCTTGTGCACCATCGCAGGAGCCTTGACGCTTTCGTTGAGCGTGAGCACGTAAAGATTATTCAGGGTGTTGAACAAAAAGTGGGGATGAATCTGCGATTTTAAAAGCTTCAGTTCCGCCTCAAGTTTTTCCTTTTCCAGTTGCCGGGTAGCCAGGAGCAGGCGATTGGCTTCGTGTTGATGTTCATAGAACTTTCTCACCAGGTGTACGGCAGCCAGCATGGCCACCCACGCATAGGTGTAAAAGATTGCGATCAGTATCTTGGGAGGAAAGAAGAGCGGAATCTGAATACCTTCCGGATAGAAGCGGGGATAAAGTATATAATAAGCAATGCATCGAAGAATAAAGCCGACGCTAAGCATGGAAATGAGCAGCCAGGCAATAAACTGCCCGTATTTTTTTCTGATAAACAAATGATCGATCAAAATGTACAGCGTGAAATAGGCCGCCGACATTTTGATGGGAAGTTCCGTCAGGGTCGAGACAAGTTTTTCGGTATAATTTGAGTCGACGAGACCCCAGATGACAACGTCATACAGGATGATAGACATCCAGAAAGCGACATGGAGCGCAACGCGGTACTTTTTGTAGAACTGCTCGGGCTTGTCGTCCCGTAAAAATGTGGACGCGGTCATGCTCAAAGATCGCCAAAATCCGACAACGCGATTCGTAATTTAGACAAACAACTCTTTTTGGGGGACAGAAAAGTGATTGCGCAGTAGGAGCCTTAGGGTTTCAGTTGAGCCTGGATGACAAACGAATCACGCGTCGGAAAATACATGGCCTTCTTCCAATTGATCGTGAGGATGCGTTCCAGTGTCTGTTTCAATTCCTGAAACGACGAAGGCTTGATCACGTACAGATTTGCTCCCTCGCGAAAGCAGAATTCCACATTTTCGATGTCCGTCATCGAAGTGTACATGATGATCGGCAGGCCGTCGAACCTGCGATTAGACCTTAGCATCCGCAGACAGTGTGTGCCCGTTAAGGTGGGCATCATGATGTCCAGGAAAAGAATATCCGGAAGTTGTTCATCCAGCGCCTTCAGGAGGGCATCGCTATTCGTCACATGCGATAGCACGATCTTGAACGATAACTCTTCACAGACAACCTCGAACGTCAGGAAGTCGTCCGGATCGTCGTCAGCTACCAGGACGCTGCGGCTTTCGTCGTGAAGTGCGCTCATGGCTGTTTCTTTAGACTTGTCAAAATACGGCTAATGGTCATCTTTCCTAAACCGCCGACAATAAATTCGCGACGGGGAAGAAAAAATCTCGGTCAACTCCGTTTTTACCCATCGATTCCTTTTATTTCAGGACTCAAATCAAAGATCTAAATGAAACTTCTAACGCGGTACGTCCTGTTCTACTGCGATGATTGCGACCTGCTGAAGCCTGCGATAGCCGCCTTCACCTCAGTTCACAAGTATCATACTGTGTTGACATCGTCGGATGAGGAAGACTTAGTCAAAAAAATGAATGAGTATAAGCCGGAGCTGGTATGGGTGTACCTTAACGATGTCAATAAGGACTACGTGACGCTGGTCAGGAAAGTTCGTGAATCAACCCACCTCTCAAACGTGCCGGTGTTCATTTACAAGTCGTTGCCGGAATCCGATGAACTGGCTTCAACATTTAAGAACCTGAAGAATTTCTCCCAGGACTCGCGCGAATGATCGCGTGATTGAAATGACGCCGTTTTGCCCCGACTGCTATCGTACGAGTGTAACGGACCCTCTATACGTCCGCTTCGCGTAAGAGAGATTAAGGTCCACCGTATAGTAATAAGTATCGGTCGGCAACAGGGCGCCGTTAAAGATTCCATCCCACTGCTTCTCGATACCGACAGACTCAAACAACAATACACCACGCTTGTCGTACACCTTTATGACGGCATTTTCGCACTGCTGCGGGTTCGAGATGGCCAATACCTGCCACGTTTCATTTACGGTATCGTTGTTGGGCGAGAAGGCCGCTGGTATACGGAGATCCACAGCCGTTTCCATGATGATGTCGCGTGTTCGTTTTTCACTGGGAAGCTGTCCGTCGTGAACCAGCACATAGATAACCTTGTTGCCGGGCAACGCCTGCGGTTTCCCCGTTTCATCCAGGTTGAGTTTGTATTGATATTTGACCGAACGGATCGCTTCGCGGTATTCGGCGACGGGCGCATAGCCGATTAGTGAGAGCTTTCCGCTATCGAGATCGAAGACCCCACGAATAGTAGCCGTGTTGGTAAATAACAGCTCGTCATATCCTTTGGTGTAGGTACTCTTTGGGATTCCGATTTCGGCGAAGCTGAGGTAGTCGTTGTCGACATCTTCAACATCAAACAAAGAGGTGAAACCGATAGCGTCTGCACCGGGCTCGTACGAGAGCGGACTCGTCTCGAACTGGGTAATTACCGGCGCATCATCAACCGGGTTGATCAGAATTGCCAAGCCATAGGGATCACTCGATTTGCCACCGTCGTCCGTAACTTTTACGGAGATAATCAGGAAACCATTCAGATTCCTGGCCGGTGTAACGGACGTCCCTGAAAACGTATAGCCAGGACCGGTGAGGATATCGAGCTTAAACCCCGTAGGGTACACATCATCAGTATCCGTGACGGACAGATCGCCCATTTCAATCTTCAGCGTTTCATCTTCATTCATTACCAGATTTTTCTGTCCGATTATCTGGGGGCGCGCACTGGGTACGACCACATTCACGCTCACCGTAAACGGGTCGCTGTTGTCGGTTCCATCGTTCACCGTGACGGGTATTTGCAACATTCCCAGGAAGTTGCCTGCTGGCGTGATCGTGTTGCCCGACACCGTGTAATTACTTCCGGTGAGTACTTTCAATTTGAAATCGGTGGGAAATTTGTTGTCAGGGTCTGTGACAATAAGTTTTGTCAACTCAATCACCAGAGATGTGTTTTGCGTGGCAATGAAGGGATTGGGATCCTGACCCTCTATCACAGGGGGCACGTTGGGCGCATCGTTTACGCGGACGTTAACCTGCGCGTTGGTGTTCGCCTGGCCGTCGGTGATGATAACGTTTACCTTGAGCTCTCCTTTGAAATTCGAGTTCGGGGTGACCGTAAGTCCGCTGAAAGTATAGTTCGCCCCATTATTGATGCGAAACGTTATTTCGCTTGCATGGTTATCAGGATCCGTAATAGTAAGGTCGTTGAGGCTAATGGCAATAGGCGCCATCACATAGGTTGTTAATACCTTTTGACCATCCAGCACGGGTGCATCGTTAACCGGTTTAACGGTGATGAGAAAATTGAAGACCGGGCTGTCGTCTTTTCCATCGTTTACCACGAGCGGTACGGTGAGCGGGCCGAAGTAATCTTTGGCGGGTATGACGCGGTTGTCATTTATCGTGTACTTGGCGTTACCGGGAGGAGGCTGCAGCTTCAAAGTAAATCCATTTGGATATCCGGGATTGTCGGGATCGTTCACCGTGAGCATGCCAAGCACCAAATTGACTCCCTGGTCTTCGTTGGTTTCTACAGAAGTTTGCGCAGTAATGGTGGGCGGTATGTTCACCGGTTCGGAAACGGCAATTTTCAAGTCGTATCGTTCGCTCTCCGTTTCCCCATCATTGACAGATACCGGCACGGTGAGCGTTCCGGCGAAACCGGCGGCGATGTTGATGGTGGTTCCGTTCACCGTGTAATTGGGACCGTTATACAGACTAAGGGTGAAGCCGGTTGGATACGTGTCGTCAGGATCAGTCACACGCAAATTGCCCAGCAAAACGGTGAGGCTGCTGCCGGCGGTTGCATCAAGTGCATCCTGGCCGGTTATCCTCGGAGCAACGTTAGGGAAGAGGGTGACCTGGATCTTCGCGTCGAAGCGATCGCTTTCTGTATGGCCATCGTAAACGGTAACGGGTACGCTAAGGGTACCCAGGAATAGCACGTTAGGCGTAATGGTCGTGCCGCTAAACGAGTACCCTGTGCCTGGATATATTTTCAAAGTGAAATCGTCGGGATAAGAGTTATCGGCATCTGTGACCTTAAAATTCTCCAACCGAAGCGTTAACGGTGTGGCAATGAATGTGCTGAGCACATCCTGGTCGTCGATGACAGGTTTCTCATTAGGTTTAGGGGTCACCGTAATAGTGACGTCGAACAGGGCGCTCTCGGCTTCACCATCATTCACGGAAACGGGCACTGTCAGCGGGCCGGCGTATCCTGCCTCCGGTGTTATCGTGAGATTGGAAAACGTGTAGTGCGCTCCGTCGTGTAGCGTCAAGGTGAATCCGTTCGGGTAGTCGCCGTCAGAGTCATCGACGGTGAGGTCGGCGAGTTTCAGTGTGATGGGCGTGTCGGCAGCGGTGGTCAGTGTTGACTGACTTTTGATAACGGGCACAACATTCGGTGGCGCTGTCACGGTGATGCTAACATCGAAGTTGTCGCTCTTATCTTCTCCATCGTCTACCCTGACGCGTACCATCAGGGATCCTGAAAATCCGGCGTCTGGGGTTACCGTTGCATCGCTTCGGTCATAATTCGGGCCATTGAAAACTTCCAACGTAAAATCATCAGGATAGGTGTTGTCCGGATCGGTTACGATAAGGTCTTCCAGGCGCAGCGTGATCGGCATTCCCGCAGTCACGCTTAGCGGGTTATTACCCGTAATTACCGGCGCCACATTATCTACTTCCCGTACATCTATGCGAAAAGCGAACGTATTGCTCTCATCCTGTCCATCGTTGACGCTTACAGGAACCGTAAGGCGGCCGTGATAATTTCTGTCGGGTGTGATCTCACGCTCGTTCACGGTATAGTTACTTCCGGGTTGCACGGACATGGAAAATCCGTTTGGGTAGGGATCGTTGAGGTCAAGCACCTGCAGGGCCTCGAACGGAATAATGACGGCAACATTTTCGTCTGTTGATAGGGCGTTTTGCCCGAGTATGAGCGGAGCAATATTCAATTGTGCATACGCGCTTCCAACAGAAGCGAGTATCTGCACGAACAGTATCACGTATTTCTTAAAGCGCATAGACCGCATAAAGATACGGGATGTCGCCAATTCGTGACCACCCCGGAGGAAATTTGTCGATTCGTCGTCTTCCACCACTTGCAAATTTGCAGCCTGTATTAAGCTATGGTCGTTATCAAGCAACTTTTTGTTGCAACATTTTATCCACAATTGAATTTCCGCCTTATCAAGAAAGACGAATTCTCGATTTTGGAACAGAGAGGTGTGTACATTCAGCCACGCAGAATGTTGAAATTTTTCACACTTCCCCGCTTTTTCACAGGCTCAAGGCGATACCGGTGGAGCGCTGACGTTAGTCGGGCGAGGCCCTGTTTTGTGCTGCCCGTTGTAGTAACGTAATGGCTACACGCACACACAGATAGCGGATAGCAGTCTGACAGACAGGATAACAGAGCAGGGGACCTCATGCAGCAGCTCATCAGCGGTTGATCATGAAAGAGATCCGCGCCCGCCGTCTCGCCGGGGCGTTGCGGTGTTTCCGCACCTCCACGGTTCGTGATATTAATCATCATCAACTTGCACTTCCGTCATTATTTCGCGCGCATTATTCACCGAATTTTGGCTCACAGTATTCGGTTACGGCCTCAAATCAAGCGCTACGGCAAAAAACAGGCAGCGCATGAGTTGCGGAAATATTTGGTTCGAATTATGCGTTGGTAGACTAAAGAAATTGGTAAAAATTATCGATAAATTGGTTTACCTCTCGACGAGTGGCGGTATTAATCGCCAGTCAACGCAACGAGAGGCCGGAGATTCACCTGCTTGACAGGGCACAAACAGTACTACTTGGTTTTAGATCTTACAGTTATGAAAACGTTGATTGGAATTGCAGTACTCATGCTGACCGCCACGCTGGCGAAAGCACAAGGGACAATGGCTTCCATACCTACGCCTGTTATGCAGACTTTCACGGCATTGTATCCGACCGTTAAGGACGTCGCCTGGAATTACAATGAGCCCAACTACGAGGCGCGGTTCAAGGTACGCAACAAGGGTATGATGCTAATGTTTGACGAATCAGGCTCGGTTAGCGAAATCAAAAACGAGGTACCGGCCGTAGAACTTCCGGGCACCGTTCGCAATTACGTAGAGACTCATTACAGAGGCTGGCAACTTGCTAAATCCATGCATGTGATTGTTAATGAAGAGCCTTATCATGAGGCCTACCTTAGAAAGGGCGAAGAAGAGATCACGCTAGTATTTGATCGGAACGCGCAATTAATGGTAACGGTTATTCCGTAAGCCTTACGAGAAGATAGAATCCTCCGCTTACATCCCAGCCCACTTGGCGAGATTACGGCGGTTTTGGAGCCCAGACTATCCCTTCCCAGCTTAGCTGGGGAGGGGCCGCCGGTCATCGGGCTTACCTACCTGGAAACCCTCCGCACAAAGTATTTTCCTGTTTTTGCGATAGTTTCTCGCCAACTTTTATATTTGCACTTCCTTTGAAAAAAGGGGCTGTATTTTACTCACTGGAGAGATGGGTGAGTGGCTGAAACCAATAGTTTGCTAAACTGTCGTACGGGTTATTCTGTACCGGGGGTTCGAATCCCCCTCTCTCCGCATATCTGCCTTTTTAGGCCCATTTTGGCGCTTTTGTAACTACTATTCGAGGAAAATCGGGTCGAGTGGTACATGGCCCGATAGCTCAACTGGATAGAGCATCAGATTTCTAATCTGACGGTTCGGGGTTCGATTCCCTGTCGGGTCACTAAATCTCTCGTTGCGCTTGTATTTGCCCATTTCTAGTTGTGATCAGGCATTACTTACACTGCTGGCCTCGCGGAGTGACAATGGCTAAGTATGGGGCCGAGCGTAGACCCGTTACAACGTTCCGGCTACGCACGAGTAGAAGGAATCCTCTTTGCCTATCGTGTCCGACGGATACAGGAAGGTTAAGGAATTTCTTGACGATATTCTTTTCCCGCGTCGTCACTTATGCATCGGTGGACCAAAAAGGATGGGATATAAAACATCTTCTTGTTTGCGAACTCGCCAGGCGTTTAACGGTGAAATTCATTTTCGTAGCAACCTATTGACCCGGACTTTTTACTTTAGGGCCTCCGACAGAGGTTGGCCAGTTTGAGTTTGTGCTCACCTGCACCTCGTAGTTGAGGGGACTTTATTCGCGTAATCAAAAAATTTTACGACTATGTTCAAGCATGCTCTGCCGGTTGTTTTTCTCTTCGTGTCGCTGGCAACTTTTGCACAAAGCAACAAAGAGGATGTCGATTTGATCCAATCCATCTATGGAAAGGAAAAGAAGGATGTTGTGGCGCAATTTATTAAGTTGGAAGGAGCGCAGAAGGATGCCTTCTGGAAGTTATACGACGAATACGAAACGAAGCGTAAGGCACTCGGTCAACAGCGGGTGGCCTTGCTGGAGCGCTATGCTAAAAACTATACAACGCTGGACGACCCAACCACCGACAAGCTCACCACCGATATGATGAAGCTGGGCGCAAGCACGGATAAGCTGATCACCACGTACTATAAAAAGATGAAGAAAGCTTCGACCGTAAAAGCAGCAGCTCAGTTCGTTCAAATTGAATCTTACCTGTTGAGCGAAGTCCGCGCCTCTATCTTTGAAAGTATTCCCATCATCGATGAATTGAAGTAAGGGCAGAAATCCCGTTTCAGCGTTCATTCTTTTCAGAAGCCTGTCGCCCTACTTCCTGGGTACAGGCTTTTATTTTTCTTCTTCACGCCGCCCCTTCGGTGGCGGGTAGCTGTTGCCGTTATCCGACGCGATACACCTAACCTCAAACAGTGGGAGCCACTACCTTAAGCAGGGTAGATGACTCGCCTGTTAAAGTCATTTGCACAAACTTCTGACCTCCTTTTTTGCATTTGCGATCCGCAGACGAGATTATTGCGCACTGTTTAAAATCATTCTAAATAATATATGCGCAGTCTTTACTTAGTGTTGCTATTACTCGCGGCCTCCCTGGGAGCAATAGCCCAAAATCATGGCTCCATCGGCGGCACAGTCACCTCGTCGGATGGCACTCCAGCAGAGTTTGTGAACGTTACTTTGAAGGGGACTTCAAAGGGCGCGGTGGCCGACAGGCGCGGCCGCTTTGTTATCGGTGCGATAACGCCCGGCAGCTATACAATTGTGGCCAGTTTCGTGGGTCTTGAAACGCAGGAGCGCGAGGTGGAAGTTGTGGCCGGTCAACGTGCTGCCGTCGACTTTTCCCTGAAGGAAAGTGCTGAGCAGCTCGATGAAATTATCATCGCTGAAACGCGTGGAGTTTATACGCTTCCGGATCCGTCGTCAAGCCTTCGGTTGCGGACACCCTTGCTCGAGACACCTCAGAACATACAGGTCATTACCAGCGACGCGCTCCGTGACCAGCAGGTCACGAGCATGAGCGACGGCGTACTGCGCAACGTGAGTGGCGCGGTCCGTTCAGAACATTGGGGCGATCTGTATACGAACGTCATGTCGCGAGGCGCACAGGTTCAGGCATTCAGAAACGGGTTTAACGCGGTGAATTCCTACTGGGGGCCGCTTACCGAAGATATGAGCTTCGTTGATCACATCGAATTTGTAAAGGGCCCTGCCGGCTTTATGCTTTCTAACGGTGACCCTAGTGGCCTGTATAACGTGGTGACCAAGAAGCCGACGGGAAAGACCGCGGGCGAAGTGGCCTTTACCATGGGCAGCTATGACCTCTACCGGACTTCGTTGGATCTCGATGGAAAACTTTCTCAGGACGGTCGATTGCTTTATCGCCTCAACCTGGCGGCATCTAACAAGAAATCACATCGCCCCAACGAGTACAACAATCGCTACGTGATCGCGCCGGTTATTTCCTATCAGGTGGATGACAAGACCAGGCTGACTGCCGAATACACGATGCAGATTGCCGACATGAGCGACGTAGGCTCCTTCTATGTGTTCGATACGCGCGGCTTTGCCACGCTCCCCGTTGATTTCACTAGCCTTCCCGTTGGATTGCCCGGAACAAAGATCAAAGACCAGAGTATCTTCCTGAACCTGCAGCACGACTTCAACAAGGATTGGAAGCTTACCGCCCAGGTGGCGCGTTTCGATTACCATCAGGATGGTTCATCCATGTGGCCAGTGGCCGTCAATCCCGATGCAACCATGATCCGCGGCGTCGGCAGCTGGCAGGCTGAAAGCCAGATGACCATGGCGCAGGTATTTGTGAATGGCGAGTTTCAAACGGGACCAGTTCGTCACCGCGTGTTGGCAGGGTTGGATCTGGCAAACAAATCATACCTCGCCGATTGGGGACAGAGCTACGCACTGGATACGGTAGGCGGCGAATTCCAACTCGACCATCCGAACCTCGGCGTGCCCAATAACGGCTATCCGCGATTCGATTACTCAACGCCACTGGAAGAGCGCGCACTGGCCATTGGCGCCAACATCGATCAGCGTTATTCGAGCGGATACGTGCAGGACGAACTGGGTCTCCTCGACAACAAGGTGCGCCTAACG
>DATHKA010000414.1:0-7836 GCA_035489615.1 Chryseolinea sp.
ACGCGGGTCGTATAACGATGGCCGGGAATAGGAAACTGAAGATTTATGGAACGTTGATATGCCGCTCTGGCAAGCGCATCACGCGTGCGCATCGCGTATTTTTTATATCTGAGCAGGAAGCTGTCGCCCATGCGTACAGACCCTGTGGCCGCTGCATGAAGGTTGAATATCAAACCTGGAAGAAATCACGACATGGCTAAGGTTGCGGACCACGCTAATCCGGAAGCGTGCCAAAGTGATTCTTATATACCACGCCCTCTTTTGGAAAAGTAAATTTCAGGGCGGACCAGGTATCGTTGATGCTGATGGCCTTACTTTCTACCATGCCGTGCTGATAGCCAATCCTGATGACGGTAGGCAGTGAAAGATCGGTCGTGAGCTGACCGGCCTTTGGCCAGGAGACCCATAGCATCCCCGTTGGGGCAAGGTGGCCCTTGACCCTGGGGAGTTTGATCTCCAATTCGTCCTGCGTACGGCAGAACAGGTGAATGTAATTGAATTCATCTTTTAGGGTGCTGCCGACCTTCAGCTGCGACACGTCAAACGCAGCCATGGCGTCAACCGGAGCATTGATGAAGATTGCGCGCGCACCAGCTTTGGCACCAATTTTTTCGATGATTGACTTCATAGAAGATCAGACAGGCAAGGGTGCCTTATATGAAGGAGTTTTCGTACACCAGCTCGTATTTCGCATAGGCATCCCCTTCTTCGATAGAGGGATGTGCGTCGTTTAAGAATTTATGCAGCTTGATGAGCGAAGACCGGTCCTGAACGTAGAAGCGCAGGGACCTCACGTCTTGCTCTTGAACAGGCACCCGTGTGTAAGGAATCCTGAGCGTTTCAAGTGCGAAAAGAACGCGGGCGCACATCTCGTCGTTGAATGTTTCGAAATAGTAAGGATTGTGGCCGTGATGATAGAGCTCTTCTTTGCTTTCCATGGGTCATTTAGTTTGCCAATGACTCGTATTGTCAGGATCGTGCCAGAAAAATGGGCCGATTCCGGGAGGTAATCGCCGTGAAACAGCAATTTCCCGCGTCTGGGCGTGGCGTTGCTCCAGGTGTTTACGACGCAGTGTGGAGGCAAATCCCCTTTCTCAACAATCGGCCCAGGACAAGGAGGGCTGCTACAAACAGTCGAATTCCGGTGTTTTACGATTCATAACACGATTGCACTAACGTAGAATTGATCGTATAATTCATGCATTTCGTTCAGTCATCGGTTATTACGCGAAGTTTTCCCTACGCGCCGCCGCGATACGGGATTTTTTAGTCATCTTTGCACTCTTATACCAAACTGTATTACCCTTCAGTTTGATTTTTTTACACATTCGAAACAATTGATGTCATTTGAAGATCTGGGGCTCATCGAGCCGCTCATAAAGGCTCTGAGGGCCGAAGGTTACGAAACGCCCACGCCCATACAGCAAAAGGCTATACCACTCTTGCTTAAACGCAGTGACGTATTAGGCTGTGCGCAAACCGGCACCGGCAAGACCGCTGCCTTTGCGCTTCCTGTACTGCAACTGCTACATGAAGATGAGCTTTACAAGAAGGGACCAACCGGAATCAAGGCGCTCATACTTACGCCTACCCGCGAACTGGCCATTCAAATTGGCGAAAGCTTTTCAGTGTATGGGAGTTTGCTCCGGCTTCGCCACACGGTGATATTCGGTGGCGTTTCGCAGCACGCACAGGTGAAGGCCGTTCGGGAGGGAGTCGACATCGTTATTGCCACTCCCGGTCGATTGCTAGACCTCATGAATCAACGGCTGGTCAATCTGCAACATGTGAAGTTCTTTGTACTGGATGAAGCAGACCGTATGCTTGATATGGGATTCATTCACGATGTACGGAAGGTGGTTGCCAAGGTTCCCACCAAACGCCAAACGCTTCTCTTTTCGGCCACGATGCCAGCAGAGATTCGCGAGCTTGCCAACTCGATCCTGAATCACCCGGTGCGCGTAGAAGTAACACCGGTGTCTTCGACGGTAGAGAAAATAGCGCAGGAGTTGTATTATGTTCCGAAGGACGAGAAGCGAAAATTGCTTCTTCACACGCTGCAAACACGCGACACTCGCTCCGTACTCGTGTTCGTGAGGACCAAACACGGTGCCGATCGCGTGGCTAAATTCCTGACACAGTCCGGCATCAACGCGTCGGCTATACACGGCGACAAGTCGCAAGGCGCTCGCCAGACAGCCTTGACGAATTTTAAATCCGGCAAAACACGTGTTCTCATCGCTACCGATATCGCGGCAAGAGGAATAGATGTAGACAAGCTTTCACATGTTATCAACTTCGAAATTCCGAACGTATCGGAGACTTACGTACATCGCATTGGTCGTACGGGTCGCGCGGGAGAAGAAGGCGTTGCCCTATCATTCTGCGATGACGACGAGAAGTCACTGATTCGCGATATTCAAAAGTTGATCAAAAGGGACATCCGTGTCGTAGCCCATCCATTCAGCCAGGCAACTTCGAGATCATCTGCAAACATCTCTGATGTCTCAACAACAACGCCGCGAAAGCAGCAAGGTTCACATCGTCAGAGCACCTCTCCGCATAAGGCGGCACCTTCGCACAAGGTTACTTCTCCGCGACAACACGAGACGAGTCACGCGCCAAAGGATCCTTCGCAAAAGGCCGGGCGCGGAAAGAAACGTCGCCGCCCTTTCAATGGTCGCAAGCCGGGCGCGTCATCTTCGCCATCCAGCGGAGGTCATGGTCAGCGGACTTCCTGAGTAGCCCAGGTTTCGTAAAATAGGTTGCCTATTCCACAGCGTTCATTAAATTGGTTACACATTATGACCAATCCGATGAGCCCCAATCTTCTACGTCTATCGTGGCGCGTCTTTGCGACTGCGTTGTTATCAGCGTTGCTGATATGCCTTTTCACTACTTGTCGGAATTCACCGCCGGAAGAAAAGCCGTTACCCGAGCCAGGCTTTCAGTCTCCGCGCACGGTAAGAACTGATGCAACACCCGCCTACCTGAATACAGAGGAGAGTCTGGGTTCTTTCCGGATGCCGAAAGGGTATCGCCTGGAGGTTGTTGCCGACGAGGACATGCTGAATGAGCCAGTAGCCGTATCGTGGGATGGAAATGGCCGAATGTTTGTCACGCAAATGGAAACCTACATGCAAACTGTCGATACGACCGGCGAGCATGTTGCCACCAGCCGGATACTGTTGCTGGAAGACACCGATGACGATGGGCGCATGGACAAGCGAACGGTGTATATCGATAAGCTCATGCTTCCGCGGATGATCCTTGCAGTAGGTAATGAACTGCTGGTGAACGTGACCGACACATACGATATATACGCATATAAGGATACCAATAACGATGGGGTTGCCGATCAGAAGCGACTCGTCTATCACGCGAACAAGCGGGCCTATGGCAACCTTGAACACCAGCGCAGCGGACTCGACTGGAATCTCGACAACTGGATATACCTTACGGTCGATCCCTTAAGGTTCCGGTACCGGAACGGAGAGCTCATCGCAGACTCCCTGCTCGGTGGATCAAATGGTCAGTGGGGACTTACGCACGACAACTATGGCCGTCTCTTCTATGCACGTGGCGGAGCCGAGAACGCAGGTTCGGGATTCCACATCAACCCCGCGTACGGGCAGCTCGAGTTCGCAGACGCCTACAACGATTCGATCTTCGGAGCGGTGTGGCCCATTGTGAAGACGCCTGATGTACAAGGTGGACTGGGCCGAATACGACCAGACACTACGCTTAATCACTTTACGGCAGCTAACGGTCAATCCATTTTCCGTGGCGACCATTTGCCCCGTAACCTGGTGAATGATTACCTGATTGCCGAACCCGTTGCCCGCATCATCCGACGCGCAAAAGTGGTGAACACAGCAGGCAAGCGTACCCTCACAAACGTTTATGACCAGGAAGAGTTTATCGCCTCGTGGGATATGAATTTCAGACCCGTGAACACGTATACCGGACCCGATGGTTGTTTGTATATCGTCGATATGCACCGCGGCATTATTCAGGAAGGAACCTGGACAGCCGAAGGCAGTTATCTGCGCAAGCAGATTCTTCGACTGGGACTCGATAAAAACATCCAACACGGAAGGATCCTTCGCGTAACGTATGATGGTATGGGACGTGGCCCGAAGCCGCACATGCTGGACGAAACTACCGCTCAACTAGTCACCTATCTGGATCACCCGAACGGGTGGTGGCGTGACAATGCGCAAAAAGAAATCGTGCTACGCAATGATCAGTCCGTGGTGCCCGCCTTGAAAGAGGTCGCGCTGGGCGGGAAAGGTCCATTGTCGGAGAAGCCAGGACCTCTCGGTCGCATTCATGCGTTGTGGACGTTATCAGGACTTGAAGCAGTCGATCAGGAACTGCTGATAAGGGCATTGGAGGACGATGATGCAGCGGTGCGCCAGTCAGCGATCTGGATCAGCGATTCATTTTTGAAAAAAAACGACGACAAGGTGATCGCTGCGCTGGGCAAGCTGAAAGATGACCAGGATGCTGACGTGCGCATTCAGTTGCTGCTCTCCCTGACGAACAGCACGGCTCCCGATGCCAAGCAGTTTACCACGTACCTGCTGGACAAGAACAAGGACAACGCTATGATGGCAGCGGTGAATCAAAGTATTGAACGCACCGGTGAGATCAAAAGATTTGGTGCCAAGCTCGGATCTCTTAAGCCTGAACAACGCGCGATGGTATCAGACGGTGCAGCGATTTTCAATTCGCTGTGCTCGACTTGTCATGGCGATCGGGGCAAAGGCGTACCAACGCAAATAGCCCCACCGTTGGCAGGACAGTTTATGCGCTACATGGGAAAGAAAGATGCCCTTATCAAGATATTGCTACACGGTCTTACGGGTCCTGTAAACGGCAAGACCTATCGTGAAAATATGGTGTCTATGGCTATGAATGACGACAAGTGGATCGCGTCCGTCCTGAGTTACCTTCGTTACGATATGGGGATGTCAGAAAATCCGTTCCCCGGCACACCCAACGAAGGGTTCGTGAATTTCCTCCTCGTAAAACCTGAGGAGGTAACCAAGGTTCGTCAGGAATTTAAGGAGCGTACGAAACCATGGACCTGGGAAGAACTCGACAAACCCAGCACACCCTGACGGCGGCGGGCACAGTCGTACTTGGAATTTGTAGTAACTTGCCTGAATGATCGACATTGTTATTGAAGCACGGACAGCTGCTATTGCAGCGGGCATGAGCGTGAAGCGCATACTGCCTTTCAGACAACGCCGAATGGTTGGCCCGTTTATTTTTATGGATCACGCAGGGCCGGTGGCCATTCAACCACAGTCTGCACATGCGATGGACGTGTTGCCCCATCCGCATATCGGATTGTCTACCGTAAGTTACCTCTTCGGCGGCAAGGTCACCCACCGTGACAGCCTCGGCGTGCGCCAGGAGATCCTACCCGGAGAAGTAAATTGGATGACCGCCGGTAAGGGCATTGCACATTCGGAACGGTTTGAAGATCCCGCCGCTTTAGCCGGTGGTCTGGAAATGATTCAGACCTGGGTCGCATTACCCGAAAAGGATGAAGAGTCGGACCCGGCATTTACGAACTACAAGCCCGATCAGCTTCCCGTGTTTACCGATCGTGGCGTCTGGATGCGACTGATCGCCGGTACCGCATTTGGGCTGAAGAGCCAGGTCAAAACGCATTCGCCACTTTTTTATTTGCATGTTGTGCTGGAGCCGGGTGCAACGGTAACGGTACCCGCTGAGCATGATGAACGTGGGATTTACATCGTGAAGGGCGAAGTTGAAATTTCCGGTCGCGTTTATACTTCGGGGCAGATGGTTGTGTTTACCATAAATGCCCAACCTACCATATCTGCCAGACAAGCAACAACGGTCATGCTATTGGGTGGCGCGCACATCGGCGATCGGTTCATATGGTGGAATTTTGTTTCCTCCCGACAGGAACGAATAGAACAGGCTAAAGCTGATTGGAAGGAGGGACGCATCGTGCTTCCTCCAAATGACAACCACGAGTTTGTACCGCTTCCTGAGAACCATTCGAGACCAGCCGGACCGTCGCCACAGGCGCTCTCTTAAAAGTTTCTGAATATTTAAATAATTTCCTTCAAGTCGTTATTTTGCTTTCTCCAACTGGTTATCCCCTATGAAACAAGTCGTTGTTATCTATGTGGTCCTTCTGTTGGTGACACAGGAAGGGCTTTCACAAAAGAAAGAAGAGTCAGATGAAAAGATCGGCGCGCAGACCTTTCAAATGGTGAGGGAAACGATGGGGATCTATACTAATGATAATCTCCTCAAGCAAGTGGAGGCCGTAGGCCGTTCTATGGAAAAATTCCTGGGCATGCCGCAGCCGCTCAAGTACTATCTGGTGGATGCGATAGAGCCCAATTCATTTGCCACGGCTGGTGGCTATGTCTATGTCACGCGCGGCTTGCTGGCGATTGTAAACACGCCCGACGAGTTGGCGGGTGTCATGGCGCACGAGTTGTCACACGTGGTGTTGAAACATTCCACCAAAAGAATGAAGGCTGGAATTGTACCGGCGATTCTTCAACTCCCCGGACGACTGGTAGGCACACTGGTGTCGCCAGCAATTGGTGACCTCATCAATATTCCCCTTGGATTCGCCTCGA
This sequence comes from Chryseolinea sp., assembly GCA_035489615.1. Taxonomy (GTDB): domain Bacteria; phylum Bacteroidota; class Bacteroidia; order Cytophagales; family Cyclobacteriaceae; genus Chryseolinea. Next base: position 6,639 of record DATHKA010000414.1, read on the forward strand.
GGGCATCACTCGCCGCCTATAGCCGCGGTCAGGAAAAGGCGGCCGACGAGCACGGTGTGGGAATCGCAATTCAGGCAGGTTACCAACCCTATGGACTGGTGGATGGCCTGGAGCGCCTAACGACGTATGCAGAGTTTATCGTAGGTAAGCCGATGGAGAAGGACATCTTCACCGATCACCCCATGACCACGAAGCGTGTGGAGGACCTTACGGAGATCCTGACCAAGAAAGGATTCAAACGAACTCCCTATTTCGAAGGCACGGATATGGTGGCGATCGAAGGACTTGTGTATGGTCAAAACCCGGAAGAGGGCCTGGTGGACAGCACGCGATTCATACACCCCGGTATTGGGTTGTTTTTTGAGTTCCCCAATAAATGGTATGCGCAAAACTCACCCACATCGGTCGAGCTAATCGCTCCTGACAGACAAGCGGCCATGATTACGACGGTGGATACAACGGCTGCGGTACCCGCCGAGGCGGCGAAAAAATCGCTGGATAGAATGAAGCAGGGGGGATTGCAAATAATATCGGAAGAATCCTATTCACGGAATGGTCTGCAGGGATATCGCGCGCTGGTGGGAGATAATGCACATTCCGCCGAGCTCAGATGGTTGAAGTTGCCCAGTGGCGCGTTATTGAAGGTGATTGGTATCGCCAGTACTGCCAAGCCCAACCCGGAATTATTGACGAGCATGGATTCTTTCAGGCCCAGTACGGAAGCTGACCTGGGAACCTTCAAATATCATACGGTTGAGCTGAAAGAAAACGTGACCAATAAAACGGTGGCTTCATACGTGGAAAGTGAAGATAAAAAAGGCACCCGGGCAAAATTGTTGGAAATCCTCAATGGCGTGCACGCAGGGAAGGGTGTCACAAACGGAAAATTTGTAAAGACTATACGCACAGCAACACTGTTGGGGAAATAATGTGGGTCGCGTGGTATTGATAGTGTGTTGAAATGCAGGTTGGGGAGGCCATGGAGAAATTTTTTTATTCTTAGTATATCCACTTTCGGCGGGATAGTTAGGGTGGTGGGGCTAGACAGGGGCGCGTGCGACTTTCCGGATGCGCTAAATCCAGAGGCCTGGAGGAGGGCCGTGAACCTAGAACTCTCCTGCTCACAACGCTACGCGTTGGAACTTTGGGCGCTGGCACGGAAGATAATACACCGGTACACGGCCCAGTGCAAAGTTGT
>DATHKA010000415.1:0-12252 GCA_035489615.1 Chryseolinea sp.
CTGGAGGTAATTCCCACGGGTTATATCTTGATAAACTCCGGCAGGACAACCAGTGTTGCCTACATCAGCAACACCACGCCGATCCCTGACGATAAATACTCGCTAGCTGCGTGCACGGCGATGGCGGGTGAAATGCTGGGCCTCCGGGCGATTTATATAGACGCCGGAAGTGGCGCCGAGAAAGAAATCAGTGCACGGATGATCGCCAGCGTGCGAAAGTGCATAACGGTTCCCCTAATGGTCGGCGGGGGTATCAACACAAGCCATAAGGCCATCAGCGCTTTGGAAGCTGGTGCAGATATGATCATCGTTGGCAATGCCTTGGAGAAAAATCCGAAACTGCTCACCGAAATAGCGGATAAGATATATGAATGGAATCACAGGGTGGGCAAAAATTGAAGGTTGATTGGTTCGGGTAATCCGTCATATCAATATGCCTGCCGCACAACCGTGTACCGATCATGTTCATGTCGGTTGGAATATTGTGGGTCTATTTTCCTGTTGGTTATTTGGGATAATTTGATCGACCATTTGGATGGTCGTGGTGGCCACAAACGTGGTCACGTCGCGATCGACCGAACGTCGTTCATCCCGTTCATCACGTCGATCGCGTTCATCACGTCCGTCACGCCCGCGTCCGCCACGTCGTTAACCGTGGCCATCACCTACGTCCGCCGGCACGTCCCGTCAACGTCGTTCATACGCGACGTACAGAAATGGGTTAACCAAAAAACCGGGCGCGCAACATCATCCCGAACAACATAAATGATTGTCAATGTATTTTGGACAACCATTCATTCGCGTTGCCTATTTTAGAGCAACAATTAACCTAGCCATGGCCAAAATAAGCTGGTCGTTTATAGTATTTGCCTTGCTCTTCAATCAATGCACCGACGTGAAAAAGCAACCAACCGAATCAAAATCTACAGATCCCCATTCCTTTTCCCTCCCTGACGACGCGCGGGTAAAGCACTTAAGTTGGAACGCAACAGTAGATTTCGACACTAAGATCATCAACGCCGTTGCGACCTGGGACATTGAGCACTCACGTGACGCTGACCTCATCATCTTCGACACCAAAAATCTCACGATCAAGAAAGTGACTGCTGCTGACGGCGGCAAGCCATTAGAATATCGACTGGCAGATCCGGATAGCCTCCTGGGACAAGCGCTGGCGGTCCTCATTCCGCCAGATACCAAAAAGGTGGTGATTGAGTATCAAACGTCTCCGGACGCCGAAGCCTTGCAATGGTTGTCACCCTCACAAACAGCAGGCAAGAAGCATCCGTTTCTTTTCACCCAATCACAGGCCATTCTCGCCCGCAGTTGGATTCCCTGCCAGGATTCGCCGGCAATTCGCTTTACGTATGATGCAGAGGTGCATGTGCCCACGGAATTATTGGCGCTCATGAGTGCCGCCAATCCGCAGCAAAAGAATGCGTCCGGCATATATAAGTTTGAAATGCGTCAACCGATTCCATCGTATTTACTGGCGCTGTCAGTTGGCGACATTGCCTTCAAACCGGTTAGCGCGCGCGCCGGTGTTTATGCAGAACCGTCTGTGGTGGAGTCCGCCGCCTGGGAGTTTGCGGACCTCGAAAAAATGATTGCCGGCGCGGAAGCCCTTTATGGCAAATATGCCTGGGATCGCTACGATGTAATTGTCCTGCCACCCAGCTTCCCATTTGGCGGAATGGAGAATCCGCGGCTGACTTTCGTAACACCCACACTACTGGCGGGAGACCGATCCCTCACCTCTGTCATTGCGCATGAACTGGCGCATAGCTGGTCCGGTAACCTGGTGACGAATGCTACGTGGAACGACTTCTGGTTGAACGAGGGATTCACCGTTTACTTTGAACACCGGATTATTGAGGCATTGTATGGCCATGAAGATGCCGAAATGCATGCTCTGCTGGCGTTGCAGGATTTAAAGGCAACCATTGATGACCTGACGGCCGCCAATAACATCAACGATACCAAACTCAGGCTCGATCTTAAAGGGCGTAATCCCGACGATGCCGTAACGGATATCGCCTACAACAAGGGATACTTCTTTCTGCGAAGCATTGAAGAGAAGTATGGACGCGATAAATTTGACGCCTTTGTTCGCGATTATTTCTCTGGCCACAGCTTCCAGTCGGTGAACACCGACCTGTTCGTAGCCGCTGTCAAAGAATACTATTCAAAGAATCATTCAATCACGCTACCAGACACGCTTTTTAACAACTGGATTTTTACGCCTGGCCTTCCCGCAGACTGTCCGACACCTGTCGCAACGAAGTTTGCGCCAATCGATTCAGCGCTGGCTACTTTCGCCCGCGATGGAAAGTCGCTGCCCGCCAAAGTATCGTGGGGTACGCAGGAATGGCTGCATTTTATAAAGAACCTGCCTGATACGCTCAACGTTGAACAGCTTAGTTCATTGGATAAGTTTGGCAAGTTGACAGCGTCAGGCAATGCTGAGATTTTAACGGTATGGCTGGTGGTCGCAATAAAAAATAACTACGCGCCGGCTTATCCAAAGCTGGAACAATTCCTGGTGAACACAGGCCGGCGGAAATTTCTTAGCCCGCTGTATAACGCCCTCGTCAAGACCCCGGAAGGTCGCGAACGCGCCGCAGAAATCTACCGCAAGGCACGACCCAATTATCACTTCGTTGCTACCAGCACTTTCGACACCCTCATTCCCCTCTAACCAAAATCTTACTTATGTCGCTGTTTAAGAAACTTAAGTCAACCATAGCCGTGGCGCAGAGCCTCGATCTGGAAAAGATTGGAAAACTTGCTGCCAAAGTAGACCTCAACAAAATGATCGGCCTCGTGAGCAGCATGAAAGACGAGGACCTTCAGAAATTGATCAAGTTCATGGAAGCGGGAAAACGCAAGCATGAATTTCCGCCTGTGGATGGCGACTTCTATGACCTGCATCAGATCCTCACTCCTGAGGAGCGCGAAATTCAACTCAAAATTCGCGACTTCATGGAAACCAAGATAAGACCGATCGTCAACACGTATTGGCTCAAGGATGAGTTTCCGTTTGAGGTCATTCCTGAGTTTGCAAAACTCAACATCTGCGGACTAACGTATGAAGGCTATGGCTGTCCTGGAAAGTCGTCACTGTTGGAAGGATTCCTGGCGATGGAGATGGCCCGCGTCGATTGTTCGATGTCAACGTTTTTTGGCGTACAGAGTGGTCTGGCCATGGGTTCCATATATTATTGTGGATCGGAGGAACAGAAACAACAGTGGCTGCCGCCTATGCAGCGCATGGAAAAGATCGGAGCTTTCGGATTGACGGAACCTGAAGTTGGTTCCGGTGTAGCCGGAGGTTTGACCTGCACTTGCAAGCGAACCGGTGATAAGTGGGTCATCAACGGACAGAAGAAATGGATTGGCAATGCGACGTTTGCTGATCTGGTCATCATCTGGGCCCGTGATCTGGACGACGGTGCCGTGAAGGGCTTTATAGTCGAGAAACACTTTCCTGGATTCAAGGCAGAAAAGATCAAAGGCAAGATGGCGCTCCGCATTGTTCAAAACGCGCTGATCACGCTCACCAACTGTGAGGTGCCTGAATCAGGCAGACTTCAGCGGGCAAATTCATTTAAAGACACGGCACAGGTATTACGCATGACGCGTGCAGGCGTGGCGTGGCAGGCAGTGGGGTGCGCACGCGGCGCCTACGAGAGCGCGTTACGATACACCAATGAACGCAAACAGTTTGGTCGGACAATCAGTAGCTTCCAGATGGTGCAGGACCTGCTCGTGATGATGTTGAGCAACCTTACGGCTATGCAAACCATGGTATGCAGGCTTTCGCAATTGCAGGATGCAGGGAAGTTAACGGATGAACAGGCTTCGCTTGCCAAGGTGTTTTGTACACTGCGCACGCGCGATATTGTCAGCCATGCCCGCGAATTATTTGGAGGAAATGGTATCTTAATTGAATACGATATTGCCCGATTCGTCGCCGATGCAGAAGCGATCTACAGTTATGAGGGTACTAAAGAAATCAATACGCTGATTGTAGGGCGTGCGATAACGGGTCAGAGCGCCTTTGTGTAGGGAAATGCATCGGGTACAAGGCGCTCTTGCGTTGGGACAGTGCATGCGTTGTCCTTACGATGCATGCCCAATTCTTTTAGCTCCAAGTCCTTTTGCGCCTAATTCAATCGCAGCTCGGCTTTCATGCCGCGAAGTTGATTGAGGAGCGCTTGCTGCCAGGTCTCCTCTGCGTCCCATTTGGTTCCCAGGAAGGCGTTGCCCGAATCGATGTGCTTGAAATAGAATTTGTAAACCGTTGTATTTGCAGGAATGTTCTTGGCCTGGGGCGTTGATTCCGGATAAGTCACTGAAGCGATCTCTGTTTCTGATCCCTTCAACTCGTAGCCCAACAATTCCTTGGCAACCAAGTCGCGGGTCCTGATCACACAAATCACGTAAAGCAAACCCTGTTTGCGCAAATCCTTCTCGCTCGTGCCCGCAGGGGTGAGCTTGTACTTCAATGAATAGTTGTCAGCAAAAATTTTTTCCAGTTCTGCGTCTACTGTCGGATCGCCCGTCATGGGAACAGCCAAGGGATCAACCTTTGCATCGATGGCGTAGAATTCGTTTCGCTTGCCCGATATCGGATTGATCGACAAGCCCGTCTCAGGTTCAGCGTTAATCAACAAGTTTTGTCGCGGCTGGGTGGACGCCTGCCGGTAAAGAGTCTTCACCAATTCAAGAAGGACTGCATTGCTGATAGACCACGCTTTCTGAGATCGTTCGACAACATTTTCCTTGCCACTGAAAAGCGTGCAGGTCATGCGGAAGTCACTGTCGTTCTTCTCAACAATAATCAGGTTGGCCACCTCTCTTCGCAGCAGGTAATCAGCAAAAGCGCGGGTAACATCTCTGCCGGCCACCAACATATCGAGTTCAAAATACACGACGGCGTCGATGCCGGCGCGCTGAAAGTAATCCTGCATGTCTTTCAATTCCTTTGCCGAGAGCGCATAGTCATAGAAGACTGCGCTGCGTGTACTGAGCAGTTTTTCGGGCAGGCCACCCGTTAGGTCGAGCTGATCGACCCATTGCGTTTCGACAGCGACAAACTGCCCTTGCGTCGAAACGGAAAATGAGAGGATTGCCAGGGTAAATCCGATAATGCGCACAGTCATGACGAAATACAGAACGAAGTTAGCAATAATCTATTTTCACACGCCTATAAAAAGACCTTCGCCGGTAAGCTTCACAGGGTAAGTCACGAGTTCACGGCAGGCGGAATCAGCGGGTCTTCCACTGGCAAGCTCAAAACGGTAATGATGCAACGGACAAATTATCTCACCGAGGGAATTTACAGCGCCCTTGCTGAGCGATTCGCCCTGGTGTGAACAGGAATCCTGCACCGCATAAAATTCATCGCCATGCATAACGAGGCAGATGCGTTTATTCCGGGCCACAAGCAACTGTGGTTTATGCTCCACAATACGTCTCCTTGCTTCTTGTTCGCTGTCAAATATTTTCAACCACTCCATGTAAATCGGTTTGTGACATTGCGCTTAATCTATATCTTGTTTTCCTGGAACTTGGCCTAAACCTATGAAAATATATTCAACCCTCATTCTTATGATGAGTGCCTTTGCAACGATTGCGCAGTCGCAAAGTACGCTGCAGTCAAAAATTGATCAACAGGCCGTCCAGGTAGAATCGCGTGTAGTCGAATGGCGTCGTTGGTTTCACGAACATCCTGAGTTGTCGAATCGCGAAACAAACACGGGTGCTCGCATCGCCGAACTGTTGAAATCATTTGGGCTTGAAGTGCAATATCCCGTTGCAAAAACCGGAGTTGTGGCGCTGTTGAAGGGTGCGAAAGCCGGACCTGTTGTGGCGTTGCGTGCCGATATTGACGGGCTACCCATTACCGAACGCAATTCACTGCCTTTCGCATCAAAGGCCACCACCACATTCGCCGGTCGCGAAACTGGTGTAATGCATGCCTGCGGCCATGACGGTCACATGGCCATACTGCTCGGTACGGCGCAAGTACTTTCAACCATGAAAGCTTCGCTCAGAGGCACAATTAAATTTATATTTCAACCGGCCGAGGAAGGTGCACCAGCGGGAGAGGAGGACGGTGCTGTGCTCATGATCAAGGAAGGCGTGTTGGAAAACCCCAAGGTGGATGCCATTTTTGGACTTCATTTACAGGCATTGGTGCCGGCCGGCCAGATAAATTACAAAGCCGGAAGCTTCATGGCAGCAGTGGACGGTGTGACGATCAACGTACAAGGCCGTGGCGCACACGGGGCGTCCCCCTGGGACAGCGTGGATCCGATCGTTTTGTCGGGACAAATAGTCAGCTCCCTTCAGACGATCGTCAGCCGACAATTGGACCTCACACAGGCAGGTGCCGTGCTCACCATTGGCACCCTGCACGCCGGTATTCGCAGTAATATCATCCCCGAGAATGCCGTTATGGAAGGAACGATACGCACCTTTGATTCGACGATGCAGCGCGAGATGCACGAGCGAATTGTGCGCACCGCCACAAAAGTTGCCGAGAGTGCAGGTGGTCACGCCGTCGTCGAAATACGCAAAGGCTATCCGGCTGTTGTTAACGATGCAGCGCTGGCGCAATGGGCGGGACCATCGTTGGCTCGCGCCGCAGGTGCAAATCAAGTTCGCATTACCCCGGCCGTGACCATGGCGGAGGACTTTTCTTTCTTTCAGAAGAAGGTGCCTGGCTTGTTTTTTTTCCTGGGTGCATATCCGGAGGGAAAATTGGAGAAACCACCCGTCCATCATACGCCGGATTTCATGATCAACGAGAAGGTGTTGATCATCGGTGTGAAGGCGTTGTCGACACTGGCGGTTGACTATTTAGAAATGAAAAAATGATCGGTTGAATACTCACTTTCATGGTCGTACTCAACTCAAGGCATTGACCGCTAAAAATATTTTACCCGAGTAAAGAAATTCTTGATAGTCTTTTAAAATTACGCAGAGAACAAAAAAACATATCGATGATGAAGATTTTGCTAAGCACCGGATTGACAATTATAACGTTTGCACTACACGCACAAATGAACTCAAAAATACAGGCGCGGCTGGATGATCAGGCAAAGGCGATTGAGTCGCGCGTGATCGAATGGCGGCGCTATTTCCATGAGCATCCGGAGCTTTCTAACCGCGAGGTCAATACCGCGGCAAAGGTCGCTGAACATTTGAAGTCCCTTGGCATTGAAATACAGACGGGTGTTGCGAAAACCGGCGTAGTGGGTTTGTTGAAAACCGGTAAACCTGGGCCCGTGATCGCCCTGCGCGCCGACATGGACGCGTTGCCCGTGACCGAACGCAACAGTTTGCCGTTTGCGTCGAAGGTGAAAACAGTATTCAATGATCAGGAGACAGGCGTGATGCATGCTTGCGGACATGATACCCATGTCGCGATCCTCATGGCCGTTGCCGAAATTCTCGTGAAGAACAAGGCCGACTTAAAAGGAACCGTAAAGTTCATCTTCCAGCCTGCCGAAGAAGGACCACCAAAGGGCGAAGAGGGTGGTGCTGGCCTGATGGTGAAAGAAGGCGTTCTTGATAATCCCAAGGTTGATGTGATTTTCGGTATGCATATACAATCAATCTCCAAACTAGGCACCATCTCCTATAAGCCCGCCGGCATGATGGCCGCGTCTGACTGGTTCTACATTAAAGTGAAGGGTCGCCAATCTCACGGCGCAGCGCCCTGGATGGGCATCGATCCCATCGTGGTGAGTGCCCAGATCATCAACGCGCTGCAGACCATTATAAGCCGCCAAACGGAATTGACCAAGGAGGCGGCCGTGATTACAGTGGGGAAAATACAAGCTGGTGTACGAGAAAATATCATTCCCGAGGAGGCAACGATGGCGGGTACCATCCGGACGCTGGATCCGGAGATGCAAAAGATCATACATGAAAAGATCAAACTCACCGCGACAAAGATCGCTGAGAGCGCCGGAGCAACCGCCGAGGTGTCGATCGAAAACAAAACTCCCGTCACTTACAACGATGTGACGGTGACCGGGCGAATGGTCCCCAGTCTACAGAAGGCCGCGGGCAAAGACAACGTCATTCAAATCAATGCCGTGACAGGCTCCGAAGACTTCGGGTTCTTTGAGCAAGCGGTCCCCGGATTGTTTTTCTTTGTGGGCGCGATGCCGCCTGATCAGGATCCATCCAAGGTGCCGGCCCACCACACGCCCGATTTCATGATTGACGAAAGTGGCATGCTTACCGGACTGAAAGCCATGCTTAATGTAACCGTCGATTATATGTATTTAAATAGTGTTCCCAAAAAGTAGACAGGTTTTCCTGATCATCAGTTTTGATGGCTTGACCAACTCGTTGTCTACCTTTCGTTAAACTTCGGTAATTATGTCTATTTTCCGTTTCGTCGCCATCTTATTCCTCGTAGCGACGTCTGCGCATGCACAGGTACTCGAACAGCTGACCGTAGAGAAAATCATGCGCCATCCCAAGTGGATCGGCGTGGCTCCTACGTCCCCACATTGGTCGCCCGACAGCAAGACCCTTTATTTCTATTGGAACCCGGAGTCAGCAGTTTCGGATTCACTCTATGCATACAACGTTTCGTCACGTGCGATTCGAAAAACAACCGCGAGCGAACGATCCACGGGCGCTCCTCGATTCATTCATTATAATAATAGTTTCACCAAAGGTGTCTTCGAAAAAAATGGAGATATCTTCTTATACGACCTGGCGACGGGAAAAACGAATCAGGTATCGAACACGACAGGAAATGAATTTGGTCCACAGTTTTCAGGTGATGACAAATCGATCATCTTTTCGGCCGGTATGAATCTTTACTGCTGGAACATTGCGACGGGAATGTTCTCTCAGCTTACGGATTTCCGCACGGGCAAACGGCCAGGCAGCACCACGAGCGACCAGGAGGGTTGGCTGAAAGCTGATCAACTGAAATATTTCAAGGTGCTGAACGAACGAAACAGCAAAGCGGATCAACGTAAAAAGAATCTGAAGAAAGAGACTCCGAAGAGAGCCAAAGAAATTTATGCAGATGATCGAAATGTAGAGCTTACGCAATTGAGTCCCGATCAGCGTTTCATCACTTATCGTTTGTCTAAACGCACTCCTTCAAAGACGACCGTCGTTCCGAATTATGTTACCGTATCGGGTTTTACGGAAGATATTACAGCGCGCACCAAGGTGGGTGTGGCGGCCAGCCCCGGCGATTTCTATCTCTACGATGTCGCACGCGATACTACTTTTCTGATTAAGCTCGACGATGTACCCGGCATCTATGATACGTTGCCTTACACTAAGGACTATCCGGCTGGCAGGCGCAAGCCTGCTAAACAACGCGACGCCGAGGTATCGGCCGTTGCCTGGTCGCGCGATGGAGAACATTGTGTGCTCTCTATCTCGTCGCTCGATTTCAAGGATAGGTGGCTCATGGAGCTTGATCCGCAAACCAGGAAATTATCGCTTCTTCACCGGGAACACGACGACGCATGGGTGGACAGTCCCGTGAGCGACTTTTTTGGAAACGACAATTTGGGATGGCTGGGCGACAACAAGCGCATCTGGTACATTTCTGAGCAAACAGGCTATGGTCACTTGTACACCATAAACGTAGAGACGAAACAAAAGAAGCAGCTGACATCGGGGAATTTTGAAATTCAAAAGGTGGGATTGAACCGTGCGAGACAACAGTTCTACATCACCACTAACGAGACTGATCCGGGCCAGAAACAGCTGTATCGGTTGTCAATCGACGGAAGTCCCAGGGAGCGACTCACACCACTGGCTGGTGCCTATGAATTCAGTCTTTCACCTGACGAAAAGTTTGTAGCGCTGCGTTATTCTTATACCAATAAACCCTGGGAGCTTCAAATTCTGGAGAATAAGCCAAAGGCCACACCCGTTCCGATCACTCATTCGTTGACGGAGGAATTCAAGTCTTATGCCTGGCGCGATCCGGAGATCATCACGTTTGAGGCCCGCGATAAAGAAAAAGTGTATGCACGTATCTACAAGCCGGCGAGGCCGAATGGAGCAGGGGTGATATTCGTTCATGGGGCAGGCTACCTGCAGAATGCCCACAAGTGGTGGAGTTCCTATTTCCGTGAATACATGTTCCACAACCTCCTCACTGACCTCGGCTACACTGTTTTGGACATTGACTATCGCGCGAGTGCAGGCTATGGTCGCGACTGGCGTACGGGCATCTATCGCTTTATGGGCGGAAAAGACCTTACGGACAACCTCGACGGGGCGGCTTTGCTGGTATCGAAGTACAACGTAGACCCTAAGCGCATCGGTGTCTACGGCGGATCATACGGTGGCTTCATTACGCTGATGGCAATGTTTACAGCTCCCGACGTATTTGCCGCCGGTGCAGCGTTGCGACCTGTAACGGACTGGGCGCATTACAATCATCCCTACACTGGAGCCATATTGAACACGCCTTACCTTGACAGTTTATCGTACGCCAAGAGCTCACCCATTTATCATGCCGAAGGACTTAAGGGTGCGTTACTGATTTGTCATGGAATGGTTGATGTGAATGTACACTTTCAGGATGCCGTGCGTTTGACACAACGTTTGATTGAGTTGGGTAAGGACAATTGGGAGCTGGCGGTCTACCCAATGGAGGATCATGCATTTGTTGAATCTGGTAGCTGGACGGATGAATACAAACGTATTTTGAAGCTGTTTGAGGCGAATCTAAAGTAGCCGAAGCGTTCCGCAGGCTACCAGGTGATACTGCGTATAGCCTTATCGTAAGCCTGTCGAATGCTCTCTGCATCCTGACGCCTGCCATACCGCACCACCCATCTGCCATCAACGATCGTTCCAAGGATAGTCGATGAGTCGGCCGTGTAAACAATGGAAGATAAACAGTCATCCATCCGGCCTCTGGCAAAAAGTGGTGAAGAAGCATTGTAAACGACCGCATCCAGTGGCTGACCTTTCGCGAAGTAGTCTGTTTGTCCAAAGATGCCGAGTGCCTGATTGCCTGCGCTCCAGCTCATGTGGGTCAACTGTCGGGCGCCGTTGTCGAATGTATTGCGCTTATGCGTCACGAGACGTTGCGCATAATCCAGCCACCGAAGATCCTCAACCGGATTCAGACTTATCTGGCTGTCGGTGCCGATAGACCACCTGCCTCCGGCCCGCGCAAATTCGCTAAGACGAAAGGTGCCATCGCCGAGGTTTCCTTCAGTGCCCGGGCAAAGCACCACGTGCGCACCTGACTGAGCAAGCTTCATAACCTCGTTGTCATTGAGGTGCGTACAATGCACGAGGTGAAAGCGAGCATCCAGGGGGAGGTGTTGAATCAACCATTCGACAGGCCGCATGCCAAGAGAAAGACAGGCCGCTTCCACTTCTTTCAATTGCTCGGAAACATGAAGGTGAAACGGTAGGTCTGAAGGGCCTTCGGCAAAGGTGGCGACAACTTCGGCTGCAGCTACAGCCCGTAAAGAGTGAACGCCAAATCCGAGTCGTGCGTGAGGTTGATTCACGATCACAGCGCGGCTGGCGTCAAGCAATTTAAAGTATTCGTCCCGCGATCCACAAATAAATCTCCGCTGCCCTGGAAAGGGGGGTTTGTCGAAGTCCCCACGCTGATACCACACGGGAACAAGGGTGATCTTGATGCCGGCCGTGGCCGCGGCGGCGATAAGTCGCTCGGCCATTTCTGCAAGGTGGGCATAGGGCTGACCCTGCTGGTCATGGTGCAGGTAATGAAACTCAACTACATGCGTATAGCCATAGCGTAGCATCTCAGCGTACAGCATGGCAGCGACGGCCTCGATAGCATCCGGACGCATTGCAAGGGCGCATCCGTACATAGCTTCCCGCCAGCTCCAGAAGTCGTCGCTTGCACCAGGGGCATGCTGCTCTGCCATCCCCGCCATGGCATATTGAAAGGCGTGGGAATGGGCGTTTCGGAACCCGGGCATTGCATAGCCATCGACGGCCTCCACCTCGCTCTGCTCAGTTTGCAAAGTAATAGGCGGCTCCGCCGACAGATACTCAATGCTGCCCTTCTGGTCCACCCCTATATACGCTGGCGTAAGCCATCCGGTGCTTAAGAGTAGTCCGCTGAACTTGTAGTATCTCATCTGATGTCCTGATATCGTTGCCTTCATTCTCGAAGTGCCCGGTGTTGCGACCAGATTGTATGACGTGCGTGCGTGCCGGGGCCGGGTGACCCACAACCAGTATGCAATCGCCGAA
>DATHKA010000416.1:0-9264 GCA_035489615.1 Chryseolinea sp.
ATCGCCCTGGAGAAAGGAAACTTTTCCAAACGTGCCGCGCAGAACATCATCAATAACCTGGACGGATATCTGGCGGCAACCCAGCTGGGCATCACGCTCGCCAGCCTGGGACTGGGCTGGGTAGGTGAAGACGTGATGTCAAGAATCATCCTCAATGTAATGAGCATGTTGGGACTATCGATCAGCACTACGATGGCGCACAGTATCGCACTGCCGATAGCCTTTGCCATGCTCACCGTCCTCCACATAGTGTTTGGAGAGTTGGCCCCGAAGTCTCTCGCTATCCGATACCCGACCACTACGACGCTGACGATCTCAGTCGCCCTGCGCATTTTCTACTACACCTTCCGGCCCTTCATCTGGATGCTCAACGGACTGGCCAATCTCGTACTTAAGATATTCGGGGTGAAACCCGTGACGGAGCAGGAAATACATTCGGAGGATGAACTCAAACTCATTATCGCGGAAAGCGAAGAGGGAGGAGCCATCGAACCCAATGAAAGGGAACTGATTCAGAATGTATTCGACTTCGACGACCGAATCGTGCGACAGGTGATGGTGCCGCGCGTCAAGATCAGCGGTCTGCGGTCTACGCTTACCATGCAGGAAACTATGGAGGTGGTGCTACGCGAGGGCTATTCGCGGTTTCCGGTGTTCGAGAATTCTCTTGATGAGATCATCGGTATCGTGCATGCGAAAGATATCATCGCCGCCTATGTTCAGAAGGCAGACAAATCGTTGAAGGAGATCATGCGGCCGTCGCACTTTATTCCTGAATCAAAGCCCATCGATGTGTTGTTGCGCGAGTTTCAGCGACGCAAGACGCAGATGGCCATCGTGGTGAGTGAATTTGGTGGCACGATCGGCATTGTAACGCTCGAAGATATTCTGGAAGAATTGGTAGGCGAGATCCAGGATGAACACGATCACGAGCAGCAGATTGTCACGCTGCTGGACAAGCAGGATTATCAGATTGTAGCGCAGTCGCCGATCCATGACATCAACAAGTTTGTCGACGTTCCTTTTCCGGAATCGGAAGATTACGAGACGCTGTCCGGGCTGCTCACCTATCACAAGCCTTCGCTCAAAGAGGGTGACACGTTTACGCTATTCAACTATCGTTTCAAGATTCTACGCCTGAACAAGACGCTACCTGAACTGGTGGAGGCTACACTCGAGGAGGAAGTTGGGATAGACTAGTCCGCCGTAGCAAAAAAATAACCGTACGTTCCTTTCTAACTAATTCTGTACTCGATAGCTATTTTGCGATGGCGGCCGAGATCCTTAAAACCACTTCTTTCGCCTAAAGAAGGCCAGCATACCAAAGAATACCGTTGCCATAACTCCCCATACGGCGAAATATCCGTATTTCCATTTGAGTTCAGGCATGAAGTCAAAGTTCATTCCGTACACCCCCACGATAAAGGTAAGGGGCATGAATATCGTCGAGATCACCGTCAGCACTTTCATCACCTCGTTCATTTTGGTGTTCATAGCGTTGATGTGAATATCAAGCAGGCCTGCGGTGAGATCCTTGTAGGTATCCAGCGAATCTATCAGGTGAGCGACGTGATCATATACATCGGCATAGTAGCGAATACATTCGTCGGCGATGTATTCCGATTCGCCCTTAGCGATACGACCCACGGCTTCACGTAACGGATAGAGTGCTTTCCGAAGAAAAATGATCTCTTTCTTCAGTCGTTGGATCTGGTTAAAAGACCGATTCGATGGGTTCTCATATGCGTCTTCTTCTATGTCGTCGATTATGTCCCCAATCTTATCCAATACGGTGTAATAACTGTCTACGTTTATGTCGATCAGTCGATAGAGAAGGTAATCCGCATTTTTCTTTCGCACTTTACCCACGTCTTGCTGAATACGACCGCGGAACCCGTCAAAGAGGTCACCCTCCTTTTCCTGAAAACTGATCAGAAAATTAGGACCCAGCACGAAACTGATCTGCTCATAGTCTATTTGCATGCCATCGATACGGTGCAGCACCTTCATCGTGAAGAACAAATGACTTTCGTATTCCTCCGACTTCGGCCGCTGATCGGCCAGGACGTCTTCGATGAGCAGGGGATGAAGACAAAAGTGTTCCTGCACCTTGTCGATCACTTCCTGGTTGTTGAGGCCATCGATGTTTATCCAGTTAACCTTCTCAGCCTCCAGCTTCGACAACAACGTGATCACGTCCAGGTTGTCATACCGGGCAAAGGTAGTCCGATCGTACGTGATCAATTCCAGAATAGCGTTGGGATGCGGTTGGTGGGCCGCCGGCGGAATATTTGGTGTACTCATTCAGCTCTCAAACTACTGGAAAAAATGTAGCCATTGCGGCAAAGTTAGGGGAATCCATGTTATTATTGCGGCACATGCCTTTACGCCTGGAAGATATTAAAGCCCCCATTGCCCGCGAGATGGAGGATTTTGAACCCAAATTCCGGGCTTCCATGAAGACGCGGGTGCTGCTGCTCGATAAGATCATGGAGTACATCGTAAAACGCAAGGGCAAGCAAATGCGTCCGATGTTTGTATTTCTCAGCGCGGGCGTGAGTGGTAAGATCAACGAGTCCACTTTTCGAGGGGCATCGCTCATCGAATTGCTGCATACGGCCACCCTGGTTCATGACGACGTAGTTGATGAATCCAATTACCGCCGGGGATTCTTTTCCGTAAACGCCCTCTGGAAGAACAAAATTGCCGTGCTGGTAGGGGATTTCCTGCTTTCCCGGGGACTCATTCTCTCGGTCGAAAACCGCGATTTCGAATTGCTCAGCATCGGAACGGAGGCAGTAAAGGTGATGATTGAGGGCGAGCTTCTTCAGATGGGTAAGGCGCGTAAACTGGACATCACGGAAGAAGTGTATTACGAGATCATCCGCCAAAAGACGGCGTCACTCATTGCCGCTTGCTGTGGCATGGGGGCGAGTTCAGTCGGGGCAGACGGTGACGCGGTGGAGCGCATGAAGCGCTTTGGTGAATCGGCCGGCATGGCATTCCAGATAAAAGATGACCTTTTCGACTATGAAGACGGCGATATTGGCAAGCCGGTGGGAATCGACATCAAGGAAAAGAAAATGACCTTGCCCTTGATTTACGCGCTGTCCAGGTCGCCTTGGCTGGAGAAAAGGAAGATCATCAGCATCATCAAAAATGAAAGCGAGAAGCCGAAGAAGGTAAAGGAAGTCATTGCCTACGTGAAGGCGTCAGGGGGAATCGAATACGCGCACGAAGTGATGAAGCGCTTCCATCAGGATGCCTTGAGGATTCTGGATACATTCCCGGATTCGGAGTACAAGCAGTCCCTTATACAGCTCGTTCAATTCACGATCGAACGGAATAAATAGACAGGCTGCCGGTACAGGGTCTATGTCAAAAAAGTAAAGGGCCGCCCTGCGGCGACCCTTCTTCAACCTGATCTAAACCTATTATTTATGAATACAGCTGGCCTCCGTTTCGAAGGCTACTGAAGCACTACGCGCGTTCTTCCCGCTTCCAGCACCGCATAGTCTTTAAGACTCTTGAATGTTTGTTCATCCAGCGCTGCGGCCGCGGGACCCGAGTTATCGGGATTGAAATTGCCGTCATTGGCCCACCATTTTTTCGCGTATTCGCGGGCCGATTGTTTATCAACATCAAATAGATTAATACATGAATCCGAAATCATCCACGGCTTCTCAACACCGCTGTGCTTCTCAAATATCATGTTTCGCATGTGCGTGCCGCTGGATTGGTTCTTGAAATGGGATACCGTATACGACATCGTCTCAGGCTCCGTCATCACCATATCCCAGAACTTCTTCGATGCAACAATCTGTGCAGTCGTGAGCATAAACCCAAACCCTTCTTCGATCGGCTCCTTCGTGATCGGGCATTTCGCCTTGAGGGTCGTCTTTTTCTTTTTACCTAGAAGTTTGTCCAGAAAAGCCATACGAATTAGTATTTGGTATTTAGTCGTTAGTCATCAGTTGTCTATAGTACCTAAGTATTTGAGGTAGTCTTTGCGCCGGTCTAAAGGGACCTAAGACAACTTACGACTCAGGACTCACTACTCGGTAGATACTCTCTAACGCGTGAATAGTTGCATATAAGACAGATAAAAGCGGAAAAAAGTTACAAACACGTTTTTTAACGCAATCCGGGGCATTTTTCCGGTCATCCCATGTGCCAACTGTTCGATTATGAACTGTTAGTGTTCGCTAACAAGCAGCCAATAAATGAGTCAAAGCTTTCCTGTCTTATTCTTTTCTGCACTCTTGAAACGTTCGTACTGGATGAAGAACTCGCCTAATTTCTCAACGGGAACCTTCTTGGCAATGATTTTCTTCTTGTCGTCGATGATGTACAAAGAAGGCGTGACGATGGCATCGTAAAGATCCTGATAAGGTCCGACATAGGTGCGCGGACCGTTTACCGTGATCCAGGGCATCTTCATTTCTTTGATGTAGTCACGCATCTTTTGCATCGATGTATCAGCACTCACGGCATACACCTGCACATCGTATTTATGGGAATTGTAGAACTTCACCAGTTTTGGCGTTTCTTCCTTGCAATGTCCACAATCCGGATCAAAGATGTAAAGCAAGGTATACCGGTTCTTGATGTCATACATGGATTTCGCCTTGAAAGTCGCGTCCTGCATGATGAGGTTCGGCGCTTTCATGCCAACCAAGCTGTTGCGTAACCTATCGGCTCCTTCCTTCAGATTTTTCTTCAGCTTGTCATTTACCCAGAAATCCATCTGGCCCGACGCATAATATTTGTCGTACATGCGTACGTAAACCTCATCGAGCCCCATGATATCAGGCTGCTGGTACTTCAGTAACGTGATCCAGGTGGCATACTTATAAGTCTCCTGATTTGGCTTGGCACGACTGATATAACTCTCCATCCCACGCATGATGCTGTCGGGCTGCTGCACAAATAGCTTGTCGAGATATTCGTTGATCTTGTTTTTGTACAACGGTGTCGGCAGGCAAATGAGGCCTGGTTCTGCCAGATCAAAATTGTCGAAGAAATGCTGGCGATACCATTTCAATTGAAACGTCGAATCTATCGATCCGTCTTTCAGTTTTGGAGGGTCGGGAATGATAACGGTTTGATTGGCTTTGAGAATCTTGGACGTAAGGGTACCCGGATGTTTGGCGATTAAATCATTCTGATAAGCAATAACTTTTTCATTGATGGAAGTGTAGGCGATTCTGGCTTCCTTCTTTTGTTCCTTCGACAGCGTACTGTCCTGAAGTACCTTGATGAAAGGCTCGGCTTCCTTGTGGCGTTCGCCATTGAACAGCATGTTCTCAAAAAACAGCGCATTGTCCGGGTCGCCTGTGACCTTCATATACTTCACATAATCGGAAGATTTCGTCTCCATGGAGAATTGTTGCTTATCGGCAATGAGGAAATCAAACTGCCTGGCAGGCTTGCCACCTTGCATCAAAACGATAAAGTAGACTCCCCGATACAGCAACGGCTTCGGTCCCTTGAATTCGAACTCGCCACGACTGTTGGCGCGCGCGGTATCTTTGATGTAGGTGGTCTCACCATAAAAGTTACCCAGGTACACCGTGGTGTCATTCAGCCCTTCGATCTTGAATTTTAGATCATAGCCCGCCTGTGAGAAACTTATCAAAGGGAGCAGTGCACAAATTATCAGCAGAGGAAGCCGCATATATTTCGAATTTCAATGCAAATTTGCGGAATTAATCCGGTCGTTTCAATGATAATTAAAGCATCCAGGCGAGCGTTACTACCCAATTTCGGACAAGTTGGCAATCCCTGCCTGCTGCGTGACCGTTCAGCGCAACGACTAAACTCCGGCCATGTCCCTTCATATTAAGCACCTTACGAAGATATACGGACAGCAGAAGGCGCTGAACGACATCAGCTTTTCGCTGGGAGATGGCGAGATTGTCGGGTTTCTGGGTCCCAACGGCGCGGGCAAATCTTCCACGATGAAAATAGCCACGTGCTATCTGCCGCCTACGTCGGGTCAGGTACTGGTGGATGGACTCGATGTGGTAGAGCGGCCGTTAGCCGTAAAACAAATTACCGGGTATTTGCCGGAGCACAATCCTTTGTACCTCGATCTCTATGTCCATGAATACCTGGAATTTATTGGTGGCTTGTATGGGCTGAAAGGAAGTCAGTTGAAGAAACGGGTGGGGGAGATGATCGAGCGATGCGGGCTTACGCTGGAACAAAACAAGAAAGTTGAGGCGTTGTCCAAAGGCTATCGGCAGCGTGTGGGGCTTGCACAGGCACTGATACACGAGCCGCGCGTATTGATTCTCGATGAACCTACATCAGGCCTCGACCCGAACCAACTCATAGAGATACGAAAACTGATCAAGGATATAAGTCGGGAGAAAACGGTCATTTTTTCCACCCACATCATGCAGGAAGTACAGGCGTTGTGTAGCCGTGTCGTGGTGATCAATCGCGGAACGATTGTAGCGGACGATTCGCTTGATAAACTATTGAAAAGCACCACCGGCGGCACAACGGTTATCGTCGAATTCGAAGGCCTGGTTCACGAAGAGCGGTTGCGTGCCATAGCGGGCGTATTGTCTGTCATCAGTGAAGGCAGTGGTAAGTTCAGGGTAACCGCCGCCGAGGGGATAGACCTCCGGCCGGAACTCTTTCGATTTGCCGCCGACCAAAAACTTTCCCTGATCGGTCTCCGGCAGGAAGAGAATTCGCTCGAAAACATTTTTAGCAGCCTGACGGCGGCCAACAACGGTGCCGATGTAATTAATTAAGTTCTATTTTTGAGGTCTTTGACCAATGCTTCAGATTTTCTCCAAAGAATTTTCAAGTTTTCTCAATTCGCTTATCGCGTATGTGGTCATTGGCGTGTTTTTGCTTGCCATCGGATTGCTGATGTGGGTCTTTCCCGATTCTTCCGTACTGGACTATGGCTACGCCGATATGAGCACGCTGTTCTCGCTCGGTCCCTTTGTGCTCATCTTTCTCATACCCGCCATCACCATGCGAAGCTTCTCTGAAGAGAAGAAGGGTGGGACTATGGAACTGCTGTTCACCAAACCGCTTACCGATTGGGACATCATCCTGGGAAAGTTTCTGGCAAGCTTCGCGCTCGTGCTGCTGGCATTGCTGCCAACGCTCGTTTACTACTATTCCCTGCACGCATTGGGCGACCCCCGAGGCAATATTGATACACCGGGAATCATTGGATCGTATATCGGACTGGCTATGCTCGCGGCGGCTTTTTCGGCTATCGGCGTGATGGCATCGAGTATGTCGGCCAACCAAATCGTCGCTTTCATCCTGGCCGCGTTCCTTTGCTATCTCACGTTTTCTGGATTCGATGCCGTTTCAGGTCTCGCCATTTGGGGGCCGCGCGCCCTGGTTATTAAACAACTGGGCATACTGTTTCACTATGAATCCATGAGCCGCGGCCTGATCGATTCGCGCGACATAGTGTATTTTGCCAGCGCGATATTTCTCGCCCTGTCGATAACTAAACTCATCCTGAGCGGCAGACAATGGTGAACTGGCAAAGCAAAAAGTTGGGCGATGTCTTGCTATTCCTGAACGGGCTGGTGGCGGTTGTACTGCTGAATATGTTATTGTCTTCGTTCTTTTTCCGACTGGATCTTACAGAGGAGAAACGTTATAGCATCAAACCGCAGACACGCGAG
This sequence comes from Chryseolinea sp., assembly GCA_035489615.1. Lineage (GTDB taxonomy): Bacteria > Bacteroidota > Bacteroidia > Cytophagales > Cyclobacteriaceae > Chryseolinea. The sequence continues at coordinate 7,671 of DATHKA010000416.1, forward strand.
TTGCTGCGAGACCTCACGGACGATGTGTACATCGAGGTTTTTCTGGAAGGAGACCTCAATGCCGAGTTCAGGCGATTTCAGAAAGCCATTCAGGAAACGCTTGAAGAGTTTGCCGTTTATTCCAATGGCAGAGTGAAATACTCATTTACCGACCCGGCGGCTGCAACAGGACAGAAAGCGCAGGCCGAATTCATGAATGACCTTGCCGCGCGAGGCATACAGCCCACGAACGTTATCAGCAACAGTCAGGGTCAACGTGTCGAGAAGATTGTCTTCCCTGGTCTTACTGTTTCCTATGATGGCATGGAGTCTGGCGTCATGTTGTTGAAAGGAAATAAGGCCGGTAGTCCTGCCGAGGAAATCAACCAATCCATCGAAGGCATCGAGTTCGAAGTGGCGCGTGCCATCAGCAAGCTGGCCAAGGACGATAGAAAGCAGGTAGCCTTTGTCAGAGGTCATGGCGAGCTCGACTCCCTCAATACAGTGAGCATATTTCAGGACATTCGGGAAGAGTTCGATGTAGTGAACACCGCGCTGGCCAATCCGTCTTTGAACAATTTTGATGCCCTTGTTCTCGCGAAACCGACGAAGCGATTTTCACCTCAGGACAAATTTTTCATTGATCAATACATCATGCTCGGCAAGCCTGTGCTGTTCCTGATTGACAAGCTGGACGCCAGCATGGACAGCGCCTCGCGCGATGACTACTTTGCATTGCCCTATAATACGGACCTCGACGAGATGCTGTTCAAATACGGCGTACGCGTGAACCTGGATCTTGTACAGGACCGTATGGCCGGCTTCTATCCGATCGTCACCGGCCAACGGGGAGGTAAGCCGCAGATGAATCTCCTCGACTGGCCGTTCTTCCCCCTTATCAACCACTACCCGGAGCATCCGATTACCAGAAATCTCGATGCCGTACTTACCCGATTTGTGAGCAGTGTCGACACCGTTAAGGCTACCGGGATCAAAAAAACACCGCTTCTGTTGACGTCTAAACTGTCGCGCACATTGGGCGTGCCGGTCAAAGTGAGCGTAAACGATCTGCGAGCACCGGTTCCCGACGAACAGTTCACAAATCCTTTCGTTCCCGTCGGATACCTACTCGAGGGATCGTTCACGTCTTTGTTCAAGAATCGATTTTTACCGGACGGGATCTCCAAAGAAGGTTTTAAGCCGGATGGCGCGCAGGCCCGGCTGGTGGTGATAGGTGACGGGGACCTCGTGCGAAATGATTTTAATACGCGTGCCAATCAGCCACAACCGCTGGGCTTCGATGTAGCTACTAACTATACGTTCGCCAACCGCGAGTTGATTCTCAACATCCTGGGATACCTGACTTCCGAAGAAGGCCTTATCCAGGTGAGAAATAAACAGGTAAAGATCCGGCCACTGGACAAAACACTGATCCAGGATACGTTCAAATGGCAGCTCATTAACCTGGTGCTTCCCCTGGTGATGCTGATTGCGTTTGGTGTGGTAAGAATGTACTGGCGGAAGAGAAAATACGCGCGTTTCTGAATATGCAGGCAAGAAGGAACAAGATTCTGACGTTATCGCTCGTGGTCCTGGTGGCCACGACGGCAGCGCT
>DATHKA010000417.1:0-5598 GCA_035489615.1 Chryseolinea sp.
GATGATCACCCTCAACTCGTTCCATGAGTATCGTGCGATCGTCAGAAAGTTTATCGTGAACGTACGTCTCGTCCCAGGTCTGGAATGCAGATAGCCCCTGGGTTACCGGGTGGTCCCTTTGAATAATGTCGGCAGTGAACACAGCCGTGTCATGCTTGAGAAACTGTCCACCTACCAGCTTGACGTAGTCGGGCGAATTGCGAAAACAAAAACTCGCGCTGTGTATCGGCAGAAACCCTTTACCAGACGAGACATATCCCATTAACGCCTTCTCCTGGTCTGCCGTTATGCTGTCGTGGTTCGCATAAATCATCAAGGCGTCGTATTGATCCAGTGTTTCGCGGTTGAGTACGGATGGATCGCCGGCATAAGTAAAGTTGATGCCCTCGGTCGCAAGGGCCGAGGCCAGCAGCGGCATGTATGCTGCCGAGTTATGATGCTCGCTATGATGACCCAGAAACAATACCTCAATCTTGCGCGGACTGTTATCGCGCTGTTGACAGCCGCTAAAGGTTAACAAAGAGACAGCAACGAGAGAAGCGAGCGCGATCCAATATGACGTCCTCATGTGGAGATACTTTTACCGGGATGAAATTCCTTTTAAAATCATGCAAACGATTCCTGCATTTTAGCCAATATTGACTGTATTTTACCAATTAACTCGCCTGAAAATGGACAAATCGTGCAAATTAGTATCATGAAGCCGCTTCAAAAATCACCGATTTCGCCCGACCACTCCTTAGAGGTAAAGCTTCTCCGCGCACCACACTTCGATCCCAACTGGCACTTTCACTCAGAATATCAATTATTCATTGTGCTTCAGGGAACTGGTACGCGATTCATTGGCGACTCGGTCCATCCTTTCCGCAAGGGAGACGTGGTCTTTACGGGTCCGAATCTTCCCCACGTGTGGCGCAGTGACCATGAATACTTCATGCATGGTGCCGGCCTGGCAACGGAAGGCATTGTCATTTACTTCCATGAATATTTTTTGGGCGACGCGTTTATGAAAACCAACGAAGCATACAAGGTCCGCCAATTGTTTGCTCATGCCCGTCGGGGCATAACGTTCTTTGGCAAGACGGCCGAGAACATTGAACAACAAATGCATGACTTGCTTGAGGCAAAAGATTTTGAGCGCATGCTGATACTGCTTCAACTGCTCAATCAACTCGCAAACACCGACGAATTCACGCTACTCGCTACAGCTGGATACACCAATACGCTGAAGGACTCGGACACGCGCCGCATGAACGATGTTCACGCCTACGTGATGGCTAACTTTCGCGACAAGATCACGCTATCTGATGCGGCGGCTATTGCGAGTATGGCCGCAACTTCCTTCAGCCGGTACTTTAAAGTGCACGCCAACAAAACGTTTTCAGATTTTGTGAGCGAGATCAGGATCGGTCACGCCTGCAAGCTACTGGCAGAGAAAAAAGTCGCGGTCGCGCAGATCGCGGACGAAAGCGGCTTCCATACGATGTCGAACTTTAATCGCCAGTTCAGAAATCTTACCGGATACCATCCGCTGGAGTATCGTCGGAAGTATGCAGAGGCTGCTCCGATGTATTAGTTCAAATGGCGATGATGGTGAAATCCTGTTCGGCATGCCCATTGGGCTATTACTGCATGGGACGCTGGTTGGAAAAATTTGATTCCCGGATGGCTATTGATGATGCTTGCCTCGTTGGCGGTCGGCGCAGAAGCCTTCAAGGCAGCGGCAGCAAATCCCGTCGACTCCATTAAATCCGAGTAGTATTTAAATTTGAGCGGTATTTTTTCGCGGGATCGTTCGCGTAGGCAGATCGCGCCGATCCAATCTATCGGGCACAACTCATTGTGTTCTCTTCGTCATCATTGAATACGACAACAGCTTGCCCCGCCGATTCAATATTTCCGACTTCACCAGTCCCACACCTTGTACGTACCATTCATTAGTGATGCTCTCGACTTTATAGCCATATCCAACGTCACTTTCATTGGTGACCTCGGAAGTGACTTTATAAGCGGAGAATTCACCCGCTGGAGTAGTGACCTTGTTGCTGCTAACCCGGCGATTTTTGATCGCGTAGATCACCTTAGCACCCATATCTGATTTGTGTATGCTCCCTGCAGGCCCGACCTTCACACGCGGCTGCTTGATGACGGTGCAAACCACCTTGGCATCTGGTAACGTCTGGCCGTCGTTCATGATACCCGGGATTTGAAGATACTCCGACTCTGTACGCCACTGATACGCGCCGTTATCTTCCATATGGTAAATGCTTTCCATGTCAATCAGGATAACGCCTTTATCACATTTGAGACTTCCTTCGCCATTCCACAGCTCTTTTCCATCGGGCGAATACTTCCTGATATTCATCACATAAAGCAATCCCTCGGACGTAGTATCACAACGCAGTATTTTCTCAATAGAATGAGACTCGAGCTTCCCTTTGCCGTTGTAATTCTCCCGATGAATTTCAGCGCCAATCTGATAGTCAAAAATGGCGTTCGTCTGAGCATGCACCAGGTTTATCGCAAGCATCAATAGGGCTGTGGCAACGATTTTCATTTGATAATTCTAATCCAGATCTAAAGTAGAATTTTAAACGAGCGGTCAATGCTTCCGGAACCTGTAAGGTGCTATTGATCGCATACTGCTATTTCATGAGTTCGATTTCGATACTGGCCTGAATAAACGGTCCGACTCCCATACAAGGTAGCGTTCTTCTGAGAAATGCCTTCACTTATCGCAACGAAAAGGCTAAGCGTCAGCGGCAGGAAGCACCACGTGGCCTGCGTCAAATAATCCGGCCCGTAGCCCATTGCCGCTAATGATCATCCTTATCGGACACTAGGCCCATCACCCTTTGCCTTTTTACCATATATTGCGCAACCGATTACGCACTCCTTTTATGACGCTCACCTCCGTCCACGCCGTCCATCCCGACCATTACCTGAAGTTTACTACGGCCGAATTAAGGTCGGCCTTTCATATACCCGCCTTATTCAAACCCGATGAAATCACTGCCGCATACACCCATTACGATCGCTTCATTGTCGGCGGAGCATGCCCGGCCACCAAGCCGCTGAAACTCGAAACGTACCCATCACTCAAAGCTGACTACTTCCTTGAAAGGCGCGAACTGGGCATCATTAATGTAGGCAGTACTGGCGAGGTCCTCGTCGACGGTATGGGTTTTACCTTGCATCACAAGGAGGCATTGTATATCGGGCGCGGTGCCCGGGAAATTACCTTTCAGCGGACAGCAACGGTGCCCCTTTACTATTTCAATTCTGCGCCTGCCCACGCCTCCTATTCTACAAGAAAAGTCTCGCTGGAAGAGGCCGAAACGGTGGAGATCGGTTCCATCGATACGTCGAATCATCGGATCATCCGCAAGCTACTCGTGAACAGTGTGCTGCCGACGTGCCAGCTGCAGATGGGCCTCACCGAGCTGAAGCAAGGAAGCGTCTGGAATACGATGCCCCCGCACACGCACGAACGCCGAATGGAAACTTACTTTTATTTTAATATAGCGGACGGAAATTCGGTTTGCCATTTTATCGGCAAGCCACAGGAGACGCGTCACATCTGGATGTCGAATCACGAAGCAGTTCTTTCGCCACCCTGGTCCATTCACAGTGGCGCCGGCACCGGCAACTACTCTTTCATTTGGGGAATGGCTGGTGAAAATCTCGACTATAGCGATATGGATGTTGTAAAGCCCTCCGAACTGAGATGATGAAGCGAACCCCCGGGGTCCCAATGACCTGCCGGCAGGGTTGGTTTTCTTTCATCAGCGGCCAGCGATTTCCTCAACGGTCAGATAATTTATGTTGAGTAAGGTATATTAGCGGCTATCGGGAACCTATCAAATGAGCTCTGGTGCGCCATTGCAGAAATAACCGCACTGAGGAATTACCTTACGGCCAAAAGGATTACGGTTATCTTGCTACAGCGCACTAGCAGCAGCGGGGTGCGAACACATGAAGAAAGAAAGGGCTACCATCCATGACATCGCGCGCAAGCTTAACGTAACAGCTTCCACCGTTTCCCGTGCTTTGAAAGATCATCCGCGCATTAGTACCGAAACAAAGTCAGCCGTATTAAAGGCGGCGCGAAAACTCAACTATCAGCCCAACAACATTGCCGCCGCGCTGCGCAACGGCAAGAGCAATATCATTGGCGTCATTGTACCCATGGCCGATCGCACCTTTTTTTCTTCGGTCATTCGTGGAATTGAAGAAATCGCGAATACGTCGCGCTACCAGGTAATTATTTGTCAGACCTACGACAATTACGATAAGGAGCTGGCTACCGTCGATGCCTTGTTGAACTCGCGCGTTGACGGGATCATTGCCTCACACGCCAAAGAGACGATCAACTTCGACCATTTTTATAAGGTGAAGGACAGAGGAATTCCCCTCGTACTTTTTGATCGGTCGAACGACGATCTGGGAGTGAGCCACGTAGTGGTTGATGACTTCCTCGGTTCCTTCAAGGCCACTGAGCATCTCATTCAGCAGGGATGCAGGCGCATCGCGCATTTTACCAATACGCTCAAGATCAGCATCTATAAGGAGCGGCTTCGTGGATACGGCGAGGCTTTGCTTCAAAATGGGCTGAAGTTCGACGATTCGTTAGTGGTTGCCAGTAATCTCCAGTTGGAAGACGGGCGCAATAGCATGCAGCACCTCCTGGACAATAATATCAGGATCGATGGGCTTTTCTCTGCCAGTGCCTTCGGTGTCCTGGGGGCGATGCAGGTGCTGAAATCTTCCTTCAGGAGCTCGCCTCGAAAGAGAAAAAGTTTATTCCTCAGAAAATTGTCCTGAATCCCGAACTGGTGATTCGCGAATCGTCGCTGCGCACGAAATAGCTTCTTTCACAGTCAGTAATCAACTTCATTTGATGATCATCGAACCATGAGTTTACGTGCTGATGCCGGCCACCCGGACGAAAAAAAGGGAACACAGCTGGTGGCTGCACTCCCTTGGGCTCCATCAAATATAACCTAACGCAATTTTTTCTTCCGACTACAAACTATCTTCAAGTTTTGCAGCGGCTGTCGCAAGAAATACACGCAGCACGACAAAAACAAGCGGAAGCTATAGAAAGCGAATGTGCATAGTACGAAGTTCCGGGTCTGGACCAGGCTACAATTCGGACGCGCCCACTCTCATAAACGCACAGACAAGCAAAATGCTATCGCCACGATGACGAAGGCACTGGGTCATCCCGCGCGCATAGCTATTATCGAGCACTTGCTCAAAGTCAACGCGTGCATATGTGGCGACATCGTGGACGAACTTGCCCTGGCGCAACCCACCATCTCGCAGCATCTCAAGGAGTTGAAAGACGCAGGACTTATTAAGGGTACGATAGATGGAAACGCCGTATGCTATTGTATAGATGAAAAGGGTATCGCGAGAATACAGGCTTACTTCGACAATATCTCCAAGAAACTGGAGACCCGAAAAGATAATTGCTGTTAAAAGAATTTAGCCATGGAGAATACTGATACACTTAAGGAATTGGTCCGTAGAAAGTACAGCGAGATCGCCTTACAAAACAAGGAATCGAATCAGACCTCATGCTGCGGATCCGGA
>DATHKA010000418.1:0-44616 GCA_035489615.1 Chryseolinea sp.
ATGAGTTCCATCGACATCGACAAGGGTATAATTGTTTCGCATAAGGTGGTCAACAATTTTTGCGACGTGTGCTGCGACGATTGCCTTTTCGCTCTCATCGGCAACGAGCTCATGATAGAAAAAATAACCCATCATATGCCCGCATATTTCGTCGCTGCTCGTGTCGCCCTTCCAAAGCCATTTCCCGTCGCGCGATTTTCTCCACCGCACTTCGACGGGCTTGAATCGTGGTTCCTTGACGAGCTCATCGGCGAGCTCTCTGGTCGTAAAAGTCCGGTTACCATCGTCGATGGCCGTCCAGGATGCCGGAACAACGGTGCGCGCAAAAAAACCATCGGTCTCGGTAACCTCTTGCAACAGCTTCAAAAATCCAAAAGCCTTTTTTGCTTTTGATTTTGCGTCCAGCTCGCCCGTGGTGGCATAGCGAAACGACTCCATCGCCAGGTAGTTGCTCGTGTATTCACCATCGTTGTCATCGTCGTCTCCCTCCCATCGTGAAGTGTCTCCTGCTAGCGGAAGCTTGCATTGGCCGGCGATCCATGGCTCCCGGATATGCCGGCGCATGAGCACATCGTAAAAATAACTTTGCTTCGACGATAGTGTCATGCGCTTGTGCCGAATAGCGCTCACGCCGCCGTCGGTCGCCACCCAGGCAGTACCCTCCTGGTCGAAGGCGATGTCTGTAACACGATCATCGAGCAGCCACCGGCGACTGATTAACAATGAATGATGGCCGAACCCGCGGTAACGCGCGATACCTACATCGGTGCCGACCCACATAGTGCCATCGGGTGCCAGCTGAAGACAATTGACTTGTACCGAAGGGAGGCCATTGCGGGGTCGCAATTTGATGGTCTCGCCGGAAGATTTACGTACGCTGACACCGCCCAATCCGCCGAACCAGACATTATCCTGGCGGTCGATGGCGATACCTCTTACGTATGCGCTTATCACGGCCGTTGTGTCGTGCGTATGCGTTGCCGAATCGCCGCTACCATGATAGACGCCCACGTCAGATCCGATCCACAGTCCTCCGCTTCCATCCGGGAGGGCCGTTCGAACCGACTTCGCAACGGTATAGCTAAGCGCATTCGGTGAAGCACCCGTCCACAGCCACGCGCCCTTCGGCCCCAATGCATAAACACCTTCGCTGGCCGGAGCCAACACACCAATCGGTGAAGTGAACCCCGGCATTTCCTCCAGCTTTCCCTGGTGAAAGCGATAAACCTTATTCCATGTCGACATCCATAGAGCGCCATCGGCAGCTTTAACGACTGAAAACGCAGGTCCCTGTTCGGCAGCGGGAACGGCATCTTTCCACTCGCGGGAATTCGCGGCTTTCACATACACGCCTTCTGCGGTGGTAATCCACACGCTTCCATCATCGGCTGTCGCCACGGTTCGCACAGCCAGTGGAACGGAATGTTTTATCACAGGATACGCGTCGTGATACTCCTGCCAGAATGCGGTATCCTGATAGTGCTCATCACCGACCTGGCCCGTTGTTGTCGGAGCATCGGCCGTCGAGGCCTGTTTACGCGTGCAAGTCATGAGCACGGTGCTTGTCAAGCCAAGCGCAATCAAGATGAACAGCGATCTCGTCATACAGGTATGGATGATGATGAATATTGATAATGAATAAAAGTCAACTATTTTTTAATCGTAAACTGATCTCTGACAACGCCTGCCGCGTCCACGGCCTTATATCGGAGCTCATAGTCTCCAAGCTCGACACGCTGATAGAAGTAACCCCCGGCATATTGTTTCACGGCGTACGGCTCTGGCGCCAGGTGATCGTGCTTGCTGGGAATGCTGATAGAAATGGCATAAACGGTGCCTTTCGAATAATCATCTACCACCTTACCTTCGCGCATGGGCTTGGAACGCATATAGTAATGGATGTGACCACCCATCACCATGTCTACGTGAAAGCGGTCGAACAACGGTACCCAGGAACGCTGGATGTCTTCATAGGGCTCTTCAAAGTTATACGGCGGAAAGTGAAACATCACGAACTTCCACTTCGCGTGCGTATTGGAAAGAATGCGTTCGATCCAGGACGTGTGGTCCTCCACATCAGACGTCGCGTCAATCATGATAAACAAGGCATTGCCATACTCAAAATAGTAAGAGAGTTCGGGATCAACACCTTCCGGTTGATTCTCGGGCAGGGCAAAAAGGTCGGTGTACAATTTTGCACCGAGACCATCCTGTCGATCGTGATTTCCGGGTACCGGCATCAGGGGTTTGTTCGCGAAGGCATCTCCTGCCCGGTAAAAAAGACTGTCCCATTCATCGCGATTCAATCCTGTGCTCACAATATCTCCGGCGATAGAATAAAAAGCGGCGTCTGGATTTTCACGTGCTGCGCGACGAACCAACTTTCCTGAATCGGGAAGGAAGTGCGTATCGCCAAACCAGACGAACGAAAATGGCTGATTCACAGGAGGCGCAGTCTGGAATGAGTTTACGGCTGACCAAACCCTTGGGCTACCCGCACCCACCTGGTACTGGTAAGCAGCACCCGGTGAGAGGTTCTTCAGCGAAGCCGTGAAACGGTTCGCATAGCGATCGTTAAAGAGCATGCGATCCTCTAACCGGATGCTCGTCGCTGTTTGCTCAAGGGTGTCTTTGCTGTGTTCCTTCCAAAACCGAACTAGTCCCTGCTCAACTTCAGGTCCATTTCGCCATTGAATGTTGATCGTCGACTGCGGCAGGTCAGACCAGGTCAGCATGATCTGATCTGGTTTGGCCGACGAAGGATGCGCTGTTTCGCGAAACGCAGCAATCACGTGGGCCTCACGCGCCCGACCGCGAACCGTGGTAAAGTAAAGTTGACCCTTCAGCGACTCGGGTACCTCTGTTAGCACCAGCCCGGACCAGTCGTGATACGTGAACGCTCCCGTTCGGAGTGTGTCAGCATTGTACAAGGATGGATAGATATCACTGACGGCGAGTGACGTGCGCGTGTCCTTTGGTGAAACCGATACGAAGTAAACCGGTCGATGCTTGTCAAATCCATTAATGCCCAACTCCACCATGCCGGCGTCGAAATCCTTTTGCCAGACTTCGTAGGTGTATTCCTCATTCCTGACAATCAGGTCGGTCTTCTTGAAACCCGCCGGTTGTAGCCAGAAGGGCACCACGACTTGACCCTGGTCGCGCATGAGCGACACGGTGACCGGTACGTTCACACGAAAATATTGATAGCGGGTGGCGAGAATCCGTTGCTCGTCTTTGGAAAGAAATTGCAACAGGTAAGCCTCGTCTATCGAGTCGAATTTCTCCTCAGGAACGGTGGCATAAAGACGCGTAATCACACTATCCATGACCGACGCAACGCTTGCGTTATTGGTCGTAGCGGGAATATCTTTAGTCTTGCACGTACAAAAAAGGACAACCGAAAGGGCAGTGATCAGGAGGTGTTTTGCAGGCATTACGCAAAGTACGCAAGTATACAGGCGACGTCCTGTCCTTTTACGCAAACAATACGTCGAATTGCGCAATTGTTCAGGAGTTCAGGACCAGCTCATAGCGTTCTTCCCGCAGTCGTTTTCCCCACTGTTCGGCCTCCACTGAACTGACCAGCGAGAATCCCGCCTTCTTATACATGGCAATGGCCTGATGCTGTGTGTCGGCAGTCATCAGGTAAACGCGCACGAACCGCTGGGCGCAATACGACAACGCAGTGTCCAGTAACTTCCTGCCGATACCCGTTCCCCGAAACATGGGGTGCACCAGAAACCACCGGAGTTGTGCCTCTTCGTGCGATCGCTTCAGAATGGCGATACTCGCGACGATTTCATCATTGTACAACGCCAGCCATATTTTGTCATGGTCACGGTCATATTGTTCAACAAATTCATAGAACGTCTTGGCCACATAACCCTCAAACTCCAGGGTGTAACCTGACTCCTGCGCGTAGATTTTCCCGTGCAGGTAAATCAGGTAGCCAAGATCGCCCGCCTTGAGAATGTCCCGAAAAGTAATCGCCTCCGCCAGCTTATCCTTACCATAGTCGGCAGCGAGCAATATTTTAACCGTGCGCATGGCTTTCACCATCGCGTCCATTTCGCTTCGGTCCAGGTGTTGAATGAGTTCAGCCACCTGGGCATCCGATCGCTGTTGTAGTGTCTGGAGGAGCCGATGACCCTTTGCTGAAAGATTTATCTCAAAGAGGCGCTTGTCCCGTGAAGAGGCTGTGCTGACAGCCAATCCGTCGCGCACGAAGCCGGAAATAATACGACTGACATATCCTTTGTCCAGCAGCAGGAAGTTGGCGAGGTCACGCGCGGTGACCCTGTTCAGACGCGCGATCTCAAATAATATTCTCACTTCTCCCAGCGAATAATCGCTTTGCAGCAACCGTTTGTTGAGCAAACCCAAGTGTGCCGTATAGAAACGGTTAAAGGAACGGATCTCGCGGATATGACGCTTCATGAAATGAAATTAGGAGATTAGTTGACAAAAGCAACTAATCTGGCCCTAATCTGGCGCAAGTCTTCCCAGACGATAGTGGAGTTAGCAGGTGTTCGGCGGGAGACTTGTGCCAAATCGTCATCTGTGTGATGAACCACATCAGTCTTCAGACTGATGTGGAATTCCGGCCAGTCTGAAGACAGAGATGGGTTCATCTCCAGAAACTCTTTCCGACTACCACCACCCTACAGCGCCTCCATCATCTCAGATACAAACTTCTTTTCAGCGTCCAGTTTAGCTTGCGTTAATGCTAAAGTCAGGAATTGCCTCGCCAGTTCCCGCCTTCCTTCGAGGCCATGCAGCTTTCCCAGGGTCGACGTCAGCGGAAAGTACTGGTGGAAAAACGGATGTTGATGCAAGTCTTCAAGAATTCGAAATGCTTCGTCCTTACCGTCGGAATAGTACAAGGCGATCGCGCGATTTACTTCAACAAAGGGATTGGGATTGTTCCGGAGCAATTGCGTGTACAACTTCGCTATCATCGCCCAGTCTGTGCGCCTGAAAGACGGAGCTGCGCAATGAAGACAAGCAATTGAGGCTTCTGTGTGATAGGCACTCACTTCTTCCTGTATGGATTGATTGAGGTAATGTTGCCCCAGGCGGATCAAATCGACGTTCCAGACAGTACGATCCTGATGCTCCAGATCGACTATATTTCCTTTCGCATCAAATCTCGACCCGAACCGCGCACTATTCAACAACATGAGACTATACAACGCCTTCGTCTCGTGATTGCCCACATCACCTTCTATCAGCGACCGGCACATGATCAGCGCATCTTCACACAACTCGCTGCGGATTAACTCCCGGCCCGAAGATGACCGGTAACCCTCATTAAAAATCAGGTATAAAACCTTGTGAACAATTGGAAGTCTTAATCGCAGCAGCGACGCATCCGGTTCATCCAGCTGTATTTTTTCCTCCGTGAGTTTCAGACGAGACCGAACCAATATCCTGTCAATGCCATCAACTGTCATCGCTAACGCCCTGGCTATTGCTTCAACTTTGAGGTTGGCTACGTATTTCAGCGTGATGACGACCTGGGCCTTCGGTGCCAATGCCGGATGGGCACAGGCAAAGAGAAGTTTGAGCTGATAATCTTCCAGTTTCGATTCTGAATATTCAGATTCAACTATTTCTGAGCAGGGCAGCCCACTGATCAGCGACCCTGTTCGCCTATTCTCCCCGTTAATCCAGTTAATAGCCTTGTTCCTGCAAACCCTGTAGATCCATCCCGCGGGATTTTGCGGAGGATCTACACGTTGCCACTCAACTACGGCCGACGAAAAAGCATCCTGGACAATATCCTCGGCAACTTCCAGGTCAATTCTGCGCGAAAAGACCAATAGCGATGTAACCATCTTTCCGAAGTGGCTTCGGTACAAGCTGTTTACTAGGCGTTGGACTCCTTCCATTTAAACACAAGGTACTCAGGAAGCGTCAACATCGGCCTCACTTCTATTACGGCGTGCCCGGATACGACCAACGGACACAACTGGGCGATGGATACGGCTTGTTCCAGGCTCGCAGCCTCAATAATGTCGTAGCCACTCACGCCTTCCTTCGATTCAATGAACGGGCCATCTGAAAGTACGGCGTCCTTCGTAACGTATTTACCGGCAATGGCCAATGGCTCACCCGTTACAAAATTTCCAGAATCGGCCATCGACTCCACCCACTTCAGCATCTCCGGAATGTTGGCTATCCGGGCTTCATTGGACTCGCAACCTAGCCGTTTCAGGTCTTCTCGAATTATCAGCATGAATCTTTCCATGGTCAGTAATTTTCTCGGGTCAAAACTTATAGACAGGGCACGGGTCAGGTTCCGTACACACGTTAAGTTAATTTTTTTCGTTCACCGGATCACCAATCGCGCCACCCTGGCCTGAGCCGGAAAAAAGATTCTTGAAAAGTGTACGGAATATCGCATCCGCGTTGTCTATCCAGAAACGAATCAAATCAATTCCGTAAACACTACTCCTATGAAAGCTTTATACCCGATACCAGCGATCATACTGATCGTTTTATGGTCAATCCCGGCAAACGGCCAATCGCACGATAACGAAAGCACGTTGAGACAATACTTTTCAGGCTGGGAAAACAAAGACTGGAATCTCGTTTCGGCGAACCTGGCACCGGGGTTCACCTTCACCAGTCCTGCACCGGACGATCATATTTCCATCGAGAAATTCAAAGAAAAATGCTGGATACAAACCGAACACATCAAGCGATTCGAATATATACGGATCATGACGTTCAGAAATGAGGCCCTCGCGATCATGCACGTGATCACCACCGAGGGCAAGGTCATCCGGAACACGGAGTACTTCCTATTCGATGAACAAGGAAAAATCAAGTCAATAGAAGTTTTCTTCGGTGGTACAGGCAAAGGGTTTCCCACCAATGCACAATAGGCCGTACTGTTACTCGGACTTAATGACTTCTACAGGATTCAGCGTGCCGGACTTCCATGCTGAATAGCCGGCAGCAACTATTACAAGTAAAATTGAGATGCCGCTGACCGCAACAAAAGGAACGGCCGTGATGTTCGTCCGGTAGGCAAAGGTGGTTAGCCATTCGGCCATAATCCAGTAAGCAACCGGTAGTACCAGCACGTTGGCCAGCAGCGCAACACGCAAGAAGAATTGCAGATTCAGACCAGCTATCTGTTGTACCGACGCTCCCAGCACCTTCCGAATACCGAACTCCTTCATGCGTTTCGCAGACATAAAGGCGGCCATAGAGAAAATACCCAGTATCGCCACGAACACGATCACCAGTGTGCCGAGTTTCAGGGAATCGAATGCCTTTTGTTCCGAACGATGCGCGCTGTTGTAGAGTTCGTCCACCTCGCGCAACATCAAGGGATATCCTGGCATTGCTACCTTATAACGTTGTTCGATCTCATGGGCAACATCCTCGGGGTCCCCGCTATATCGTACGTATATAAATGCATCCGGATACTCATTTTGCCATGGCAACCGCAGCACCAGGGGACGGACCTTGTGGTACAGGGGACTAATGTTAATATCAGCCACCACGCCTACTACGGTCCCCTCCCATTTTCCTTTCTCCTCGGGATGGGTGTAGATCCGCTTCCCAACGGGATCGTCCCAACCCAATTCGCGTGCAGCCGTCTCGTTGATCACAAAAGCGGCGCCGCTGTCAGACGGCATGTGGCTGTTAAAGGTGCGTCCCTTCAACAACGGTATCTTCAGCGTGGCGAATAAATCATCGTCGGAAAATACTTCGTACAACTCCACCTCCTTAACCTGTTTGCCGTCCTCGACGAAATACCAATCCTTCCAGTAACCGCCGCCAATTCGGAATGAACTATTTGAAACATTGTTCACACCGGGAATTTGCTTTAATTCCGTCTTGAAGACTTGCAGTTGTCGAACGGAGAATTCTTGCGGCATACTCAACACCAAAAGATTTTTGCGGTCAAAACCCAGTTCCTTGTTGTGAACGAACGCGATCTGCTGACCCACCACCAACGTGCCATAAAGGCAAAGTACGGAGACGGCAAATTGTGTAAAAAGGAGCACACGGCTTAGCCCAGAATTGTATCCGCTTCCAGCAGATTTCAAACTATGGGTGATGCGCACGTTGTTCAATTGACGGGCGGGTAGCCAACACGATAGTGAAAGCAGCACGAGCAAACCGCCGGCGACCATGCTAACGGTGTACGGATTCCACAGCATCTCAAAGCTTAAATTGGGATCGAGCGATTGCGCGATGCGGGGGAACAGCACATAAAGCATTACGACTGCCAGGAAAGCGGAAACAAATCCAAAACAAACTGCCTCAACCGTTGCCTGGAGCATGAGTTGTGACTGGCGGGCGCCCAGCACCCTGCGCACGCCTGTTTCAGACCCACGACTGGTGTAGTCGGCAATGGATAGATTCACATAGTTGATACCCGCCACCAACAACAGCAAAATCCCCAATGTTGAGAAGGTGTAAACATACACTGCGCTCCCATGCGAGGCAGAATCATAGCGATAGTCCGAACTCAGATAAATATCCGCCAGGGGCTGGAGCGTTACATCAAACCCAAATTCCTGACGAACAGTACGTGGCACGTACTGATTGAGCAAGGCCTCAACCTGCCCTTGAAACGCCGTCGTTCGAGGTTCATGCAACTTCACATATAAGGCGGAAGATTCATCACTAAAGGAAACAGGATCTGCTATACTTTGTCGCGTGAGTTCGTGATCCGAACGTATCCGGGTCATAGCCTCCACGTATAAATGTGAATTCGGCCGGGTGTCTTCCACGACGGCAGTAACCTGAAACAATTCTGATTGTCCATTCACGGAGACCAATTCTTGCAGGACATCGGTGCTTCCAAACATGCGGAGCGCCAGTGATCGGGTAATCACCATCGCGTTTTTACTGCTGAGGGCAGATTTGTCTCCCTTAATAAATTCAAAGCTGAGCACGTCGAAGATTGAACTATCGGTTTCGGCACAAGCTTCACAATCGAACACCTTATCCCGGCTTCTCAACATGGTGTGGCTGCCTAAAGAAACCCGTGTAGCCATTGCCACTGCCGGAAGTTGTGCGACGAGTGGTCCCATGGCCTGGGGTGTTATGGCGAATTTCTCCGTCACCCCATTGTCCTTGCGCTGCGAAGTAACGCGAAAGACACGCTGATAGTCGTCGTGGAACTTGTCGAATGAAAGCTGGTAGGAAACATATATGGCTATTGCCATAAAGCACAACAGAGCAAGTGAAAGTCCGCCAACCTTAAATGCAAAGTTGATCTTGCTTTTGCGAATGTGGCGAAGGGCGGTAAGAATATAGTTTCGAATCATGGATTATTCACGCTTGAGGACGTCTATGGGATTAGCGGAAGCCGCGCGTAAGACCTGCGCGCCGATCGTAAGAACGACGGCAGCAGTAATAACAGCTGCGGCATTAACGAAGATTAGCCAGCCGATCTCTGTGCGATAGGCGACGCTTTTCAGCATTTCCCCCACGAGCAAATAAGCCAGCGGAACGGCTATCAACAACGCAAGCAACAACGTTGCGAAAACGTCCCGTGACAAAAGCCAGGCAATCACCTTTACGGAAGCGCCCAATACTTTTCGGATTCCCATTTCTTTCGTTCGTGTGCTTGCCGTAAAGGCAACGAGTCCCCACAAACCAAGGCAAGAAATGGAAACTGCCATCAGGGCAAAAATTCTGAATAGTTGAAATATCTTGCTTTCTACACCGTAAAAACTTTGTATCTGACGGTCCAAAAAAACCACTTCAAAGACTTCATCGGGAAAAACACTGCTCCATTTCTGTTGGATATGATTGATCGTTTCTGCCTGATCAGTGCCGCCGTCCAGTTTAATGTTAACCTGTCCAAACAGGTCCGGTTGCTGCGTGATCAGTGTTGGGGAGATGCCATACTTCAAAGGCTCGGCATTAAAATCGGCTACCACACCCACCACCTCGGCAATTCCGCCCCACCAGAATTGCTTGCCCAGCGCTTCTTCAGGAGAGCCTAAGTTCAGTACGTTTAATAGCTTTTCATTCACTACTACGCGGTAGACAGAGGATTCGGACTGAACAGAATCCGGAATAAAGTCCGCAACATCCGGTACGCGTCCCGTCAAAATCTTTAACCCATAAAACGAATAGAACTTCTCGTTACCATAAATTGCACACACCGAAAATCGCTGATCACTTGTCGACGTTTGGCTTATCGTGTTCCACCAATGGTCCGTACTAATCGGTGCCGTCCGAGACAAGCAAACATCTTTGACTCCAGGCACACGCAAAATCTCGTCTGCCACTACCTTGCCCTTGCTGGCTTGCGGCACCTCCACGGTCAGGATGTTGTCCCGTTCAAATCCCAAGTCCTTGTTAAGCATAAACTCCAGCTGCTGCGAGATGGCTAATACGGCGATAATCAATACGCCAGAAATGACAAACTGAAAGGCAACCAAACTTCGGCGAACCCACGCGGCGGTCCTGCTGCTCATAACAGCGAAGTTTGCTTTTAAGGTTTCTATCGGATTCAAGCGCGATATGAACAATGCCGGATAAAAACCGGCTAGCAGAGACGCGATCGTCATCGCAGCGACAAGCGTTGAAATAGTATTCAGGGAGAGCAGAACCCCGATCGACAGGGACTGTTGCAATAGATTGTTTACTTGTTGGAGGCAAAGGGATACTGCCAAAAGGGAAATAAGGGTAGCTGCAAAAATGAGGAGAAACGACTCGGTCAGGAACTGAGTTATCAATTGGCGACGCAAAGCTCCGATGGATTTACGAATACCTACTTCCTTCGCGCGTGTGGATGCCTTCGCGGTAGCGAGATTTAGAAAGTTGACGCACGCCAGGATCAATACAAGCCCGCCAATTCCTGCGAAGAACCATAGCCACATTCGGTTCTGCGCTCTCACCCACGGCCCTCCTCCGAAACGCGTCGTATCAAAATGTATTTCACTCAACGGCTGAAGCGAAAACTGGCCATGAATCTTTTGGTTCAGCGCCGGCACCGAGTTGATTTGCTTGTCGGCCAGTCGGGTCAGTTGTTTTTCCACATCAGCAGGATCGACGCCTGGCTTAAGAACAACGTAAGTGATCGCTTGAAGCTTCACCCAGGCAAAATCTCCGAAATACCAGGTATCTCCGTGGTCAAGAAGATTGGCGCCTTCGGTATAGGACAACAGTATACTGGCGGGCAGGCTTGTATTCGGAGCGGCATCACGCATGACTCCGGCGACCGTATACTCGAATTCACCTCTCAGCTTAATGGTCTTTCCGATAGGATTTTCCAGTCCAAAAAATCGCTTGCTTATCGATTCAGATATTATGGCCTGATAAGGCTGTACCATCGACGCCCGTCCATGCCCGCGTATCATCGATATATTGAAAATGTCAAAAAACTCCGGACTCGTTATCATGATGCGTTCTTCCTTGAATAGTTCATGGTGAACTTCCACAACAGTTTTGAACAGGGGCCGGACCAAAGCTGAACTTTCTATCGCAGCGTAATCATTGCGAAGGGTTGCTGACAAGGGAAGCGGCGTGGCATACATGTCAAAGTTCGTCCCTCCTTCGTTGAATATGGCATTCACCCGATAGGTCCTTGACGCACGGTCATGAAACGAGTCGAAGCTCATCTGGTGATGAATGAACAAGGCGATGAGCATGCATACTGTGATTCCCAAAGAAAGACCTGCCACATGTATAGAGGTGGTAATTTTGTTTTTTCTCAGGTACCGAAAACTGAATTGGAGGTTTGCCAGGATCATTGTTGATTTTACCTAATTATTTCGCATTTAACAATTACCGGACATCTTGAAGGCGCCGGGATAGCGCACGATTGTTTCAAAAACGCGCTTAATGGTTGCCACGAGTGGCACATACCGCCCGCCTGGCAGACGGTCATAGATTTTAACTATAAGGGTATAAGGTCAATCGATTTGATCTATCGGGTGAATTATCAGACATTCGCCGTTCCAAGCAGCATAGCCTGGCAACAGATCAGGTAAGCTTTGCACCTTAACGTTCCCTTAATGAACAACGGGCGAAAATTTGCAAGCTTGCGTTGGGCCAGTTAAAAACTTAGATCATCAATTAGAAAACACATTCAACAATGGAAAACAACTCGAACGGCGACATCAGCAAGTGCCCATTTCAGGGGGCGATGCAAAAACACAACGTGGGCGGAGGCGGGACGCAAAACCGAGACTGGTGGCCCAAGCAGTTAAAAGTGAGCATCCTGCGACAGCACTCGGCGCTGTCTGACCCGATGGATGAGAACTTTAACTATGCTGAAGCGTTCAAGAGTCTCGACCTCCAGGCCGTGAAGAAGGATCTTCATGCCTTGATGACTGATTCTCAGGACTGGTGGCCCGCAGACTTTGGTCACTATGGGCCCTTGTTTATCCGCATGGCGTGGCATAGCGCCGGAACTTATCGCATCGGCGACGGCCGCGGTGGAGCAGGCGCTGGCCAACAGCGTTTTGCGCCCCTCAATAGCTGGCCGGATAATGTGAGTCTGGACAAAGCGCGGAGACTATTGTGGCCCATCAAGCAGAAGTACGGCAACAAGATTTCGTGGGCAGATCTGATGATCCTCACCGGAAACGTAGCACTTGAATCTATGGGATTCAAGACCTTCGGTTTCGCCGGCGGCCGTCCCGACGTTTGGGAACCTGATCAGGATGTTTATTGGGGAGCAGAGAGCAAGTGGCTCGGCGACCGACGCAAAGATGGTGAACTTGAAAATCCCCTTGGTGCCATAGAAATGGGACTCATATACGTGAACCCGGAAGGACCCGGTGCGAATCCCGACCCTATCGCAGCAGCAAAAGATATTCGCGAAACCTTCGGCCGCATGGCCATGGATGACGAAGAAACTGTGGCGCTGATTGCCGGCGGTCACTCATTCGGCAAGACACACGGTGCCGCTCCGGCGACAAACGTGGGTGCCGACCCGGAACTGGCGGAAATTGAAGCGCAGGGCATTGGCTGGGCAAACAGCTTTGGCTCGGGCGTAGGTCGCGATACGATTACCAGCGGACTGGAAGTTACGTGGACCACCACGCCAACCAAGTGGAGTAACAACTTCTTCGAGAATCTTTTCAAGTTCGAATGGGAATTGTCGAAGAGTCCAGCAGGCGCTCATCAGTGGGTGGCCAAGGGCGCGGGTGAAATCATCCCTGACGCACACGATACTTCGAAGAAGCGTCGTCCCACCATGCTGACCACCGACCTTTCACTCCGGCTCGATCCTATCTATGAGAAAATATCCAGGCGCTTCCTGGAAAATCCCGACGCGTTAGCAGATGCTTTCGCACGTGCGTGGTTTAAGCTTACCCATCGCGACATGGGACCTCGTGCCCGCTATCTCGGATCTGAAGTGCCACAGGAAGAATTGATCTGGCAGGATCCAATCCCTGCTGTAACGCATCGCCTGATCGACGACAAAGACGCCGCCACGTTGAAGGCCAAAGTGCTTGCTTCTGGCCTCACCATCGCTCAACTGGTCTCCACTGCCTGGGGTTCTGCTTCAACGTTCCGTGGTTCCGACAAACGCGGCGGTGCCAACGGTGCCCGTATACGCCTCACTCCTCAGAAATACTGGGAAGTAAACAATCCCGCCCAACTTTCCACGGTGTTGGAAAAGCTTGAGAAAATTCAGCAAGAATTTAACGGCGCACAGTCCGACGGAAAGAAGGTGTCGATTGCCGACCTTATTGTGCTGGCCGGTGGCGCAGCCATTGAGAAGGCAGCCAAGGATGCCGGCTACGAGGTAAAGGTTCCTTTCTCGCCCGGAAGAGGCGACGCCTTGCAGGAGCAAACCGATGTTGAATCGTTCTCTTTGCTGGAACCCGTTTCCGATGGATTCCGCAATTACCTTAAGCGCATAAGCAGCGTATCGCCAGAAGAATTACTGATCGACAAAGCGCAATTGCTGAAACTATCCGCTCCTGAATTGGCGGTGTTGATCGGTGGACTGCGCGTGCTGGATACAAATTACGATGGATCTAAGCATGGTGTGTTTACCACACGTCCAGGCGTTCTGACTAACGACTTCTTTGTAAACCTGCTCGACATGAGCACTGCATGGAAATCGACGTCCGATCATAAGATTGTGTTCGAGGGTCGCGATCGCGCCACAGGCCAGGTAAAATGGACGGGAACCCGTGCCGATCTGGTATTTGGTTCGAACGCTGAGTTGAGGGCGGTAGCCGAAGTGTATGCCAGCTCGGATGCAAAAGAAAAGTTCGTGAAGGACTTCGTGGCGGCATGGAGCAAGGTGATGAACCTTGATCGTTATGATCTCCACACGTAAAACACTTTAAGGGTTTAGCATAACGGCAAGAGGCTGTCTTCTAAAGGCAGCCTCTGTTGTTTTTGCCCCCTCCACCGAAGCGTATACTGAGAATTCTTCGACGGCGAGTTGTAACTCTCTCCAATTGAAAATACATTAACTTGGGCAAATTCGTACGGCGGCAATTCATCGCGTACGTTTTGTGATCGGAGAATAGATAACATATGAAGTCATCCAAAACAATCATCCCATTACTCATTTCAGTTCTTTCAACTTTGCAAGGCATTTGTCAGGCTCCCCTTCGGCATCCTACAGGGGATATCTATCAACGACTTCAAAAATTAAATACATTAGGTTCGGTACTTTACATCGCTGCACATCCGGACGACGAGAACACCCAGATGCTCACCTATTTCAGCAATGGGCTGCATCTAAGGACGGGATATCTATCGGCCACACGTGGTGGCGGAGGACAAAATCTGATTGGCCCTGAAATCCAGGAGGAATTGGGAATTATCCGGACACAGGAGCTGCTGGCTGCAAGACGCCTTGACGGCGCTGAACAATTTTTTTCAAGAGCTATCGACTTTGGCTATTCCAAGAACCCGGATGAAACTTTCCGCAAGTGGGATAAACAAATGGTCCTCGCTGACTTTGTCTGGGTCATCAGAAATTTTCGACCGGATGTTTTGATTACACGTTTTAATGAGGAGCCAGGTATTACTCACGGACAACACACGGCATCTGCAACATTGGCCATGGAAGCGTTTAAATTGAGTGGAGACAGTACCGCTTTTCCTGAGCAACTGAAGTATGTAAAACCATGGCAACCCTCCCGGATCTTTTGGAACACCCACCCCTGGTTTTACAAAGGTGTCAAGGATTTCAATACGAAAGAATTTATCAGGATCGATATAGGTGCCTACAATCCATTCTTAGGAAAGTCCTATAACGAGATTGCAGCAGAGAGCAGAAGCATGCACAAGAGTCAAGGTTTTGGCCTCGCGGGCACGAGGGGACAAACTTTCGAATACCTGCAGCAATGGGGAGGCGACAAATCAGAAGGGCTGTTTAACAACCTCAACACAACCTGGAGCAGGCTTCCGGACACGAAACTGATCAGCAAGTATGTACGACAGGCCATACATGACTTTGATGCTGTACATCCTTCGGCCATTGTACCGGTTTTGCTGCAGATAAGAAATGAGATTTTGAAACTGAATGATCCATACTGGAAAAAGGTCAAACTCAGTGAAATAAATGAGTTGCTTTTGGCCGCGACAGGTTCATACATCGAGTTTAGCACAAAAAGCGAAAGCTATACCCCTGGCGATTCCGTAACCATTCAATTCGAAGCGGTCAATCGAAGCCTCACACCTATGGAGTTGATCGGTGTTTCCTTTTCAAGATGGGACAATAGCCACGCCATTAACAACAGACTTGTCTGGAATGTACCTATTCATCTCAGCTATAAGGAAGTGTTAAGTGCACAGGCCGATATCTCGAATCCTTATTGGCTTGAACAGGATTGGAAGGAAGGGATGTATACGCTGGATGATCAGCTGTTAATAGGCCTTCCGCAAAACAAGCCGGAGATAGTAGCTGAAGTAACTTTGAAAATTCACGATCAGCTTGTTGCGTTTAAAGTTCCGGTCGTACACAAAGCGTCGGATCGCGTAAAAGGAGAAGTTTATGCGCCGGTCGTTATCCGACCGGATGTTATGGTAAACATGGATCAGAAAGCCGTCATATTCTCTGAGAAGACAGCCAAGGAGATTGCCATGACATTAGTCGCCGGGCAGGATTCTGTGTCTGGGAAATTGACGCCGAAGGCTCCTGAAGGGTGGACTATTACGCCGGACTTCTATGATTTTGAGATGACGCGAAAAGGAGAAGAGCAAATCTTCACGTTCAAGTTGATACCCCCTCTGGTGCCTTCTGTCGGAATCCTCGGGGCCACGGCCGTTGTCAAAGAAAATAATTTGTCGAGGGGCGTTCACGTTATTGATTACGATCACATACCGAAGCAAACCTGGTTTCCGAAGGCTAAAACAAAAGTGGTTCAGCTGGACATGGAAAAAAAGGGAAAGCTCGTGGGCTACGTTATGGGAGCGGGCGACGAAGTGCCTTACAGCCTGAAGCAAATGGGCTATGAAGTTGACTTGTTGCATAAAAATGATGTGGAGGCTTTGAAACTCGCCAGGTATGATGCCGTGATTGTTGGGGTCAGGGCATTTAATACTATCGATTGGCTGGCCTATAAGAATCAGGCGTTGTTTGAATATGTAAAAAATGGCGGAGTGGTTATTGTCCAGTACAATACTCCTGGAACCGTAACGGATCAGTTGGCGCCCTATCCGTTGACGCTGTCAGGTGATCGCGTGACGGTAGAAGACGCAGAGGTGAGGCTGCTGGCTAAAGATCATCCGGTGCTTAATTATCCCAATAAGATTACCGACGCGGATTTCGAAGGCTGGGTGCAGGAACGAGGGCTTTACTTTCCGGATAAGTGGAGCCAGGAGTTTGAAACAATCCTCAGTACAAATGATCCCGGCGACTTACCGCTCAACAGCGGTTTGCTTATTGCCCGGTATGGCAAAGGCTATTATGTCTATACAGGCATTTCTTTTTTTAGACAATTGCCGGCCGGGGTACCAGGCGCTTTCCGTTTGCTCGCTAACATGATTTCATTGGGGAAAGTCGATTCTGGGAAGGATTGATTTGCAGGTAGGCCACTCGTTGTATTCGCGTTACCCTATGGCATCGCCCAATTCCCTTTCGTGCTCGTGAATGAATTCAGTTAACGCGCTGGTAGCGGCGTTCAACTCGTTCGCACTAATAATCATCTTGCTTGCAATATCAGGCAGCTCTTCACTCTTGATAAGGCCTCTTTCCAGCAACAGTGACAGACCCAGAATACGTGCCAGCGGTCCGCGAATCTCATGGGAGGTTCTGTGAGCGATCGCTTCAAGGCCGACCAGCGCACGCGCATGCACAATTTCAAGCGCCTTTCGTGCCGATATGGGGATTGACAAATACAGGAAATATTCATAGGAGCCATCGGGGCCTTCGACCGGGATTGCCAGCATGTCAATCCAGATCTCGGAATTTCCCCGCGTGCGCGTCTTCACTTCTGACCTGAAAGGTTTGCCGGTGTTCAGGATCGATACCATTTCTGCGACTAGCAGAGGATCGTGTTCCGGATTCAGATCCCGGAAATCTTTTCCAACGATTTCATCCATCGAATAACGCAGCACATCCAGAGTCTTCTGGTTAGCGGATAAAATACGTCCTTTCTTGTCGGTAGTCATCGACATCAGGTGTTCGTCGATCGCGCGTTTGTGAACCTGAAGATCGATGGTCTTACGGCGCACCGCCAGATCGAGATCTTCCGTGCGGGCGAATAACTGCTGATTCGAACTTTGTAACGATGTATTCATCGCTGCGATTTTCGCCGCCGCTCCCCGCAAATCGCCGGCATACTTAAATGTCGTCGACCGAAAGAGAAGGAGCAACGAAGCAATCCATACGCCACAAAGGAAAATCAATGCGTTGTTTACCAAAAAATAAGGCGTGTCGGCATTTGGTCTAAAGGGCAACCGGTAATCGATCACCGTGTAAAGAAGGTAGAAGAGACAGTTCGAAACGAATCCGGTGACAATGGAAGCGCCCCTTTCAAAAACAATAATACTGCTGATGGCCAGCACCAGCAGTACGTATTCAGTACCCGTCCTTCGATCAGACAACGCCAATGCAAAAACTACCAGCTGCATGACGTGAATGGTCACAAGCCGCGCGGCAATATAACGTCGCTCGTAATTAAGAAAGAGGACAACCACCAGAACCGGCATCACCGCGAGACCTTCGAGGGCACGTTCAGTTCCAATCAGCGTGAAGATGCCGACATAGAGGAGGGTCGCGGACGCGCCAATAGTAACCAACCCGTTGATGACGTGTAGCCGCATGCGCTGCAAATGATTCATCATGGGAGTACTGCCGATGTTCAAAAGCCTTGTCCAAAAATTTGACAACGATTCAATCATGGTAGATTCAACAATACCGGAAACCTAAAAAACTATATCGTCTTAAAAAGTCACCGATCACCGGGCGCAAGGTAGGCCAAACTTGGCGGTTTGATCGCTGTTTTTTTTGGGGCGGACGGCCCCTCAGCTCCTGACGATCCGGAGTTTAGTTGGTCGGGACAACTTGTAGTCAGTTGAACTTTCGTCGATCTTACCACGGCGATTTACGTAACCCTTGCGATAGGGAGTAATGCGTGCTTCGAACTCAATTACGTCACCTTGGTCTAACCTGCCCAAAGCGTCAAAACTTTTGGTCTTGTTAAACCATAGATGGTCAGTGACCACCTTACCCGCGTCGTCGGTGATGCTGCGTAAGAGGATCGTCGGCTCTCCATACCCGTGCCAGTTTGTCTTCTTCCCCTCGCGCTGAAAAACACCCCGAAACTTCTTCCTGACCTGATCCAGTTTTTTGAGCGTTGTTCTCATCGTCTGCTTGTCGAAAGCGCTCTCAGAAATACTGCTGCATGGCTTTCGGATAATCGGCGAAGGCCAGTTCGGGCTCGGGAATTTCCGGGTGCCACATTTTCTCCCATTCAAAACTGTAATAGCCCGAGTAGCCCGACGATTTCAGCGCGTTGATCGCTTCTTTCAGCGGCACCTCGCCCTTGCCAACAAAAGTATAGGCATACTTACCGGCCACCATGGTTGCGTCCTTAATGTGCGTATGACGGATGTACTTTCGCAGTGCGCCAAACGTTGTCGCCGGAGGCTCTTTCGTAACTGACCACATATTGAAAATATCCCAGATGAGCCCCACATTCGGATGCTCGGCGTGTTGGAAAATCTGAAGCAATAGGTCAGTGTGTACGAGCTCTCCATGGGATTCGAGCAGCACCGTCACGTTGGCATCTTTGCCATACCGACCAAGCTCCATTAGTCCTTCGGCGATGAGATCCAGCGTTTGTTGCCTGTCCTGATCTTTGGGTAAGTCGTTTGGAAAGACCCGCACATAGGGACACGAAAGTTGCTGCGCCAAATCGATAAATCTCTTAGCATCATCCAGGTTCGTCTTCCGCGTTGCCGGATCAGCGTGGTGAAGCGCCGCAGACGAGCCCAGATTGCATACTTTGAGATTGTTGTCACTAAACTGGGCGCGCGTATCGCCTATGCCCGTGCTGAATTCAGGACGCTTCGGAAGGAATAATTCACCTTGTAATCCCCTGATTTCTACCGCCTCATATCCTTCCGAAACGGCCGTTTTCATGATTTGCGACAGTGACCATGTTGGACAGCCAAGGGTTGAAAAGCTCAGGCGAGGTGCTTTTTTTCTTACCGTAAATCCAACGGCAAATACACTGGCGAGGCCAATCGTTGCCTTGAGAAAATTCCTGCGTGTGTTCATCATTCACTTCGATTAAGTATATCCGGACAGCTATTGTTTTACGGGAAGAGCCAATCAACCCGAAAACCAGCGTCGAAGCAGGAAATATCTTACAAAAAAAGATGTCAAAAAAGTTCTCGCGATCGGCCGGGTTTTCGACAATTCAGTACAGACGGGCCGAGCACCTTCCCCACGCCGATTTCTTTTGTGCGCTGCTCAGCCATGAACGAGGCGAGTCCGAACAAGCCGAGCCATGAAATGACGATTAAGAAGGACCTTAGGTGGAGCGTGAGACTTTTTCATTCAGAACGAAGGCTTTTTACCGGATTCGTTACCGCGGCCTTGATCGCCTGAAAACTTACCGTTAGCAACGTGATCGCTAGTGCACCGCCTGCCGTCGATACAAATATCCACAACGACATTCCCGTATGATATTGGTAGTTCTGAAGCCAGCCCGCCATAAAGTAGTAACTCAACGGAATGGCAATTACGCACGAGATTACCACCAGCACGACAAAATCGACTGACAACATTCTCCATAGTTGGGTCACGGTGGCTCCCATGACTTTTCGGATGCCAATTTCCTTGGTGCGTTGTTCGGCCACAAACGAGGCGAGCGCGAACAGGCCACAACAACTGATGAGAATGGCGAGCGCAGCAAACACGGAGGCTAACTTTCCAACCCGCTCTTCTGCCCTGAATTTCAGGGCATATTCCTGGTCTGAAAATTTGTAAGTAAACGGAGCTCCTGGTGCAATTCTTTTAAATACGGTTTCTATCCTGTTTACCGCCTCAGCAGTGGCCATCGAAGGATTCATCCTGACGTTGATTACACCGAAACTGCGCTCGTGCGTGTTCATAAGAAATACCGTCGGTAAGGCTGGATCGAACGGAGATCTCATGACCATATCCTCCACGACCCCAATTATCGTCCAGTCTTTTCCATGCCATTTCACTATCTCACCCAGTGGTTCTTTTAGTCCCATCTGCCTGATAGCCGATTCGTTAAAGATGAAGCCCATCGAATCAGAAGGAAACTGCCTTGAAAAATTCCTCCCGTCTTTCAGCTTCCATCGCACCACGTCTCCATATTCCGGATCCACGAGAATAGTTCCAAATAACTCCTGACGATCAGGATCCTTCCCTCTCCAGTCCAGGTTATCTGCAGATGACCAAACACCTGTAGTTGGACTGGAGGACGCCGTCACGTTAGAAACCGCCTGAGTCGCCATGAGTTCATTCCGGAAGGCTTCGTAACTTTTTATTTCCGACGGGTTGTACGGTATAGTGACTACGTTGTTTCTTTCATATCCGACCGGTCGGTTCTTGGCAAATTCAATTTGTTGATAGACGGTTACGGTTCCGATAATGAGCGTAACGGAAACCGTAAATTGAACAACCACCAATACTTTGCGCGGCGTGGCCGCCAAAGGTCCCGCCTTGAACGTGCCTTTAAGTACGGAAACCACATTGAATGAAGATAAATACAGGGCCGGATAGCTTCCCGCAACCAAACTTGTGAATACACAAAACACAATCATCAGGAGCCACATCCCGGGATTTGACCACAGGATGTTCAGCTGTTTACCCGATAATTCATTGAAAAGGGGTAAGCAAAGTTCAACCAGCACCAGCGCAACCAGCAGCGATACAGCAACCACAATGAAAGACTCCCCGAGAAACTGACTTACCAATTGTATTCGCTGCGAACCAATGGCCTTCCTGAGTCCTACTTCCTTTGAACGTCTTTCACTTCGTGCGGTACTCAGGTTCATAAAATTGATGCAGGCGAGTAACAGCACAAATATGCCGATCACGCCAAAGAGTCGTACGTATTGCAACCTTCCCGCGACAATTTCTCCATTGGCGAATTCATATAGATGCCAGCGACGCATCGGGTTTAAAAATAATTCTGGCTTCGTAGGATCTTTCGCATGTTGGTATAGTTCGTTTTCTATTTTGGGAGAGACCTGTTCAGCGCTAGTGCCCGTGTTAAGCAAGGCATAGATTTGAAACGAAGCGCTATGCCAATTATCCATACTTTGACCTCCCGGGAAAAGTACCTCAACGGGCGCGACAAAATGTACGGTACTGAACCGCGTATCTTCGGGCATGTCCTTATATACACCAGTCACTTGCAATGGGTAGCTGTTGTTCAGGATTACCGTCTTGTTAATAGGGTCATTCTCCCCGAAAAGCGCTTTCGCCAACGACGAATTGATCAGCAACGATTCCTTCCTCAGATCCATAGGAGTGCCCTGAACCATTTCGAATTTTAGAATGTCTGCCAGGCCCGACTCCGAATAGAGCCCCGGTTGTGAAAAGGCCTTATCCTCATACGAAATAGTTTGCTCTGCGTAGAGGGTGGCCGCAATCTGACTGAAATCATCGGGATAGGTTGATCTCAACTCCCTGGCCAGGGGTATGGGCAACGCAGCATCGGTGACTATTCCGTCACCAATGTGTGCATGCTGCAACACCTGAACCACCTGATTATAATTGTCGTGATACTTTTCGAATGACAGTTCACTGTACATCCAAAGTCCAATGAACATGGCCACGGTCATCCCCAGCGCGAGACCACCTATGTTGATGAGGGAATATGCCTTGTTCCTCGCCAAGTTTCTCCAACCGACAGTCAAATAGTGTTTGTACATGGCGCGCTGATTAAAAGAATGATATTGATTTCCACGTCGAATTATTCCGGGTCTCAGGAGCAACAAAACATCGGCGATAAACCTCATATCCGCATATCGTTTGCCTTTGTTGAGTAGCCTTTTGCGATAAACTTCCTGTAAGTCCCCTTCAATGTGATCTGCCAGTCGCGGATGACAATACCAGCGAAAGAAACGCAGGAAGATTTTGGGCGGCGACTCGTTCATAGTCTATAGTATCACTATCCCGTGATGGGCGGGTTATGATCCGGTAATTTTCAGGTCAAGTGAGACTTTTGGAATGGCCTTCCACAGTTCTTCTCGTGTGCTTCGGGAATACTCCATGGCCTTCTTCCCCAGCGCGGTCATTTGAAAGTAGCGTCTGGGACGTCCGGCTCGTTCCTCGGTAACTTCGCCATCAAACGATTTGATATAGCCTTTGTCTTCCAACCGTACCAGCGCGGCATGAAGGGCACCCATACTTACGTCACGGGCCAGACGGGTTTCGATCTCTTCTTTGATAGAAACGCCGTAGGCTTGCTTATGGAGGATCGCAATAGTGAGCAGCACTATCTCCTCAAACTCTCCCAGGTTGTACTTCTTCATCAGATCACCAAGAATATTTTCTAAAAGAAGGAATAATAATAATTGTGCCAGGATGAACATCTTCATTTGCGCACTGATTTCCCACTTCTTAAAATGAGCTGGCGTTCACATCCGGACGATTATCTTCAAATGCGTTCACGAAATATAAGCGGATATGGGCAGTGTCGTTGTCGGTCAATGCCCGCTATCCACCGCCGGGATCTGCCGAAAATGAACCATACTACTCACACTTCAACGTATCAACCGGGTTTGCCAGGGCCGCCTGAACCGTGTGGTAGAAGATCGATACGCCCGTGAATAAAATACAAATGAGAAAGGGGACCATGAATGGCCCCGGCCGAAGTTCAATACGATACGCGAAATTCTCCAACCAAAAGCCGATAAGATAGTACGTGGCCGGCACAGCCAGTAAATTGGCAACAACGAGTAGGAAAACAAATTTCCCGGAGAGTATCGCTACTATAT
The DNA here is from genome assembly GCA_035489615.1 of Chryseolinea sp. Lineage (GTDB taxonomy): Bacteria > Bacteroidota > Bacteroidia > Cytophagales > Cyclobacteriaceae > Chryseolinea. The sequence continues at coordinate 23,395 of DATHKA010000418.1, forward strand.
TTCCGAACGAAGAGCCTAAAACCTTACGGATGGCAATCTCTCTTTTCTTCAGTTGCGTGGTGAATGAGATCAATCCAACGATACCCAGGGAAGCGATGAATAACATGATCACGCAAAAGCCTGTGAGTAAAGTCAAAAAATTGTCTTCTTTGATGTAAAGTGCTTCGAGATTTTGATCTATAAAGCTGTATTCAATGCCGTGATTCGGGAAATGCTTATTCCAGGCGGTCCGCATCGACTCCATGGTAGACTTCATTTCCCTTCCGGTGATCCTGACATAGAGATTTGATTCGCCACCCTGGCTAAGAAAAATAATCGTTGGGTGAACCAATTGGTACGACACACCGAGGTGAAAATCCTTTACCACGCCAATTACGTTTCGTTTCGAGTGCTCGTTCGGTGTGTAGCCTGCAAACTTTCCGCTCAAGGGATTTTTTTCCCATCCGAACTTTTTTGCGGCAGCTTCATTGATAAGGATAGAGTTTTCTGCTTCTCTTGCCACCTTCTTATCGAAGTTCCGCCCCGCCACGATCTCGGCCCCGATTATTGGAACAAACGCCGCGTCAACGTACATAATATCGGAACCCATCTGAAACGTCGATCCGTCGTCATTCTGCAAAGTTGGAGAAAATGAATTACTCTCCTTGTGCAGCTCAATGTGCGTAAGAGATGCCGATAGCACATTGGGTAATGTTTTAATGGCGTTTATGTAGACGTCTATGTGATTGTTTACAACGCTATCGGACGGAATTTTAATATTGACCAGATTCGCTCTGTCGAATCCGATGTCTTTGTTCTTGACAAACAATATCTGCTCATATACCAGCAGGATACCTGATATGAGGAGTGCCGCGATAAAATACTGACCTGTGACGAGGCCCCGGCGCAAGACTTCTCCACTGCTACTGCTGGTAAACTTTCCTTTTAACACTTTAAGCGCCTGTATAGATGAGAGGTAGAAAGCAGGGAAAATTCCCGAGAGCAAACCAATAATAAACGACACTGCCCCAACGCTATGCTATTGCGTGCCTCCCTTAGCCCGCAAGCCGAACGATCTGGTATGGCAAACAAGAGAACATCAATTTAGCTTTGACGGACCTGAACGACACCAAATTTCGGTTACATTAGCGGCAAGCCCTGAAAAAGCTCCTTTGATGAACGATCTCAAAACTCGCATGCGCGTGATCATCACCACGTCTGCGACCGGAACGCTGCTCGAGTGGTACGATTTGTTTCTCGCCATCATCCTGGCGAAGACGCTTAGCAAAAGCTTTTTCCCCGACAACGACTCGACGGCATTTCTCGAGACCCTTGCCATCGTTGCGTCGTCGTTTTTTATTCGACCGATCGGATCACTGATCTTCGGATCGATAGGCGATAGAAACGGGCGAAAACGATCCTTCTTAATTTCCTTGTTGCTGATGGGATCGGCGACATTTCTGATCGGATTGATTCCGAAGTTCAGCGTTATCGGTTGGTTTGCCCCGATCTGCTTACTGATCCTTCGGCTGGTTCAGGGATTTGCCCTGAGCGGTGAATATTCGGGGGCCATCATCTATACTTGTGAGAACGCGCCCCCAGATAAACGCGGACATTATACGGGCTTTACGCAGGCCACCGTTCCCATCGGATTGTTACTTTCTCTATTGGTGGTCATCCTGGTGCAGTCGATGATGAGCCCGGAAGACTTTGCCGACTGGGGTATGAGAATTCCCTTTTTATCGAGTGCCTTGCTGGTAGTATTTTCTTACCTGGTCAGACGTCGTATGGAAGAGACACCATACTTTCAGCACTTGAAACAGTCCGGAAATATCGCCGCGTCACCGGTGAAAGAAGTGTTGCGAGACAAATCCAAGTTAAAGCTGATGCTCAAACTTATCTTTGGAGGCAATGCGGCCCAAAGCGCCATTATGCACACCTCGCAGTTTGTGACGTTATACTTTCTACAGCGAACGGTTCATATACAAGAGGCGACCAGTTTTATTATACTGGCAGCGGCATTGTTGATGGGTGCTCCGTTATATCAGCTCGCGGGAAAGTGGAGTGACAAAGTAGGAAGGAAGAAACTGATCTTTTATGGCATGGCGTTGGCATTTGTATCCATCCCGACTTCTTTCTATTTGTTCCTAACCCTTGGTAATCCTCACGGGCTTACAACGCCGCATGATATCAGTACTTCGCTTACCATCCTTTTCATTGGACTTGTATTCATTAACACATTTGCGAGCGCCCTCGTGTATGGCCCGATGGGTGCCTTTATTGTCGGGTACTTTCACGGGCGCACGCGTTATACCGCCATGGGGTTTACGCACAACATAGGAAATGGACTCATTGGCGGTTCCACACCTTTGATTACTGAATTACTTAGAACTACGTTGTTGGTAAGCGCACCTTTTGCGCCCTTTATCGGTCTTCTTTATCCGTTATGCTTAATAGCCATTGGGCTGGTCGTAAATCCCTTAGTTGCGGAAGCTGACCAAAACGAAGTAAGCGCAGGGGCTGGCGGTTGAAGCATTTTGCGTTTGCCTGCTCTTCACCAGTGAGATCGGCTTTGCTCTAAAAGTCTTTCTTTAGGTCGGTGACAGAAATCCAACAATATGGTGACCATCGTCACCAGGTAAGTATTAAAGTATTCTCATTTTGAGATTTAGTGTACAATACCCCACATGACACGAACACATCAGGGCTACCTTCTTGAGGCAGGGGCTTTACAGGCCCACACGGAGGTTTCGCTTCCCGACCCGGAGAATGATCAGCAACAAACCTACCGTGGCGGTCTCCCTGTAGCCCGCAAAAAAATGTATAAGAATACCCTTGATTTCAATTATCTAACTTTATGAATTGTCGTTTCTGCAAAGAGCCCCTCACCAACAAATTTGTTGACTTAGTCAGCAGCCCATTATCCAACGCATTCCTTACTCCGGAACAATTGAATGAACCCGAGTATTATTACCCTTTGACGATTTACGCCTGTACGCATTGTTACCTTGTACAGATTGAGGAGCACAAGAAGGCTAAAGACATATTCAACAGCGAGTATGTTTACTTTTCCTCGTACTCAAAAAGCTGGGTACAACATGCCAAGCTTTATGTAGAAAATATGATCAGCCGTTTTGGTTATAACGAGCATTCTCATGTACTGGAGATTGCCTCTAATGATGGCTATCTTCTGCAACATTTCAGAGACGCTGGCGTGCCGGTGCTTGGGATAGAGCCGACCAAGAACACGGCCAATGTGGCGATACTCAAAGGCATTCCAACCATTACGGAATATTTCACGTCTGCTTTCGCCGCGAAGTTAAAGAGTCAACGCAAGAAAGGAGATCTGCTGATCGGGAATAATGTGCTGGCGCACGTGCCCGATATCGATGATTTCGTGGAAGGCCTGAAAGTTTCACTAAGGAAGAACGGCGTCATCACCATGGAGTTTCCCCATCTCCTCCGGCTGGTCGAAGGTTGTCAGTTCGATACAATTTATCACGAACATTACTCTTACCTGTCATTCACTACCGTTCATAAAGTATTCTCCGCACATGCACTCACACTCTTTGACGTTCAAGAGATGCCGACTCATGGAGGGTCACTCAGAATCTTTGCGAAGCACACCAAAGACCCGCGTCCGATCAGCGCCAATGTAAATGCGATGCTCGAGAAGGAATTAAACGCTGGCATCACGACAACTGAATATTACCGGAATTTTCAAACACAAGTTGATCACACCAGAGATGAGTTTCTCAGATTTCTGTTAGACAAAAAGAAAGAAGGCAAAAAAGTCGTGGGTTATGGTGCGGCCGCCAAGGGAAACACACTGATAAACTATGCAGGAATCAAAGGGAATGAATTAATTCAATTCGTGGTTGACCTGGCTCCGTCCAAACAAGGGAAATTCCTTCCTGGCAGCCACATTCCGGTTTACGATGAACTACAATTGAAGAACTATAAACCTGACTACGTAATTATATTCCCCTGGAATCTCAAGGAAGAGATCGTAGAACAACTAAGCTATATCGGTGAATGGGGAGGAGAGTTTGTCGTATTCATTCCAAAAGTTGAGGTATTCGGTCCGCGCGCGATGGAGGCAGCGTAGACGTTTGTCGTGAACAAACGTCAAAAATAGGCAATGAGCCGGCCGCAGGTAATCACCGAAGTCCAGAGCAGCAATGAAGCAATTGCTGCGGTCTTTGCTGCAAAAGTTGCCTCCACAACTGACCCGCTTGAAACAGAACGGTAGGTAAAGCGATGAAAGATTCCTGCATTGGCAAATGCCATCAGGATTAAAATCAGCTTTAGACCAAAAACCGTATTCGTACTCAGCGCCTCGGCCTGTGAAATAAAAAGCAAGAGGCCGGAAGGTACCACAATGAGCAAACTTCTTCGCGACCATGGAAGAACATAATTGGCCACGTCCTCCAGGGGAATCTTACTGGCTACACCCAACAACCGAAGGTCAAACAAAAAAGCGCTGCCCACCAAAACGACAAATCCAACGATGTGAATCACTTCGATCGCCGGAAAAAGCAAGGGTGAATCGCGAATAAAAATGGCCAGAGCGGTGTGCTCCAGCCACTCAAATACATGGGCGAATCGCATCCTAGCGCAATTCTATTGTCTTATCGCCTACGGTGACCCTCTCCGCGCGCATTTCATCCTTGATCTTGATGTGGGGATACCCAACAACTGCGACGGACGTCCCAACTTTGAGCATATCCCTCGTTAACCCGCGACTTTCCATCCTGGAGGGTGGGGCAAGAACAACTGTCCATTTCTTTTTCTCTACTTCAATCTTGATCATGCCGTGTGGATTTTCGTACGCCATCTCGATGATTTTGGCGTTGAATTTCAACGTTTTAGTTTGGTCATAACTGCTCCAGCCGTGATGCCAGGGAGCAAATGAAAAGAGAACCATGGCTGCACAAAGCAGAGCAAGTTGATTATTTCGTTGATGGCAAATGTTTCGTATCATGCCTTTCGAGTTTAGCAACATGAAGATATAGCAATTTTATCTCAAAGGATATACCTATTTGATGGGCTGCTCTGAGCACGGATGTGGAATAAATTCCCATCCTTGATTTATGGGCGGATCACTTTTTTCTTTCCGCCACGAGGTAGAGTGTACTTCGTGCAGGCACCGAAATCTTGAAAGTCTGCGATGCCAGAGCAGCCGAGTAAGGCTTGATCGACGAATAGGTCAGCGGTCCGCCAACGGTTCCAGAGCCCGGCGTACCATTCACGACAACAGTTGCCGAAAACTCTCCGTTATCAGATCCTGGTTTTAACGCGACCCAGTAATACTTTGATCCGGGATTGAAGTGATTGATATTGATCAGCGCTGTGCGCGCCGTCGAACCTCTGTTTACGATGATCGTTCCAGCCTCGCCCGAAGTGAACGTAGATGCGTAGGCTGACAAATCGGACGTGGACGGAGAGACGTTGGTGCTCACGAGGCGATCTCCCAAATATCTTTGCATATAATAGAGATAATAAAACGCGGCACGTGGATTCCACTTGCCCTCGCTCGAGTTTGCCCCACCCGCGCTATTGTTAAACAACCCATGATCATTGCCGTTCTCCCAGGCATTGGCAAGGTCCCAACGGGCGGCCTGTCCAAAGCCATGACTTAACATTTCACCAACACATAGCACGGCATGGATGCCTGCCACTGCGGATACTTTTTGTTTGCTTCCCTCCGATTCAATATTCCATTCAGTCATCGCGATCGGCTTCATTTGGATGTGATTGTTCGTCGCGCTGGCGGCAACATAATCGCTTATCGCTTTGGTTTCCGTAACGGCCGAATTCAAAATCACCGAAGCGTTTGAATTTTGATGCCACGGCGCATAATAATTGTGCACAATAAAAAAATCAGCATCATCACCCAGTGTACTAAACAAGCTATTGTTCCACGATGTACTGGTGAGGCCTGAGTTTGCTTGTGGGTTGCCAATAACTTGCGCACCAATCTTGATAGTAACCCCGACTTCCTGCGCCGCCTTGCGCATGGAGTCGGCAAAAACCCGGAAGTGTTCACCGTACAGTGCCCCTGTGATCATTTGGGGCTGTCCATCTTTATTGTCGCTAAGGTTAATTTTATAACCGGCTTCCCACGTACCCAGGCTTTCATTTCCGATCTCCCAGTACCTTGATCTGCCCTTATCATATCGCACCCAGTCAGCAGCAAGGTGGGCCGCCGCTGCCACAGGATCTGTTCCTTTGCCGTAGCGGGCATACCCATAGTTTACGGTGATCATGCCCGTGTTATTGGTCTGTTGCAGCAGGTTGTAATAATTCTCCAATGAAATCGTCCAGCTTTCACCGGCAGAACGTGTACCGTACCACCAGTCAGATGCCGTCACCGCCTTTGCTGTGCCGTCGGAATTATACAAAGTAGTGGCTACGTCTGCCGGAGGAGAATTGACCGGAGCATTCCAAAAATAAACATCACTGATGCTCCCCCCCGGGAAACGGATCACGCTTGTATTCAGGTCTTTGAGATATCCCATCAGGGCCGGCTGATCTGCGATCTGTCCCATCCATTGGTTCGCGTTGTTGCCAAACATATATTTTGGCACTTTGGTGATCACCTTATTGAGGTCAATGTTGATCGTATCTGTCGGGTCGCCGTTCGTCGCTGCCCCCACATCACTTGCCCCCGGAACGACAAACACCTTCGGTTGCCAATCATCCAGGAAGAAACCGATCGAAGCAGCCATAGCAGGGTCAACCGGGCGGTAAAGGGAATCCAACAGCGCAACCGGATCGGGTGGTTCGGGAATTGGTTCAGGCTCCGGGTCGGCTTCATGTTGACACGACGTACCCGATAAAATCAGCGTTAATACAACCACGAAAAATGTATAAAGCCTTCTCATCATTAAATCATTTGAATGCATAGGGCAAGTAAAAATCAAAACCCGAAAATCAATAACTCAAATACCCAACGCCACAGTAGTGATAGATTTTGCCGGTAGGCTAATCGACTTCCCTGGAGAGGCAACATCGACCGTCTTGTAATAACTTCCGTCCACGCTCTGAGTCACACCTACGCTGCCTATCGTTTTGCCGGTTGCCTCGAAATACACTTTGGCCGGCTGCGACCCGTTGTTAATGGCGATAATCGTGAGCTTCTTGCTATCAGGGCTGATGAAGGCCGAGGTATACAAAGACGTCTTGGATGAACTTGCCTCCACGCGGTGATACCCTGCATCTACGTGTTTTGCAAAATGCTTGATTAGATAATAGTAGGGCGTCACCTTATAGGAGGCGGTTGCATTCGACGAACTTATACTGATCATGCCGGCATCTTCGCCAGAGGCGGGCGTGCTCCATGCGAGCTTCCAATAGACATAACCCGAGGTATTAGCATACACGAGGGCATTATGGATGAACAGGGCTGTGCTTAGCCAGTCAAGATTGTCTGAAAACTCTGTCATCAGATTCAGCTTTGTTGAAAAATTACCGACACTTTGCAGCGCGCTAACGACCGCAGCACTTCCTGTACCCGAGTTTATGTTATAGGGGTGAAAAGCATATAAACCACAGTTAACATTGTCCTTCAGCACATTGGCAAATGAAGTAAACTTCGGAATGTCCTGTGATTCTGGCCCCATCATTACGGGAACATGTGCCCGGATCTTTATTTTATCATACACCTTATTGAACGCCGTATTATAACCCGGCAACGCGGAGGTTTCGTTGATGGACCATTCGCAGGTTGTCCAGCCGGAAGTCACATAGGTAGGTTCATTCTGAATACTGATGTAATCGGGATTGAACGGAACATGATCAAGAACATCCACCCAATAATCTGCGAAAGCATCGTACATAAAATCAGAACCATCCTTTTTCAAGGTCCCCTCCTGCAATTTATCGTTGCTCTTCAGTGACTTCGGAGGGCCCCACGAGCTCAGCAATATTTTTACATCAGCGTCTCGTGCTTTAGCCAACTCGTATAATTTGTTCGTAGCGTCCCAATGTACCCTGGCGTTATCATCAGGCATGTTCACGGTGCTCTTATCCGAAGGGTAGTTGCCGGGATAATACCAATTCTTGAACCGGATGATATCTATGCCCAGGTCGGTAAACATCAGGTCGGCGATCTCATTCGCTTTATTGTTGTCTGTAACCCAGTTGCTATACCAGGTCAGGGCACCACCAAAGCCAATCATTTCCTGCTTAATAGCGGCCGTGTTAATCGTGATCGCCGTGCTATCCGGCTTTGTGGCGGGCGGTGTTGGCGGTTCCGGATCCGGATCGCTTTCACCTCCGCAGGAGAACAAAGTCCATATGAAAAACAACCACAGCACTGCTAAAATTCGACGGATTAGATTCATTAAGATGTCAATTTCATTTTCAAACCAAGTTTCATGCCTCTGATGAAGTCAAATAAAAAGAGGTCGCCTCAAAAGGGACGGCTTTTTTGTTTTGATGAGGGGCAAAGGAAGCAAAGTATTTTAACGGCAGAGACGCAACGACGCGAAGGTTCGCAAAGATTTTTTTCAGTGCTCATAGTAAAGCGAGAAGACAATCACCGTACCATGAAATGCTGTTAAAAACTTTGCGTCTTCGCGTCTCCGCGGTTAAAATACTTTGCTTCCTCTGTTAGCTCTTATCATCCGGAATTTCCTGCACCAGCCATCATACGCCGGCAACCAATTTCATTCAATTCGTTAATTTTTCAACCCGATCTCGTCAAGGTAGATTGTTACCGGTGTGTTGGCATTGTTATTTTTCAGGCGCAACTCCTTGAATGCGCTGGTATTTCCGTTCATGGTGGCGATCGATAAACTTACCTCACTCCAACCTTGCGGAATGCTCAGGTAATTGTCGCCGTCATTATTCAGCTGAACGATAAAATCCTGAGCAGTGGAAGCATAGACGCGGAAAGTCAGCCTGGAATATCCCGTAATGTCAATGGCCGTATTTCTACCAAGCTGAATAGCACCATACTGTCCGCTGTACACGGCCTTTATCGACATTGTACCCTTAAAGACTTCTTCCTCGGAAGCAAAATCTTTAGACGCTATATCCCAGCCATCCCACGGTTCCCAGTCATTCTTCGTGGCGTCGTCGTAGATATAGTAGTCCAGTGGCGGCGGGCCCGCTGCCCCGAAGCCTACCCTATCGGCATAGATCACGGAAGAAGATGGCGCCTCCACCTTTAAAGCAAATCTGACAATCTTAGTACGGTCTGTTGTTGGGTAATTGCTTATTGGTATTTGATACTCTGTCCATTTTCCCTCCTGAAGCGTAACAGAATTGTAGTCACCCCAATTGTCATTGAGAATGGCCGCGACCGTTGCTCCTTCGGTTCCTGGTCCGCCATACAGGGCGAAAGTAAATACTTGCTGACCGGTGACGTCAGTAGCTGTTATACCGCCGCTTGAAAGGCCACCGCCGCTAGTGGTTTCAAATTTCCATGAGACATCACCTGAATAGAATTGCTCGGCATTCGCAGGATCAGAAATCACTTTGTTCCAGCTCCAATCACCACCACCAGGGGCGAAGGTCTCATCGTATAAAGTAATCGGCAGAGGAGGTGGCCCCGGCGCCGGTACTCTCACCGTGACACCGAGGTTGTTGGAATAACCGTGGATGGTTTTATAGGTGATCCCGCCTGACTTTGTGCCCGCCGGCAATGCAACGACGATCTGTGTGTCTGAAATTGATTTAAACGCCGAGGCCAGCACAGCGCCCGAGCCTGGCAATCCTAACTCGCCAATAAGGTCAAGGTTGGTACCGGTAATGGTAATATCATCGACTCCGGGCTTAGCAGGAGATGGAGTAACCGCCGTTCCCACAGGAAGAATGATCGTTAACTCACTTTCTGTTACTACATCGACAGGTGATAACTGCTTCAAAGTTAGCTTACCTTTTACCGTGGTCGCAGGAACCGCCAATTGAATGGCCGTTTCGGATTGACTTACAAAATCGGCAGCCGGCACTTCTGTCCCGCCCGAAAAAATAACTGACGTAACGAGATCAAGATCTGTTCCTTCCAAGGTAATCGTTTCGGCATGCTTAGCTGATGAAGGATTTATTGCCGTAACTGCAGGAAGTGTTACTTTCAGTTGTTCTTCCGAACCAAAGGTCAGTGGTTCGGTTCCACCTGTGGCAAACAACAAGTAACCGGATTGAGCATCCATGGGCACCGTTACCACCAGTTCGGTAAGCGATTGGCTTACGAAGTTCTCCTTCTCTATGGTTAGATCACTCGCAAAAGTCAACTCTTCAATCCAGTTGAGCTTGTCCCCTTTGATGGTAATGTCCGTGCCTGGTTTGGCTTCTGTGGTAATACTGGTAATCACCACGGGAACTTCGAAGTTAAGAATCGTCTTCGATTCAATATCTCCGTTAGGTGTTTTCAAAGTCACCTTCCCAGCTTCTGCAGCCTCCGGAACAATGATATTGATCCGGTCTGACGTTACAGAAGCAAAGGCACTCTTTGGCACACCCACAGAAGGCTGGAACACTATTTCGGATACTTTGTCAAGGTTGACACCATAGAAGGTTATTTCATCTCCATGATGTACACCCGCTGGTCCGAAACTCAATAATGCCACATCACCAGACGGCTCATCCTCTTCTTCGCAGGAAGATAGATATCCCACCAGTCCTGCCACCACGAGGAGCAAGGCAAGACCTTTGATTCTATATTTAATCACATTTCTCATTTTTCCTGGTGTTTAGATTAAGGTTTAACAAATCGGATGTTGTCGATATAGAACTGAACAGCATTGCCACTGCTCTCAGGAGAGCCCAGCAACCAGGTGCTCAATGATCCAGCGGCAGTTTCTATGAATTTTTGACCAGGTGTGTATTCAACATCGCTGGGGGCACCCATGAAATACTGAAATTCAGTCATTGGTACAACCACGGTAATCCATTCTCCATCGGTGGAGAACTCTTCGCCTGCAATCGTCCAGGGGGCCCAGATGGCGCGGGCATTAAGACTGTTGCTCCATATCTCCTGGTTGCTACCGGCGTGTGTGGGTGTCGACAAGCATAAATTGAGATGTCCCCCATACCATTTGTTCACCTTCGTCTCAAACTTCAGTACATAGTCACGGTATGAATTGGGATATAAGGGATAGAAATTTTCAGTCCGGCCAGCGGGACCGCCCCAGTATTCCATTACCAGCGGAGATTCTGCAGGAGCGCCAGGACCTTCATCGCGCTGATTTTTCGCAATGTTCCCACCCACGACAAGGTACTTACCATCTAAGGGGCCATCCGTATCTTCGCTCAGGCCAATACGCCAACCGTTGGCTACCTTATCATCAAAATTCAGGATGATATTGCGTCTATCCCAAACGTGAAAAGTAGAAGCCGTTTCACCGAAGTTGGTTGCCAGGGTAACGGGCCCTTCTGTGGCACCTTCAGGAACAGCGACCTCCACCTGCGTCTGGCTTACGGCGACAATCTCGCCTGCTACACCGCCCGTAAAAGTTACCGTTACCGGTTCAAAGAAATAGTTTCCATAGATGACAAGGTTTTCTCCCTCCCGTGGCCATTCATTTTTGGCAGCGATAAGTTCCGGTTCAGGGATCGAGACGATGAAATTGTGCTTCAGTGTATCCTTATTCGCATCTACCAAATACAGAATGTTGGTAACCTTTGATGGCGCAAAACTGGGAACACTGGCAAATACGGTCTTGTTCGTAACCCAGGTAGGCGTTACGGATGCCTGCTTGTCGTTGAACCAAACCTCACGAGTGCCACCAAGGTTCTTTCCTACGATGACAATACCGGTACCCAAAGTAGCGCTTACCAACAACGAATCGGACGTCGCTGGATCAGAAAGTCTTACGTAGTCGATCACCGGATCACCGCCCGGAGTTTCAAGGTGCATTCCATCGCCATCCTCGTCGCAGGAGGCAATCAATATCATGACACTGATCATCAGACCGGGAATGATCTTCCCTATGACAATCAGAAAAGATTTATATCGCGTTAATTTCATCTTCGTTCAATTTTTATTGAAATTCATATTCAACGGCCTCTTCCTTCAGCAAGGGATTGGATACCATTTCGCTACCGGGAATAGGGAGGGCCATTTTTGTAGCATTAAAACTTACGACGGGGTCGGTATTCTGATTGCCGTTAGCGGAAGTCTGACCGGCGGCAACCAGTTCATAGCCGGCCGGATCATTCTCCAGGCCATCGTTCGTATTAATCCTGTAGTACCGGTCTGTACGGCCCTGGCTATTGAGGTATGCGATCGCTTCTTCAGAATTGCGATAGTACCTGCGTTTCACATCCAGCCATGACAGACCTTCCAGGGCAAATTCCACCCTGCGTTCGTTGAACAATTGTATGTATGAAACCGAGGTCCTCGTGTCCAGACCTGCCCGCTCCCTTACGGCGTTGTAACTGGCAAGCCCTGCTCCATCGGCTAGTGTGCTGCTTGAACCCATGAGCGCCTCCGTGTAAAGCAAGTACACATCGGACAAACGCAGCATATAGATATCCAGCGGTGAATCCTGGTTTGAGATTACGTATCCATGATCAGCAGCACTTCCCACCACATACTTTTTAAGACTGGTGAGCGTGGGAGTGGAACCTTCTACCTGATTTCCTTTGTCATCTCGCGACACGATGTCATACTCATATCCGCCCTCGGCTGTAGCCAGGTAATCATAGACATCACCAACCTGCATATAAATCGCTCTTCTGCGCTTATCTATCTCCGACCCGGCGTTGTCTTTAATGGTAGTCAGAAAACTTTCCGTCATACACTTGCCGCCGCCCCAGGCCTGGGAATCTCCAGTAACCCTGCTATGACGTGCGAACCGTGCCTGACGACTGTTGCCGAATCCATACCCTCCGTTAATCCATTGCAGGGCAAAGAGAATCTCTGGATTATGTTCGTTATCGATTTTAAACATATCCTCATAGTTGGCGAATAAGCTCAGTCCGCTGTTGTTGATTACGTCGGCAGCATAGCTGGCAGCCGTTGCAAAGTCTGCGGCAGAACCCATAGTGCCTCCCACGCTTCGCTGTCCAAGCGTCACATGCAATTTGGCCAGCATCCCCTTGGCTGCCCATGAAGTAACGCGGCCTGCATCATCGGCGGGCGGCAGGTATTCAGCGGCAAACACCAGATCGCGGCGAGCAAACTCATAGAGGCTGGCGGTCGTATTCTTTGGAAGTTGGAGATTGCCGGAAGCAATCTTGGCCGCTGGTTTCTCAATGATGGGTGCCTCTCCCCAGTATTCGGTCAGCAGGAAGTACGCCATTCCTCTCATAAACCTGGCTTCAGCGAGGCCGGCATTAATAATCCCCTCGCTCACACCATAGCGACCCGCGATGACGGGCATGTCGTCGATGATCAGGTTAGCGTAGGAGATCACATCATACAATCCTTGCCAGCCATCACCGATGTAGGAATTGTTTTCGTTGTACGACAAATAGAAAAACTGACCTTCCTGATCCCAGTTGTGGTGCATGTCACCGGCCATCAGGTCACCGGCAAGCCAACCGAACTCATCGTTGAAACCAAACCACGGCCTGCCGTATAGCGATGCCGTTGATTGTCGGATTTCATTCTCGTTGCGATACCAGGCATCCACAGTAGCCTGATCTTCGGGAACAAACTCCAGGAACTCTTCCTTACATGCGCTAAACGAAATAGTTAGCGCTGTAATCAGAAAATATTTGATATATCTTTTCATAGTGTCTTTCAGCTTATCATGTTAGAAATCAAGGTTCACGCCGAACGTATACACGCGTGGTAAGGGATATCGTCCCATATCGATATTCTGTTGCAGAGAGCTTTGGTTGAAAGCGCCAACCTGCGGATCCAGACCAGAATAATTTGTGAACGTTGCAGCATTCTGGACGTTGACATACAATTGCAGTCTCGAGATTTTCGCCTTGCTGATCAGTGAGGAAGGAAGTGAATAGGCCAACCGCAGGTTTTGAATTCTTACGTACGTGCCGTCTTCAAGCCACCGTGTAGACATATAGTGGTTGAAGTTCTCACCACCGTTGTCAAACCGGGGCATACTCGTAGTGGGATCCACGAGCTCCACCTCATCGATGTTGTTGAAATTGGTGCCGCCGGCTATGAGTTGCGTGCGTGCGCGGTTTTGTACGGTCAGCGACTGGTTGTCGAAATTGCTGATCATCTGTTCGTTTCGCGCCCGTGAGTAGTTCAGAATATCACCCCCCACAGATCCGATCATGAATACATCCAGCGAAAAAGGGCCATAGCTAAATGTGTTGTTGAATCCGAATGTGAAATCAGGGTTTGGATTGCCGATCACGGTCTGGTCTTCACTGGTGATCTTGCCGTCGCCATTGATGTCTTTCCATTTGATGTCTCCCAACCAGACTCCCGTGGTTCTTTCGATTTTGTTCGTCAACGGATCTTCATCGCTGGGAATCTGTACGGCATGATCCAGTATCTCCTGCTTGGACTTAAAGATGCCATCCACTACATAGCCGTAGAATTGGCCAACAGGGTATCCGGCATTGGTCATCGTAGCCGTCTGGAATCCGGTGTACCAATAGAGTGCATTGAATATCGGATAGCCGCCCATGTCGGTTACCTTATTCCGGTTGACCGACAGGTTGGCATTGGTTGTCCACTTGAACCTTCCCTTATCTATATTGACTGTATTAAGTGTTGCTTCGAAACCTTTGTTTTCCATGCTGCCCACGTTTGCTTGCGGGCCGCCGACTTGCTCGCCGAATGTGGCCGGCAGATTGACCTGCAGAAGTAAGTTGTCGGTAATTTTATTGTAAGCTTCCAACGAAACGTCAACACGACCGCCGAATAACTCAACGTCCAGACCAATGTTGGTCATCGATGTGGACTCCCACTGCACATCCGGGTTGGAGTACGCACTGTTTATAATGGCCGGACCAAAGTATGAGTTCAGACTATTCAGCGCAGAGCCGAAGGCATAGTTTCGAATTTCCTGGTTACCGACCTTTCCCCATCCGACTCTCAGCTTCAGGTTGCTTAACACTTCAGACTGTGCGAAAAAGGCTTCGTTTGATATTCTCCATGCGGCCGACACAGAAGGAAATACACCCCAACGGTTATTGGGACCAAATCTTGAAGAACCGTCTCTTCTCACGGTGGCCGTTAACAGATACCGGTCGCGATAGCTATAGTTTGCCCTGGCAAATAGCGAAGCCAAGGTGTTCCAGACGGAAGCACCCGTATTGGGTATGTTGGATACCTGACCCTGATTCATCACCTGAATATCATTGGGCAGGTTAATCTTATAGGCTGTAAAGCTTTCCCATTGTCCTTTTTGAGCTTCCGTACCGGCGAGCAAGGTGACGTCATGCACACCAAAGTTTTTCTCATACGTGAGATAGTTTTTCCAAAGCCAGAAGAAACTCTGATCAGACCGTTGACTAAACTGGCTCGTATTATTGACGAGTGTGCCCCATTTGTATGTCGGCAAAAATGCTTTGTTGAGTGTATTGCCATAGTCCACAGCGAATTCCGACCTGAACTTGAGCCCTTTGATGATCTGAATATCCGCATACACATTGGTCATTATCCGGTTGTTGAGCACGGTATTGTTTCTCAGCATAGCCAACCCGACAGGGTTTGAACTGATTTGTGAGGAAATGTTTTGTTGCTCAGGTCCTGCATAGGTGCCATCGAAGTTTTTAACGGGAATTTGAGGACCCATCTGTGCAGCTTGTGAAATGACACCATCTCCACCGTCTTGAAGCGTGATCTTTTCGTCCTTTCTCGACAGGGAAATGCTGGCGCCTATGTTGATGCCTTCTTTCACCCGGCTGTCGATATTGGTGCGTATGTTAAAGCGGTCGAAGTTTGACCCGATGATGACACCTTCCTGACTGAAATAACCTCCCGAGACCATGTATTGTGTTGCTTCGCCGCCCCCTGAAGCGGTAATAGTGTGACTCTGCATGGGCGCTACCTGAAAGACAGCATCCTGCCAGTCTGTGCCTGGACCAAGCAGGCTGGGATCGGCAAAATTGGGGTTTGAATTAATGGTGGATACCTCCTGTGCTACTTCGTTATTATAGGTAGCATAGGTAGGAAGGTCCATCATGTCGAACGTTTTATAGACTTCCTGAAGTGCATAGTAGCCGTTGTAGCTTATCGACGCGCTGCCCTTCTTACCGCGTTTAGTGGTAATGATGACGACTCCGTTGGCTGCCCTGGAACCGTAGATAGCAGTTGCTGATGCATCCTTCAACACTTCAATGCTCTGAATGTCGTTGGGGTTGATCGAAGCCAGCGGGTTGCTTGCAGCCGCTTGTTGTCCGCCTGCGCCGCCTTGCCAGTCGAAACCCGAAATTCCTGAGGCGTTTCCTCCTACCTGGATTCCATCAATGACGTAAAGCGGTTCACTGCTTTGTGTAAGAGAAGTAGTGCCGCGAATGCGTATCGACACGGCACCACCCGGCTGACCCGAGTTTTGCGTTACCTGCACGCCAGATACGCGTCCCAGCAATGCCTGATCTACGCTGGCAGTAACTGATTCCCTGAGCACATCACCGGCAAGAGAGGAAATGGCACCGGTGAGATCACTCTTTTTCTGCGTACCGTAACCAACGACGACCACTTCACTGAGTGTGGCCACGTCTTCCTCGAAGGAAACATTGATTGTTGTTTGCGTTCCTACGCGTATTTCCTGACTTGCGTAGCCGATAAAGGAAAATACCAACACATCGTTGTCGGCGGCTGTGAGCGCAAATTTTCCTTGCACGTCCGTGGTCGTTCCTTCGGCAGTGCCCTTCTTCAGGATGTTCGTACCAATAATAGGCTGTCCTGATTTGTCTTTAACTGTTCCGGTCACTACTCGGTCCTGTGCGTTGGTAACGCAGTATACCAGTAGGAGCAGCGCCACAGTTGCAAACATGCTTCTGTAGAGTTTTTTGATCATAGATTTGATGGTTAATGTTATGGTTATTCCGTTCGTTTCGGGCGTGCTTAAAAGGGTGCTTTTTTCGCTGCGCCATCGGTTGTTATGCGTTGCAAAGTCCGGAAAGACCCCGCCTGTAACCGATTGCGTAAATCGATTGCGTAAATTAGATCAGGGGTGCACTTCGGGGGGGTACACAATTGTTCAGGAGTGCTTACCGGAAAGTTAACGGGGGGCGAAAATTGTTAAGGATTAGGGGGGCATTTGTTAACCAGGCAGGCCAAACAGCTCATTTTCGGACTCTCCGCGCGGCAAGGGGGCAAGAATTTTTTTGGATAAAAAATAGAGTTCGCTCGGCTGACAAGTCTGCGTCGCTCAAGTATTAACTATTAACTCAGCAACCTGTCTTTGGAGGGCAAAAGCTCATGCAGCGTGGAAAGCGCCTTGTTAATCAGATTGTAAACTGACTGGGCGTTAATGTCCATCACCTTTACAATTTCGGCAATTTCAAGATCCTGATAGAATCTCAGGTAAATGATCTCCTTTTGCCTCTTGGGCAACGTATTCAATACTTTAGAGAATATGCTTGCGGTATCGCGAAGTGTCTGTTCGCGGATGAGATGATGTTCTATCGAAAATTCTACGTCAAAGACATAGTTATTGTCCAGTTGCGTGGCTTGTGAATGCCACTTGTTTTTTTGGACTGCCCGGAATATTTTGTTCCGCACGCACTTGAAAAGATATGACTTTACGTGGCTGGTATTGCCGAGGGTACCTCTGTTCTTCCAGAGTTCAAGAAAAAGATCCTGCAGGCAGTCTTTCACAAATTCGCGGTCCTTCCTGAACTTCGTCCCGTAGGCGTACAGGTGGGGATAATGCGCCTGCATCAACTTTTCGAAGCTGGCTTTGTTCCCGCTCCTGAATTCATCCCAGAGCTGGATGTCCGAACCGACAGACGTAGCGCTTTTCAAGATCTCAGGGCGTTCGTGAATTCGTTTGCACTTAAATCTCCTTCTTTCTATTGAATAAAACAAAGACCGCCGCGAGATGCAACCGTTTTCCTGGTGCGTTAACACGATTTCGAAAACCTGACGACCGAAAATTTTTCAAGATTGCTTTCATCCGGAGAGTAGAAATTTGCAATCGTTGTCTATTCTTTCTTGAAAGGACCTTGTATCCGCATGAATAAGTATAAAAAGTACTCAGCAAAAGACTTTGTTGACGATCTCCGCTTTCGTTCATGGGTGAGACATCCATCGCCGGAGGAGGATGTCATTTGGAAAGGCTGGATCCGGGAACACGCTTATCAACAGGATGTCATCACGGAAGCCCGGGCCATTGTATTGGCTATTCATCCTGTTCACGATGACTTTATCAGTGAAGAGGAGTTGAACGTGGAAATCGCGGACATCATGGCCGGCATTGGTAGCGAAGGACGGCCAGCCCGTAGCAGGACCTTGTTCTCGTTCTGGACAGCAGCGGCCGCTTCAGTTATCATCTTAGCTGTAGCGGGATGGTATGTGAGACAATTCTCCATTGTAAGGCAAAATACTGAAGACCCGGGCGAAGAAACAGCGAGCCTTCCAGGCAACTACATGATTGAGCGTATAAACAAAGGCGACAACGCCCTCCTGATCAGCCTGCCGGACAACAGTTCTGTATTGCTATCCCAAAACAGTCTTCTCAGGTACCCTCGCGAGTTCATTGGTGATTCACGCAATATCTTTCTGGAAGGCACTGCATTCTTTGAGGTAACAAAAGATCCAAGCAAACCTTTTTATGTGAATGCAGGAAAAGTTACTGCCAAAGTTCTCGGCACAAGCTTCGAGATCACTACCGACGAATCACATGGACAGATCTCTGTAATCGTAAAAAGCGGAACCGTGTCTATCTATTCGCACAACGATAAGAACAAGCGTGAGAAAGACAGTGAGCCGAATATCATTCTGACCGAGAATGAGCAATTCATTCTCAGGGATAACGCCGGTCAGATCCAGCATACGCGACTTGACTCTGTTTCGATTGAAGAGTTAAAAGTGCCGGATACATATCTTACGTTCACGGCTACCCCCGCATCAGAGGTTTTGAAGTCGCTTGCAAGCGCCTATGAGGTGCAGATCAATTTCACCAATGCAGACATTGGCGGATGTTCAGTGACGGCCTCCTTTACCGATGAGCCATTTCCTGTAAAGCTGGCGCTGATTTGTCGTTCAATCGGCGTAGGATATCAGATTGTCAATGACCGCGTGACGATTACGGGCATTGGATGTAAAGATTAAGGGATGAAATACTTGAAAGAAGTATTTAGTCCTTAGTACTTAGTCGTGAGTGGGTCCTGAGTATGGCGCGTTTATAGCAATACCCGGAGACCACAAGGTTGGGAGGCAAACTGCCTTTCTGACAACACAGTAATCTAAGAAGGAGGTATTTAAATACTTTAAATACTCATTACCAACTCATGCCTAAATACTAAGGGCTCACGACTTCTTTCCCATGCCCTCAACCTTGGCAAAGTATATCATATGACCTGACCTGTTGAACCCTTAAGAAAAGTAGACCGGTGATGTTTGCGGCATCACCAGTCTGAGGTATCGTTAAATATTTAACCATTCAAATTATGGAAAAACCCTTACAAATCCATTCTCCAATCATCCTATTCATCATGAAAGCAGCCATCATCCCAATCATTACGATCCTTGCCACCTCGGGAGTGGTGCTTGCGACGGAGTCATGGGGACAGGAAGTGCTTGACAAGAAAATTTCCCTGGATGTCAGGAACCAGGAATTGGTAGTCGTCCTGGGCGAGATTGAACGAGCGGCGCGCATCAGGTTCGTTTACAGTCCGCAGGTGATCCCGGTTAGCAACGAAGTTAGCCTGCGCGCGAATAACGACACGCTCGGGGACGTACTGAAAAAACTGTTTGATCCCTACCGTGTCGTCTTTGAGGCGATCGACGATCAGATCGTGCTACGCAAAGAGGACCGGAGGCAAACCGGTGCATTAGACAGGATCATTACGGGCCAGGTTGCTGATGAAAATGGCGCCCCCCTCCCAGGGGTTAGTATTCTCGTAAAAGGAACCGGGATGGGCACCGCGACGGATGCTGACGGAAGGTATTCGCTGTCAGTTTTAACGGAGCACGAGAAGAGTGTCCTGATATTTTCTTTTATCGGGTACGCCACTCAGGAAGTCCCGATCGGTGACAAGACCTCCATCGACATCCGGATGACTCCGGACATTCATGAGCTCGAACAGGTCGTGGTTGTAGGGTACGGCATCGTGAAGAAACGCGATATCACCGGCTCAGTGTCGTCCGTCAAAGGTGACTTGGTCAACGCCTATCCTTCGGGTGACGTGATGCAGGCGCTAACGGGCCGCGCCGCGGGCGTTGAGGTCGTGCAGAACACGGGAGCTCCAGGACCTGCTGTAAGCGTACGCATCCGGGGAACGAATTCTATTCAGGGTGACAACGAGCCGTTGTACGTCGTTGACGGATTTCCGCTCTCCGGACAGCCCGTCAACCTGAGCAATTCGGACATTGAAAGCATTGAAATTCTGAAAGACGCCTCCGCCACTGCTATCTATGGTTCAAGGGGCGCGAATGGCGTGGTCATCATCACGACGAAGACGGGAAAATCGGGAGAACCAACGGTCAGCTTCGAAACGAGTTACAGCATGCAGCGCCTGAGGAAGAAACTTGAACTGATGAATGCCTCGGAATATGCTCAGCTATTTAATATCCAGGCGGCGAATGATAACATCGCACCATACTTTACACAGGATCAGATAGACAGTTTCGGCGAAGGAACTGATTGGCAGGATGAGGTCTTTCAAGACGCTCCTATGTACACGGGTTCGCTTACCGTTAACGGCGGCAGCGACAAGACCCGCTTTTCCCTGGGGGGAAGTATATTCCAACAGGATGGAATTATCAAAGGCAGCGATTTTAACCGCTACTCGCTTCGGACGAAAATCGACCATGACGTCAGCGACAAACTCAGTCTTCAGCTGTCAACCATCCTGACCCGTTCCACCAGCGGCAGGAAGGACAGCCAGAGTGGATCGCGGGGAACAAGCCTGGTTAACTCGGCTATCACGGCACCACCAACGGCATCGCCATACAACGAGGACGGCACCATCAACGATGTTTCGACGGCACATCCATTTGTGGTTCCCGATATGACGAATCCGCTTTACTTCATTAACGAGGAAAGCACGAACATCAGAGAGAACATTGTGTTTGCGAACGCGGCTTTCATCTATAAGCCCATTCGAAATTTTTCCATCAAGATCTCCGGCGGTGTCGAAAATACGGATAGCCGTTCCGATATATTCAGGACCCGCGAGTTCAGAAATTCCGACGGC
>DATHKA010000419.1:0-37787 GCA_035489615.1 Chryseolinea sp.
GCTGACGTTTGGAGACAATTACCTGTTGTTTGAAACAAACTTTCTGAATGAGCCTTTCAATATGAAAGAATTCATTTTTCTGGCAACCACACGCGGATACAAACCTGTACTTGCTCACCCGGAAAGATATTTATACCTGCAGAACAACGTTGACAAGGCACAGGATCTGCTTGATCGCGGTGTCTTGTTTCAGATCAATATCAGTTCTATCACGGGATTCTATTCTAAGATCGTTCAAACAACCGCGCAGAAGCTCATCGACCGGGGTTGGGTGCATCTCCTCGGAAGCGATTGTCATCATTTACAACACGCCAGGCTCGTAGGAGAAGCTCAGCAGATGAAGTACTTTCAAAAAGCAATGGCCCTGCCACTCCTGAATAATACACTCTGAACTTGATGCACAGAACCTCGCAGCTTTTAATTCTATGATAGCCGTAACAGGTGCCAACGGTTTGCTCGGAAGTTTTGTAATTCGCAAACTGCTGGATCACCACGAAACCGTTGTCGGGATTTGCCGCAAGAACAGCGACTTGTCCTTGTTGCATGATGTGGCCGGGCAAATTACCTGGCGCCACGCCGACATCATGGATCCCGTCTCCCTCGAAGAAGCCTTGAAAGGTGCTGAAGAAGTAATTCATGCCGCAGCTACGGTATCCATCAACCCTCGCAAGGCAGAGCAAATTATGCGGATCAATGTGGTCGGAACACGCAACGTCGTGAACGCCTGCCTCGAACTGGACGTTAGACGTCTCATTCATGTAAGTTCAGTGGCCGCATTAGGAAGTCAAAAAAACCAAACGCGCATAGACGAAACCAACAAATGGATTGATACACCCTTCAATAGCGTGTACGCACAGTCGAAGTATTTCGCGGAGCTAGAAGTATTTCGCGCGCAGGAGGAAGGACTGAGTACGGCGATTGTGAATCCATCATTCATTCTGGCAGAAGCAAATTGGAACATCAGCAGCGCACAATTCTTCAAGTATGCATGGGAAGAACATGCGTTCTATATCAATGGTTTCATGAACTATGTTGATGTTCTCGATGTAGCTGAAGTGATCTATCGACTGTTGCGAAACGAAGTTGAAGGACGACGATTTATCGTTTCAGCAGGCAACATCAGATACCATGATTTGTTGGGAAAGATTACCAGGGAATTCGGGAAGAAAGCACCCTCTGTCAGGGTACCAAATGCGGTGCTGGGGCCATTTGCGTTTATCGAAAGTATTCGCTCCGGAATCACCCAAACTGAACCAAAAATCACTAAAGACACGGCCAAATTAGCCAGTACCCAGTTTTTATTCGCCAATGACAGCGTAACAAAACATTTGAATTTTAAGTTTCAACCGATTGATGAAACACTGAAAAGGTGCTGCCGATATTACATGGCAAGACTCAATGCTAAAAAATAAGCCCAAACGTTCTTAGCTTTACCCCAGATTTACCTATTTTAGGAAAACCTTTTATTCCATGGCGAAAGAGTATCGTAAAAGAGAAGAGGGAAATGAGCTGATAAAACGATTTGAAGACCACCTTAGGAAAAAGAAAACAGAATTTTTTGACTTAGATGCTTACGAGCAGATCATAGATCATTACATGCTCCGGGGCAAGCATAACAAGGCCCTTCAGGCTGTCAACCAGGCCATCAGTCAGTATCCATTTTCAATCGAACTTATCACTATCAAGGCACAGATTCTTTCGAACCTTGAGGAGTACGACCAGGCTTTGGAAATTCTGGACCAGGCGCATTCGCTTCAGCCAAACGATCCGGAGATTTATCTGACGAAAGGATCCATTCTTTCACTTCAGGGAAATCATGCCGCTGCTATTCATAATTATGAGCAGGCATTGCTGTTAGCCGATGATAAGGACGAGGTTTATTACAGCATCGGCCTTGCTTATCAAAGCATGGAGGACTATCAGCAGGCGATTGAAGCATACAAGCAGTCGATAGAGATCAACTTGAATCACGAAGGTTCGCTATACGAATTGGCTTTCTGCCTCGACGTAACAGGACAGCTGGAAAGCAGTATCGAATATTATCAGAAGTTTATTGACGAAGACCCCTACTCCACCGCAGCGTGGTACAATCTAGGTATCGTTTATAATAAATTGGAGAAGTACGAAGAGGCGTTGCAGGCATATGATTATGCCATAACAATCGATGAGGCATTTGCATCTGCCTATTTCAACACGGGCAACACCTACATGAACATGGGCCAGTACACGAAGGCGCTGGACACGTTCAGAAAAACACTGGAGATCGAGGGACCAAGCCCTGAAGTATATTGCTGCCTCGGTGCCGCTTATGAAAGCCTGGAGCAGTACGAATTGGGATTGAAATATTTTCAGAAGGCAGCCAAGCTTGATAGTTTGTACGATGAGGCCTGGTTTGGCGCAGGCGCGTGCCTGGAGAAGCAGGAGAAATGGTATCAGGCATTGCACTTCTACAACAAGGCGTTAAAGATCAATACCGAGAACGCCGAATATTGGAAGTCTGTCGCGCACGCGGAATTCAAAGTGGGCAATACCGTGTCCAGCGTGGATGCCTATGAAGAAGCAAGCAAGCTCGATCCCGAAGACAAAGAAATTTGGTTAAACTGGTCATTCATATACTACGAACAAGGCGATCACGAAAAAGCCATTGAAACGCTGTCGATGGGATTCGATGATGTTCAAAGTGACGCCGAGGTTTTTTACCGCATGACGGTCTATCTGATCGAAGCTGGTCGTTTCAAGGAAGCCTTTAATTATTTGGAAAAAGCGTTAATTTTGGACTTTGATGGTCACACCGCATTGTTTGATTTCTTTCCAAAAGTTGAGACTCAAAAGGCTCTGTACAAGATCATCGAGCAGTTTAGAAAAGAGAACAGCTGATGAATTATGAGCTAAAAAACCTGCCTGAGCGTACCGACAAGCCCAGGCAATACGGCTTTACTATGGCTATGGATAAGGGCCTTAGCATAAGAGAGGCCGAGGATTTTGTGAGCCTGTCCGCAAACTACGTTGATATTCTGAAGCTGGGTTGGGGCACTTCATTCGTGACGCCCAATCTCAAAGACAAGATCAAGGTTTACAGGGATGCAGGTATTCCTGTCTACTTTGGGGGGACCCTGTTTGAGGCGTTTGTGATCCGCGATCAGTTCGATGATTACCGACGCATCCTGGACAAATACGATCTGACCTTTGCCGAAGTATCGGACGGTTCGATGGACATCGACCATGACAAGAAATGCGATTACATAGCCAAGCTGGCTGAACAAGTAACGGTGCTCTCGGAAGTTGGCTCGAAAGACGCCGACAAGATCATTCCGCCGTATATGTGGATCGAACTTATGCAAAAGGAACTCGACGCCGGCGCGTGGAAGGTGATCGGTGAAGCGCGGGAGGGCGGTAACGTTGGACTCTTCCGCTCTACAGGTGAAGTGCGTTCGGGCCTGGTGCAAGAGATCCTCACGAAGATTCCCTTTGAGAAAATCATCTGGGAAGCCCCACAGAAAGCCCAGCAAGTGTGGTTCATCAAGCTGCTGGGTGCCAACGTAAATCTTGGCAACATTGCGCCGGAAGAAGTGATTCCATTGGAAACGATCCGGTTGGGATTGCGCGGCGATACCTTCCTTCACTTTCTCGGCATTGAGCGACGCAATACAAACACTGCCCCGCCTTTTGAAGTAGACTAACCCGGCCGGCGTTGAGAAAAAAGAGAGACTACATACTGATTTATTTGAAGGGGTTGAGTATGGGAGTGGCCGATGCCGTTCCCGGAGTAGCAGGGGGAACAGCGGCATTCTTAGGTGGAATCTACGACGAACTCGTACGGTCTCTGAACGAAATTGATCGAGATGCCGTGAAATTGTTGCTCCGTGGTGAATCACGGACAGTGTGGCAAAAGATCAACGGGAATTTCCTTACGGCGGTCTTCGCAGGCATTCTCACCAGCTATTTTACGCTGGCAAGAGTGATGGCCTACTTCCTTCGCTCGAATCCCATAATTGTACTCTCGTTCCTTTTTGGGTTTATACTGTTGTCGGCACCGCTGGTGTTACGAGACATCAAACAATGGAACGTGGGGGTGGTTATCGCCTTTGTGGCCGGCGTGGCCCTGGCGTACATTCTTACGCTACTGGCGCCCATGAACGCGCCCGACTCCTGGTGGTTCTTGTTTGCCGCGGGCATCCTCGTGGTTTGCGCGACCTTTATTCCGGGCATATCCGGATCCCTGATGCTCTTGCTACTGGGCATGTATCAATACCTCGTTAATGCATTCTCCCATGTGAACCTGCTCGCCATTGTTATATTTGTGTCCGGCTGCCTGGTAGGACTGTTTGGTTTCTCTCGCCTCCTGGTATGGGCACTAGAGAAACATCGAAAAGCTACGACGGCCATGCTGGCAGGACTTATGCTAGGAGCTCTCAACAAAGTTTGGCCCTGGCGGCAAGTATTTGAATTTGCTACGAACAGCCGTGGCGAACAGGTACCTGCGCATGATAAGAGTATATTGCCCTGGGATTACCTCGGCATCACTGGAAGAGACCCACAAGTCTTCCAGGCCATACTGATGATGGCACTTGGCGTGTTCATTGTGTTCCTGATTGAAAAAATCGCTGTTAGATTTAAAACGACAACCTAAACATGGAAAAAGTATTCGGGCTCATTGGTGCTACGGTGAGCCATTCATTTTCGAAGTCATATTTTGATGAAAAGTTCTTTCGCGAAGGGTTAAGAGACTATCACTACGAACTGTTTCCGCTGACGAACATCACGGACATCGAAGAATTGCTCCAAACAAAGGGACTGTCGGGACTGAATGTCACGATCCCCTACAAGGAACAAGTGCTCAAGTATCTCGATGAGGTAGACGGCTTTGCCAAGAAGATCGGCGCCGTGAATGTGATCAAGATCAAAGACGGCAAACTGAAAGGATTCAACACGGATTCCGATGCATTTCTCGAAACGATTGAGAAATGGCTACCAAAGGATAAAACGTTCAATGCCCTAATACTCGGCACAGGTGGATCCTCGAAGGCTGTGCAGGAAGCATTGAAGAAATTGAAGGTCCATTATAAAGTAGTTTCCCGTGCAGCGGGAAAGGGCGATTTCGTTTATGAAGATCTGGAGAAGAATCCCAAACTGATCACGGAGTCGCTACTGATCATTAACACGACGCCGCTGGGTATGAGTCCGAAAACAGAGACGATGCCTCCTCTTGACTACGAACATATTGGTTCTGAACATTATGTCTACGACCTGATCTACAATCCTGCGCGCACCATGTTTCTCCAGAAAGCCGAGATGCGGAATGCGACCATTAAGAATGGGCTGGAGATGCTGCACATCCAGGCTGAGAAGTCGTGGACAATCTGGAATAACTAGTTGACGTTAGAATTGATAATTGACAATTCGTGGCTACTGTTCCGGGGCATCGCTGAGTCGTTATAGACGACCGTTTTCCATTCGGATTTTTGCTCATCTTTCCGTTTCTTCAATAAACTCTAACGGAGTGGAAAGCGTTATTAGTCCCAAAGGAAAACATGGAATTTGAACTCACCAGCGAATATCAGCCCACCGGCGATCAACCCAAAGCCATCGATCAACTCACCAAGGGCGTGGTTGAAGGTGAACCCCATCAGACATTATTGGGCGTAACGGGTTCTGGGAAGACTTACACCATGGCGAACGTCATAGCCCGCACCGGGCGACCCACGTTGGTGCTTAGCCACAATAAAACACTGGCGGCACAGCTATACGGCGAGTTCAAGCAATTCTTCCCGAAGAACGCGGTTGAATATTTTATTTCCTACTACGATTATTATCAACCCGAAGCCTTCATCCCTTCGTCAGGCCTGTATATCGAGAAAGATCTTTCCATCAACGAGGAGATTGAAAAACTGAGGCTCAGTGCAACCTCGTCCCTATTGACCGGACGACGCGACGTTATCGTAGTGGCCTCGGTATCGTGCATTTACGGCATTGGCAATCCGGAAGAATTTGGAAAAAATGTAATCAAGCTGAAAACCGGTGAGTTTGTTGCCAGAAATAAACTTTTGTTTGCATTGGTTGACATACTTTACAATCGAACAGAAGTTGAATTCAAACGCGGTACCTTCCGGGTAAAGGGCGACACAGTGGATGTGTTTTTGGCCTATGCCGACTACGCCATCCGCGTTTACTTTTTCGGTGATGAGATCGAGTCGATACAGCGCATCGATCCCGTGAGTGGAAAGAAAATTTCAGACGAAACCATTGTGACGATTTTTCCGGCCAACTTATTTGTAACCGGAAAGTCGGTGCTGCATCAGGCGATTCGGGAGATACAGGATGACATGGTTGCCCAGGTTGAAATGTTCGAGGGAGAGAAACGTCACCTGGAAGCGAAGCGGTTGAAGGAACGTACCGAATTCGATATTGAGATGATGCGTGAGCTGGGCTATTGTTCCGGGATAGAAAACTATTCGCGCTATTTCGATCGCCGCGAAGCCGGAGCCCGCCCATTCTGCTTGATCGACTACTTCCCCAACGATTTTCTGATGGTCATTGACGAAAGTCACGTTACCGTACCTCAAGTAAGGGCCATGTGGGGAGGAGACCGTTCGCGCAAAGTGAACCTTGTGGACTATGGTTTTCGGTTACCTTCGGCATTAGACAATCGTCCGCTGACATTCAACGAGTTTGAAGCCTTACTTGGCCAGGTTGTTTACGTAAGTGCGACACCTTCTGAATATGAGCTAAGAAAGTCAGAAGGTGTAGTGGTGGAACAGGTGATAAGGCCTACCGGATTGCTTGATCCGGAGATCGACGTGCGTCCGAGCAAGAATCAGATCGATGATTTGCTGGAGGAAATTGACGAGCGCGTAAAAAAGAAAGAGCGCGTGCTGGTAACCACGCTTACGAAGCGTATGGCCGAAGAGTTGACCAAATACATGGATCGCGTAGGCGTGAAGTGTCGCTACATCCATTCTGAGGTGACGACACTGGATCGTGTGGAGATTCTGCGCGAACTCCGGCTGGGAGTCTTCGATGTGCTGGTGGGCGTGAACCTGCTGCGCGAGGGATTGGATCTGCCGGAGGTCTCTCTGGTAGCCATCCTGGATGCCGACAAGGAAGGCTTTCTACGAAATCAGCGATCACTCGTTCAAACAATTGGTCGCGCCGCGCGAAACGTCAACGGCCGCGTGATCATGTACGCGGATTCGACCACCGAATCGATGCGCCTGGCGATTGATGAAACCGACCGAAGACGCAAGATTCAGACGGACTATAACAAGGAACATGGTATCATTCCCAGGACCGTTTTGAAATCGAAAGATTCGATCCTCGGTCAGACCAAGGTGGCTGACTCAAAACGCGGTGAAATGAAGAAGTACTACGTTGAAGACGAGGAAGCTTCATTGGCAGCCGATCCGGTGATGGCCTACCTGGGCCGCGAAGAGCTCACGAAGATGGCAGACCGCACGCGCAAGGCCATGGAGAAGGCAGCGAAGGAGCTCGAGTTTATGGAAGCGGCAAAGCTGCGTGACGAACTGATGGCGATTCAAAAACTGCTGGAGACCAAGTCTGCGCGGTAGGATAAGGCGTGCGACCGGAAGAAAATAAATCCAGTATTGGGGAGGTTCACAGAGCTTTTTGGTTGAAGCTTATCTCGGTGCCTGCCTCGATGGAAGCGCGCGGGCCCAGACAGATGCTGCGCCTGGTGGAACCTCATGGCTTAAACCAGAGGCCTGGAGGAGCGCCGTGATAGACCAATATCTCCTGCTCACAACGCTACGCGTTGGAACTACTTTCGCTCGCATTGAAAACAATAATGGGTTTAAGATCGTATTAATTTGGGGCGCGGCATTTCGGCCACGAGTCGAAACCTCGCGTCACCATGATGGCTACTAAGATCCGTTTATAGTATAAAGGTGCATCCCCTTCAAAGTGAACGCCCGTAGTTCCAACGCGTAGCGTTGTGAGCAGGCGATATTGGTCTATCACGGCGCTCCTCCAGGCCTCTGGTTTAAGCCATGAGGTTCCACCAGGCGCAGCATCTGTCTGGGCCCGCGCGCTTCCATCGAGGCAAGCACCGAGATAAGCTTCAACCAAAAAGCTCCGTGAACCTCCCCAATCCTGGATTTATTTTTGACGGCCGCACCTACCATCACTACCGATAACACAATTCACGGAACTCGCACAGCTTACAGTTATCGGTATTCGTCGTTTGGTCGAATGCCGTGTCGGACACGTACAATTCCTGAAGCACCTCCGTCAGGCGGGATTCAAACTCTTCAAAGAGGCCACGGGCATCAGTAAGGTAAGCACGGTTCATCTTGAGGCCGAACTGAAATTCCTTATCGAACAGATTCACCCGGTTAATCAGGCCAGGCACGATCTTGCTGGTTCCGGGCATATTCACATGATAGAGTAAGGCATAAAGCATCGTCTGAAATGCCGCCTTGTTGCGCTTCGCGTCCCGCACAAACAACGATTCGACGCTTTCGAAATCCAGTTGATCCTTTCCCGTCTTGTAGTCGATTATCCTTATAACATCCTCTTTTCGGTCGACGCGGTCGATCTTGCCACTCACGGCTACCGTTCGATCAGTGCCGGCAAGCTTTATGCGATGGAGGAATCCGCCCTGCTCTGTGGCTTCAATAACGAATGGGCTATACGCGATATCGTTTTGCACGATGCGATGAGCGAACCGCCGTACCACTTCACGAACCACCACCCGTTGCCCGGCATAGTCGACGGGCTGTTCAGGGTCGAGGCGATACGCCTTAATGAATACACGGTCGATGAGTTTTTCAATGTCGTCGTCGGCAGAGTCCAGGTCTTTCCTTTCGATGCGGCGGTTACCTTTGCGGATAACAAGGTCATTGTATAGCATCTCCATGACCTCGTGAAGAAAGTTACCCAGGATGCGTGCATCCAGGTCCTCCTCTACTTCATCGGCCTCCCGGACGCGGGCAACGTATCGAAGATAAAAGCGCAGGCGACATTCAATGTAGGTGTTCAGTGCGGAGGGAGATATTCCCTGATGGTGAATATTTCCTTCATTCGTTCGGAGAAGCGCTTCCAGGATAGCCGGCGACTTGTCAATGGTAATCGGAGTGATGGATGCCGGATGAATGGTGTTGTGCAGGACGGAACGCGTTATCGGTATGCCGCTTTCATAAATGAGCTGTTGCAGGTACCGGCTCATCTCTCCCTGCCCGAGAACATCGGTCTCGGAATTGTAAAACAGAAAAATGTGCTCAGCTCGTTGCAATACGCGATAGAACAAGTAGGCATAAATAGCATCCTGGTGCTCGGCCGTGGGAAGCCCATACGCCTTGCGAATGTTGAAGGGGATGTACGACCCTTTGTGTGTGGATCCCGGTAAGGCTCCTTCGTTAAGCGACAGCACAAACACGTTCTTATAGTCGAGATTTCTGGTTTCCAGCACGCCCATAACCTGCAGTCCTCGTAACGGTTCACCCGAGAAAGGTATTTTTTGGGACTGGATGAGTTGCCTGAGCAGGCGAAGAAAGGACTTGAACGCCGCCTGTCGGCGCCCAGCAGTGGCGTTGGCCCAGCCGTGTTCGCCACCGCCTGGCAGAGCGTCGCCCATCACCTCTTCCATGCGGTTAAGCAACGTCAAGAAATGAAAGGCATACTCCTTGTCAAGGTCGCTCACCGTCGCTACGACCCCTACCGCGATCGTAACCTGTCGAAGGTAGGCAAGAATCTCTTGCGGCTCAACGGCCACGAATATTTGTCGATGCATATCCACCGACGTAGCGAGGAAACTTCCGGGTATGTTTACCCAATTGTGTTTCAGTATCTCCTTCCGTTTCTCGTTAGCGCTGGCAAAATCGGCAGCCACAACATACGGATGTCCCAGCAAGGCAAGTGCCTGGCGATGGCTGAAGTGGTTTTGGCGGTGCGAGATCTGCAGATCGACCAGCAATTCTGCCAGGGCGAACATCGGAGTCGCCGACAGTGGAAAACCCATGGTAACATTCAATTTCTCCACGGCTGTCGAAAGGCCGTGCAACACGGGGAGCAGAAGCTTTTCATCCGGAAGAACGATCAGGGTTTGCTCCGGATCGAGACCAAGGGCGAGCTGTTCACGAAGAATCTGGGACATGAGCTTGGCCTGACTGACCGGATCCGGGGCACCGTAAATTTGAACGGAAGTCTGGCTGCCGTCGGCTTCAGTCAGGGAGGTATCTTCTTCTGATGGCCCGTGACGTTTCTTTGTCGACAGGTTTGATGGAATATGGCGCGCAAATGTTTTTCCCAGTACCTCGTGTCGCTGATATTCTCGAAAAAACCGTCCCGCCTCCTGCAAGTTGTTGTTCACGTAGTAGGCGTCGATGTCCCAGTACACGTCGGCGTGGTGCCGGGCAACAAAGTGCGTAATGAGCGTTTCCTCTACTTTGGTGAGTGCGTTGAAGCCCGCGAATACAATGCGCCTATCGGCCGGCTGCCCCAGAGACGCAATGTTCTCGACAACCGATCGCTGCAACATGCCCTCGTACGCCAGCCCCTCCGTTGACAGTCGTTCACGCAACATAGTGTACAGCGCGAGCAGGCGACTCCAAACGGAAAGAAACTTGTGCTTGTTTTCGCTCACGTTATTCTCAAATCCCGACCAGAAACTTTGCAGAAACGAACGTTGCTCTTCCGTGAGAAAATCGAACGTGGCATCGAGTTCCTTTTGTACGCTCAGGTCCTTGAACAATTGTTCCGCGGGGATCAGATATCTGTCGATCTCTTCAAAATCGCGGAGCAACATTTCGCCCCAGAAGTAAAATTTATCGAAGGCCTCCCGCTCTTGCACATCATGATCAACCGTTTCGTGATAGGCATCGTACAATCGTTGGATCAGCAACAACTTATCTGGGATTTTCCAGGGCGATAATTCCGCGAAGAAATCCTCAATGGTAATCATCTTCGGCGCGAAAGTGGGCTTGTTCAACAGTTCCGCGAGGTGCTTTCGGAAGTAAATGACAGCCCGACGATTGGGAAACACAATCACCAGCTTATCGAGCTGTTTGTACTGACGTACGACGTCGATCGCGACTTCCTGGAGAAAAGTTTGCATGTGTGCCGGAAGGACGCAAGAGCCGACCAATTATGCAACTGTTCCGGGATAATCGTGATACTTTAGTCTCCCAGTTCACCAGGCCGCATAAGGGCAAAATCTGCTCTCCGCCTTTAGCGCTTATGCTGGTTGACAGAGACACCCATCTTCTTCAACACAAGATCGGAAATATCATACTCCCTGATGCCAAACAGTATCAGTTTCTGACCAATCGGAAGTTCAGTGTTGATGATGATGATACTGTAGTGATTTTCGCTGGCCACTTCGTCGACTGATCGGGTGATTTTGGAAAGTATGGGACGCATAAGGTCCGCCTGTTTTTTTTGAAAGGTTGTTTCCGCATCTGATGCAAACTTGCGAATGTCCAACTCAAGTCGCTGGAGTTCGTCGTGACGTTTTTGCTGTGATGCTTCGTCGGCAAGTGCCCGTGGACTTTCAACGTCGCGCAACTTCTCATTGTATGCAGAATACTTGGCATTCAATTGATTCTGGAGTTGCCCACCCAGGGAAGCCAGCTCAGCTTCCATTTGCCTCGTCTCTGGCAACTGTTGCGCAATCATCTCAACATCGGCAAATCCAATTTTTTGACAGGGATCCGCTGTTTGCGAATAGGCCGTGGCGGCAATGGCGCATAAAATAAACGTCAATAGCTTTCTCATAGGGCTTCGTAGGGTTTTTATCTAGGATGAAATTCGGTGGAGTGGCTGCCTCACGGCTACCTTGACATCAAGATGCAGCTCATGGGTGTTTTTTCCTGTGAGCAGCCAAGTATTTTTCAAGTAGGAACACCGCCCATATATTAGGCGCGCCGGCAGCGACGGAAAAAATTCTATATTATTATCATAATAAATATCTGCCATGGATCGAAATCAAAATGACCCCACCCGTCGCATAACTCAACAAGCTTTGAAAACTCAAATCAGGGGTTTCAAAAAATGGATATCAACCTTTTTGACCGTCGGAGTTCGGCTGTTGGCGGCCACTTTGTTTCTAATACTATTGTCCAATGCCGTAAAACCTGAAACACCAGAGGCACAGATCAGCAACGGCATCATCAACGCAACCCTCCTGTTACCGGACGCCAAGGACGGCTATTACCGCGGCGTGCGGTTCGACTGGTCGGGCGTAATCAGCGACCTTACCTTTAAGGGGCACCACTATTTCGGAAAGTGGTTCGATCGCTACGAACCCACGCTCCACGATGCCATCATGGGTCCCGTGGATGCCTACGATCCGATCGGCTATGATCTCGCTAAACCTGGGGAACCATTTGTAAAAATCGGCGTAGGCACCGTGGAGAAGATTGCCGACGAGCCCTATGCATTCGTAAAACCGTACCGACTCATAAATGGGGGATCCTGGAAAACGAAAAAGAATGGAAAAAATTCGATACAGTATGAGCACACGCTGACGGATTCGCTGTGCAGTTATCGCTACACGAAGACGATCGTATTGACGCCCGGAAAGCCGGAACTGGTGATCCAGTATCGGCTATTAAATACCGGTTCAACCCCAATCGAAACAAACGTCTTCAATCACAATTTTTTTGTCATGGACGAACAGCCAACCGGGCCAGACTTCACGGTTGCGTTTCCTTTCGCTCCCATCGGCGATCCCAAGGGAAAGTCAACGGCAGGGGTATTGGATGGTAAAGTTATTCGCTACCGTGAACAGTTGAATAAAGGGGAATTTTTTGCTGTGGCCCCGCTCACGGGATTTGGTTCGAGCGCGGTTGACTATAATCTTCTGGTATCGAACACTAAAACGAAGATGTCGGTACGAATCGTTGGCGATCAGCCTATAGTAAAGTTTGTGTATTGGTCTGCCGCACGCACACTTTGTCCTGAGCCATTTAATCATGTGGCCGTCGACGCAGGTAAGGAACAGCAATGGACCATAACCTACACATTCATGGCGGAATGATTTCGCCGGAGCTCCAAAGCCAGTGCCGGGAAGTGATCGCTAGGCAGTTGCCAGCTCGGTGATGGTTGCCAGGTGATGGTCGTCGTGTTCTGCAACAAACAGGAACAGGTCAATCACGCGCATGGGTGTCTTAAGTCGCGGATGTAGGGCCGATCGAAACACGTCGTCGCCACGGAGCTTCCGCAGTAAGGTAATCGTTGTTCCCCGTAGAATGGAGAAATTGTCGAGCAGGTCGCGCGGAGATTGCTCGTTATGGTTAGCTTCGTGTGTCTGGCGGTTGCTTAGATCGGCAGCCCGCATTTCCTGTTCACCATTCAAGATATCATCGAGGCGTCCTTGCCACAGTGGTTCAAGGTCCGACAGATGACCGACGTGCTCAAGAATGGACCATTTGTCGTCGGGTCTGATCTTATGACGACCGGGCTCAATCTTTTTCAGTTTCTCCGCCAGCCGTACGGGCGTGCCTTCCAGCCGTTCGATGAGCGTCGGCAGGATGTTTTGGTCGGCCGAAAAATCGAACTTCCTGTCAAACCAGTTGATCTTTTCCATCAGTATTAATGCTTGGTTCAATTACGTTTGCCCGGTGGCTGAAAGGTAGCGAAAGCGAGCCATATCCCGATTAAGCAGGCTGTTCAAACGCGGAAAATGCGGAAACTCCAGCATTCGCGCAATGCAGAACTTTCGTTATCTTAGTTATCCCAGAAAAATAATCCCGGAAGCTATGCCCACGAATATCTCATTTACCGGTGGTCCGAACATTGCTATTAAGATACCACGAAGCAAATACGCCGACACCGTGAAATTTTATCGAGACGTTTTAAAGTTCGAGGTTGAGGAACAGCCAATCAGCAGCTCAACTGTATCTAAAACGCATCGGGTTAAGTTCGGTACCAATATTGTATGGCTTGATTGTGTAGACAACTACACCCATAGTGAAACGTGGCTGGAGCTCCGAACCGCCGACGTTGGGCTGGCGGCCGACTACTTGCGTTCGCGGGGCGTTGCGACCGTTGACGAACTGGAAAAAATCCCCAAGGAAATGCATTGGGTGATGGACCCGGCCGGTACCGTGCTGCTGCTGTGCAAGCCAGGCGAATGAGCCTTGTTGTCTTAGAAAAACAAAACCGTTAGGTACCATGCCAAAACCTACTACCGATATCTTCAATAGTCTGCAGGGTTTTACCGAACCCAGCTTGCGTGACGAACTCCTTCAGACGGGCTCGATCATCAAGGCGGGCGCCGGCGACATTTTGATTCGCGAAGGGCAATACCTGGATTTCCTTCCGCTCGTCATCAATGGTCTCCTCAGAGTTTATCGCAACAATGACGATGACCGGGAGATCCTCCTGTACTATGTTCAGCCGGGTCAAACGTGTATGATGTCGTTGTCGTCTGCGTACTTCGACTACTACAGCGCCGCCAATGGAGTGGCTGTTGAATCCTCAGAACTGCTCATCCTGCCTGCACGCCTCATCGCCGAATGGCAACTGAAATATCCATCCTGGAATCGCTTTATACTTGCCACATATAAATCGCGTTACGATGAATTGTTGAAGGCCTTTGGAAATGTTGCCTTCAAGCCTATTAATGAGCGCCTGCTGGAGTATCTCCGGAACTACCGCACGCGGCAGCACACGCCGGTGATCCCGTTGTCGCATCAAACCCTCGCAAATGAACTGGGTACAACACGCGTTGTGGTATCGAGAATACTCAAGGACCTGGAAAAGGAGAAACTGGTTAAGCTTAACCGCGGTTCTATCACACTTCTCGCCTAATTTGGATGCCGCGGTAAAAATAAATTCCGTTGTGTAACATTTGATACATAACATTCGAAACGGTGTGTTGTATTATCGCTTAGAAATATCTGCACAACCTATGCGGTTTCGAATAATAGTCTGCAGCGGCCTCTTGTTCTGCATGCTCTCCACCTACGCACAAACACCAAACTCGAAAATGAAAATTCTCGTTCACCTCACTCAGGGCGCGGAAAATCCTACCGTGGCCGCGCTGGCAATGTTGGTTGCCAGGACAGCGATAGAAGAAGGACACCAGGTATCAGTATTCCTCGCAGGCGACGCAGTTCCCTTGATCCGCGATGAAATTCTCGACAATGTTACGGGACTTGGTACTGGCAAACTCCGGGAGCATTACGACGCCATTGTAAAAGGCGGTGGTAAATTTTATTTATCAGGCATGTCAAGTAAGGCACGCGGTCTAAGCGAAACTGATGTTTCAAACAAGCAAGTGGAATTTGCGCCTCCTGCCGTGTTGCTGAAGCTTGCGCTTGAAAGTGACAAAATGTTCGTGTATTAATTATTTTCATAAACGCTAAACTCCCTTGATATGAAAAAAGTAATCCGCTGCCGAGATGTCGGATTTGACTGCAACGGCGTTATCAAAGCACCAACCGAAAATGAGGCACTTTCATTGGCTGCCGAGCATGCCAGAACGGTTCATGGAATCAAAGACATCACCCCTGAGATCGTAGAAAAGATAAAGTCCATGATGCGTGAGGAAGAATAGTTGCTACGTCGTAAAATTATGGACTTTCGTTGGTGCCTTTGTGTATCTGGCGTAGAACAGGGTGAATATCAGCCAAGAGGAAATCCATTTCTACGCGAAGCCGCGGAGTTGCTGAGCACGGCGGTCCTTGCCGGTCGACTGCTATCAGATAAACTATCACACCCTTCATAAAGTAAAAATAGGTTTTGATCCCTTGAGCGCTAGCTCCAACCAAACAGGGGCTTTGCGTGTCTAACACGCCAGAGCCGTATGAGAGTCGAAATCTATCAGCTAGGACCGCGCGATACCCAGTTATTCTCGCAATTGTTAACACTCTTTGCCGGGTGTTTGAAATGGAGAGCTTTGCACCTCCAACAGAATAGCATCTCGGCCAACTACTCAGCAAGGAGACTTGAATTCTATCGCGCCACCTGGTGGCAGCCCGAAAAAGTCACGCATTTCACTTATCCACTCAAGAGATGAAACAGAATATAACCGCTCAGAGGCGATTTTGGATACAGCAAACCATCGCCGTTTCCGCTTTGGTTTTGATCATCATCGCGCTCCTGGCCACCAGCTGAAGGGGTCATAAGGCCTGATTTTTGCCGGGTGCAAATCCTTTTCATACTTTGGGTGCCTGAATGTCCGAAGGTGTGAATTCGATTCACGCACAGGAAGCCGGCCTCCGACAGAATCGAAACAATCATGAAAGAGCTTGCCGAAGGGAATAAACTTCAGGTCAGGCTGGTGTATCCCCAGCAGGGACAAAAGCTCATGTTCTGAAGCTGCCGATCGGTGCATTCCTGGCTGATGTGTTTATCGGTTGTTTTCATTAGCTTCATAATTCGATAACAATGTTTCCCTTTATTGAAAGCCTAAACTACTGATCATGAAAAGGTGTCTCTCCGTTATTTTATTATTCGTGGCCGGTGTGGCTTGTGCCCAATCACGTGTCGAAGGTTTCGTATTCGACGATCTCAATGGCAATGGCAAGAAAGACCGCAAGGAAAAGGGAATCGGCCAGGTTGCCGTGTCAAACGGATTGTTGGTTGTTGCCACAGATGCGAACGGCGCCTATTCCCTTGACGTCGGGCAAGACAACATTATTTTCATCAGCAAACCGGCGGGCTACCAGGTACCCTTGAACGAAAGAAAACTTCCCGCATTCTACTATGTGCACAAGCCTGCGGGATCACCGGCCTCCTTCAAATACAAAGGCGTATCCCCTACTACCCGATTGCCTAAACGAATTGATTTTCCCTTGCACGTGATGTCGGAACCCGACAACTACCGGGCATTGATATTTGGTGATCCCCAACCGTATAACGTCGATGAACTCGGCTACTTCGAAAAGGCGGTAGTGGCTGAGGTCGAGAACATCAAAGGGGTCACCTTGGGGATCAGCCTGGGTGATATCGTAGGCGATGATCTCGATTTACATATGCCCTACCTGGAAGCTATGAAACGCATAGGGTTACCGTGGTACAATGTCATGGGCAACCACGACATCAACTATGAGGCAATGGCTGATTCGCTGGCAGACGAAAGCTTTGAGGCACATTTTGGCCCTGCCAACTATTCCTTTAATTACGGACAAGTCCACTACCTGATCCTGGACGATATTCTTTATCCCGATCCGCGCGACGGAAAGGGTTACTGGGGAGGCTATACGCCATCACAGCTCAAGTACATTGAAAATGACCTGAAGCTGGTGGACAAGAACAAGCTCGTCATCCTGTCTTTCCACATCCCGTTACAGCAATACGAGGACACATACCGGCTTTCCGATCGTCAGAAAATATTCGACCTCCTGAAGGACTTCTCGAACGCCCTTATTCTCTCTGCCCACACCCACCTTCAGCGAAACGACTTTTATACAAAAGAAGATGGCTGGCAAGGTGCTAAACCCCTGCACGAGTACAATGCCGGTACGACCTCGGGTGATTGGTATTCCGGTGAATTCAACCAGCAGGGTGTTCCCGCATCTACCATGCGCGATGGAACACCCAAGGGCTATGCGTTCATCGATTTCAAGGGCAACCAATATTCCATTCGTTATAAGGTAGCCGGAAAGCCTGAAACCTACCAGATGGAAGTGTTTGCCCCTAAGGCGATCCCGTCATACAGAAACACGCCTGCCGGCATATATGCCAATTTTTTTATGGGGACACCGGCTGATAACGTGACTTACCGGATTGACAATGGGGAGTGGAAGCAGATGACCTACGTGAAAGATGCGGATCCTTCCTTTTTAGCTACCCTCTTTCGCTGGGACCTCGCCGATAATTTGCTTGCACCGAGAAGGCCCAGCAATGCTGTGGACTGTACGCACCTATGGCGAGGCTCGGTTCCCTCTGGGTTAGCCGTTGGTTCTCACACGATCGAGATCAAGGCCGTCGATATGTACGGGAGTAGCCACGTAGGGGAAAGAAAGATTGAAGTTCAGGGTATGCCATCCATGGGGAAATAAATATGGCGGCTAGTGTTACGGACCAAAACTTTAGCAAGACTTCATTCAAGGATCATCCGTTAGAGAAAGGCGAATATGAAAACTGCACTTTTTCAGATTGTGATTTTTCGGAGTGCGGCCTGATGCACTTCAAATTCATAGACTGCATCTTCATCACGTGCAATCTGAGTCTCATAAAGACCAATGATACGTCGTTTCAGTCGGCCTCTTTCAAGGGCTGCAAGATGCTGGGTATTCGTTTTGATCTATGCAAGACCTTTAACCTGTCGTTATCCTTCGACAACTGTACGCTTGATCACAGTATTTTCTTCAGGCTCAGTATTAAGAAAACGATCATCAGGGACTGTAGTTTAAAGTCGGTCGATTTCACCGAATGCGATCTAAGTGGCTCGACCATTTCTCGTTGCAATCTGGCCGATGCCACGATCGAAAACGCCAATCTGGAGAAAGTGGATTTTCGGGGGTCCGTTAACTATCGCATTGATCCCACCATGAACCGAATGAAAAAAAGCAAGTATTCGCTTGACGGGCTGCCGGGCCTTCTTGCCCGGTACGACATTGTGGTTGACTAGCCGTGGCGGCCGGATAACGGGCATGCCATGCGAATCGCGATCTGCGTAAAGAAACCGCATTGGTTCGCGGAAATTAGCATGATGAAGTTGCAGGTCTTAGCACAATTTTCCTTTTTGCCAGCCCAAATCTTCCTTCTATGAATGCCGCTTTCAAACCAATGCCAATTGCCCTCTTCATTCTGGCCATGTTTTGCTCCTTCCTTTCACAGGCGCAGGTTCCCACCCGGTACGAAATATCGTTTGAAAACGCCGTACATCATCAGGGCAACGTGAGGGCCACGTTCTCCAATCTTCCGCCAGAGGTATTGGAGGTCCGCATGAGTCGGTCGTCGCCCGGCCGCTACGCTATTCACGAGTTCGCCAAAAATGTTTTCAATGTTAAGGCGTTTGATAGCAAGGGAAAGCAACTCGTGGTAACGCGTCCGAGTCCCTATCAGTGGGACGTTTCGGGCCACGATGGAACGGTGGTATTCACTTATACAATTTTTGGCGACCGGGGCGATGGGACTTACCTGCAGATCGATGAAACACATGCGCACCTCAACATGCCCGCGACTTTTGTTTTTGCCCGCGGCCTGGACTACCGGCCGATCCAGGTTCATTACATAGTTCCCACGGCCTCTAACTGGAAGGTGGCTACGCAGCTAAAGCCGGTTGATGATTTTACATTCTATGCGCCGAACCTCCAGTACCTGATGGACAGCCCTGCCGAAATCAGCAACTTTACC
Organism: Chryseolinea sp.; assembly: GCA_035489615.1. Lineage (GTDB taxonomy): Bacteria > Bacteroidota > Bacteroidia > Cytophagales > Cyclobacteriaceae > Chryseolinea. Next base: position 19,264 of record DATHKA010000419.1, read on the forward strand.
CTGCACACCTTCCCGGTGGAGTCGAATGGAAAGACGTACACGATTCGTATTGCCCTTCACCATAACGCTACGGCGGAAGCGGCTAAAGAGTATGCAGAGGGGGTGAAGAAAATCGTCTTACAGGAAAAGGCGGTCTTTAACGAAGTCCCGGACTATGACTATGGCACCTACACATTCCTGGCTTGTTACGCACCTCAGTCCAGTGGCGACGGTATGGAGCATCGTAACTCAACCTATGTAACAGGGCCGCTTAATGGCCGTCCCCTATCCGGCGCGTTGGGTACTGTATCTCATGAGTTTTTTCATTGCTGGAATGTTGAACGCATCCGGCCTGCGGCATTGGAACCGTTCAACTTTGAGGAAGCCAACATGTCGGGCGAGCTTTGGTTTGCCGAAGGATTCACGAATTATTACACAGGGTTGATGCTTTGCCGGGCAGGCCTCAGCAGCAAGAAAGAATACACGGACGGACTGGCCAGGGTTCTGAGCTTTGTGTCCAACAGTCCGGGGCGGCAATACTTCAATCCCATCGAGATGAGCTATCAGGCGCCATTTGCCGACGCCGCGACATCTATCGACCCGAACTACCGATCGAATACCTTCATTTCGTACTATGTGTACGGTGAGGTTATTGGCCTGGCACTGGACTTACAACTTCGTAACGAGAAAGGCGATTTGTCGCTCGATGGTTTCATGAAATTTGTATGGCTGCGGCATGGCAAACCGGAACTTCCCTACAACGTTCGCGACCTGCGCGCAGCACTGGCTGACTATGCTACACCTGCCTTCGCTGAGGGCTTCTTCGATAAGTTCATCTTCCAAAGTCAGTTGCCTGACTATGAAAAGCTCCTCGCTTCCGTCGGGATCTCTTATGTGCCAGCCTCCATTTCGTCATGGATAGGTGCTTCGCTGGAAAAGAAAGACAGCATGATTGTCGTCAGCAGCTATACCACCATCGGCGGGCCTGCCTACAAAGCCGGACTCGAACAAGGCGACCAGATTGTCCTCGTAAACGGTCAAGCATATGCGGATGTTAAGGCGCTTCAAACCGTTCTTTCACAAATTCCGCCGAACACACGCGTCACGATCGATTTCATCCGTCACGGCGTGCGTCGAACCGTGCAACTAACTACGGACCAGAACCCGGCAAAACGGACGATGTTATTCGAAGAAGGGGGGAAACAGGTGGACAATGCGGTTAGTAAGCGAAGGGGTGAGTGGTTGGATCCTAAGTCAATTACTAATTAGTAATTGTCACAGGCTTTCCACCGGCAAAAAATTCCTGTAATGTTCATAGTACTGCATGATGTTCCGAACGTACACCTGCGTTTCGAATCCGCGGCAGTGGCCGAACTTTACGACCGGATCGCTATAGAATTCTCTTGTTCCTTTTTTAAGTAACATGGCTTCAACATTCTCGTCCCAAACGTAGGGGTTGAGGTGGTACTTCGCAGCCAGTGCTTTGGCGTCCAGAACGTGACCCATGCCGGCATTGTACGCGGCCAGACTAAATTTGATCTTGTCATCGGCGGCGTATTCAGGCTTGTCAAAGTGATTATAAATCCACCGGAAGTATTTCGTTCCAGTACCAATGTTCAGCGTCGGGGAGGAAAGTGTTTTGAAATTGATGTGATAAGTGGTGGCCACGGAAGGCATCAGCTGCATCAACCCGTACGCGCCTACCGGCGAAACAATAGTTGGGCGGAAACGCGACTCCTGGTGAATGATGGCCGCGATCAGCTTCCAATCAAAGTCGTGCAATTTGGCATGACGCTTTATTATCGAGTCATAATGTGAAATCACACCCTGGCGAATGGCGGGAATCTCGTACCGCAGCTTCTCCTTCATGAAAGCGGAATGATCCTGATATTTCTTGATAACGTATTGATAGTCTCTTGACTTGTGATGGGACTCATACCAATCGTTGAAGTTATCCTGCAGCGACATGGAATAACGATTGAATGCAAAGGCGATGGGTTGCCGTCGTTGAATGATGGCGTGCTCGCGCAGCTGCGGAAAGAAGGCATGCATGATCAGAAATTCATTGCGGTCAACGATCAATCGCGACATTGTATTATTGGCGACCCTTTCCAACGCCAGCTCCCTGCTGAGGTCGGTGCCGAGATGTTCAATCGAGTCCTTCATGTTGTTCATGATGGAATCGCGCTCGTGTATCCAGAAGTGAACCGGCGAATGATGAATCACACCAATCGACTCTGCCTTTTGAGATTCTTTGATTTTTTCGGTCGACACCATCACCACGTCTGCATAGTATAGGGGCTTACTGAACGGTATGATGGAATCCATCGCAGCATTGATGAATAGGGTTCCCATGACCAGGTCGAAGTTGCCTGAGGCGATGCTGTCGTACATCTCCCGGTAATTTTCAACGGTTTCAATATCGATGCTCAGTCCGCGGTCTTTGGCATACAATTGCAGCAACTCGTATTCGAGTCCCTGCTCTTCGCCGTCGACGAGAAAAAAGGAATTGATCGAGTGCATGGCGATTACGGAAAGCTTCTTGTGATCGAAAGGACGACGCAGTCGGGGTGGTGGGCTCTGAATGGTAAAGGTTTGGTTGGGCGGTTCTACAATGAGAAGTGTAGTATCATGTTGGGTAGATGCGACGGTCGAGGTATCCAGTTGATCAGATCGATGACTGCATGCTGTCACGCCTGCGACAACGAATAGAAACACGGCAAATCTCATCTGATTTCTGGGGGAAGAACCACCTAAAATAGTAAAAAAAGCCAAAATTTCTATCTTCTTCTATCTATGCTGAAGATCTGTGGATTGGCAATGTCGACGGCACGCAACCCCGACGACTCACCGGGAAAAACTTCTGCTCAATGGTTTTAAATTTTATAACTTACCTGTGCATTTTCTCCAAAAGTCCCTGTTATGAAAAAACACCTTTTGCCATATGCGGTAGCCGCCATCAGTTTGTTGAGCCTGCCCGCCTTTTCTCAATCAGTGGCTGATTCGACATTATTGGGCTTGCCTGGAGACAATCTTGATCTTTATGCCGTTCTGGATCTTTTTCAAAAATCAAAGACCATCGAAGATTTTGAAAAATCGTTGAACCTTGAAAAAACGGGCATCAACAATATGGATTTAGACCTGGATAAAAAGGTTGATTTCATCAAGGTTGTAACCAAGCAGGAAAAAGATGATTTTACATTTATCCTTCAGATTGCTGTAAGTAAGACTGAAACCCAGGATGTGGCCGTCATTTTGGTGTCAAAGGATGACAATAAGAAAGTTACCCTGCAGATCGTAGGGAATGAAGATCTATACGGCAAGAATTATATTGTTGACCTCAATGAGTCTTCCACCCCGGCAGTTACCGCGAACCCGGCCTACAAGGGCCCGGATACTGTTAAGATTGTCACTGTTCCGGCAAAAACCACCACGGTAATTGTCGAACAGGCGCCGGTTGTACAGTATGTATATTCTCCAGCTTATGTACCCTATGCTCCGCCATACTACTATGGCTATTATCCGCCCTATTTTGCTGCGTTTTCAGTTATGGCAATTGGCATATATTGGGGTAGTCATGCTCACTACCATTATGGTGGCTATGGTTATCATGGCAATACGGTCGTAATTCATAATACTAACAATTTCAACAACTATAACCGGACGAGAAACACTTCCAATACAGTCAATCATAATAAGGCGAACGGCAATTATAACAGAGGTAATAGTGCGTCAACACGTCCTTCTACACGTGAGTCAGGTGCAGCATCTAACCGTCAAGCTGGAGCATCGCCCTCGACCCGTCCTGCAGGGAGGCCGTCGCCCTCTACGCGCCCGTCAGGCGGGGCATCACCAACCACACGGCAGTCCGGTGGAGCAGGACCTACGCGTGAAGCGGCGGGATTATCACCTTCTAACCGTCAGTCTGGCGTTTCTTCGCAGCAAACCAGACCTAGTTCAAACGGAGCATCCCGCTATAATAGTGGCGGAGGACAATCAAGAGGAGGCAGCGGTTACAGTGGCGGAGGCGGTGGCGCAAGAAGAAGCAGTGGCTTTAGCGGCGGAGGTGGTTCCAGAGGTGGCGGCGGCCGAAGAAGGTAAGTTTTTCTATGTCCTTCTATTCAAGCGGCATATCAGAAGCGCTCATGTCTCTCACAACGACATAACTACCGTTTCTTTTTTCAAACAAAACCATATAGTTCCCGGTATTAATCGAGACATTGGTAGAGTCAGCTAAATTGTAATAACCAATTTCTACAACTTGATTTCCATCACTTGAGACAAAAACTTCATTGGTGGTGAATGTCATCTTATTGCCTTTAGAGGAAGCCATAATACCGGCTGTCATGAATTCTACAATAGCTGGCTTTCCAACTAAAGGCGCCTTGTTCTGAGAAAACGTAGTTGCATCATCTGCATAATAACCTATGTTTTTCATTTCTCCGTTGTTATACAATTCAGCAAATTGATTTTCCTTGGCCTGAATATCTTTTTTAATCTGTTCTTTATCAATTACTATCGCTACGTCTTCTTTCTTAGGCGCGCAGGCAATCATGAGAGGTATCAAACATGATAATAACGCTACCTCGAACAGCTTCTTTTTCATAATGTCTTTGTTTCTTAAATAGGATCGGGTGCAATAATAAATACTCACAAAAGTTAAATAATTAATGCCAACTATTGATTGGTTTTTATATCTTTTTAAATTCCAAAGGGAGAATCGTTTCTGCATTTATATCCAACTCTGTTCAGCCGATCATAGCAGGAAAAGGATTGCCATTACCACGGAGCTCATGGCCATTAAATGCTGTAGCCTTCTTCCAGCTCGCTCGTGCCTCTAACGGTCGAACGAACTTCCCTATTGATCAACGTATCGAGAAATGCCTGGATAGTGTAGAATTTACTAAACAGTACAATTGAATCTGGTTTGGTATATTTCACGGGCTCAATCGTGGAATATGAAATTGCAGGCGTTCCGGGCATTTAAAAGCAAAAACTACAGGCTGTACTTTTCAGGTCAGTCGCTGTCGCTGATCGGCACCTGGATGCAACGAACCGCTGTCTATTGGCTGATCTACGAAAAAACATCGTCGTCGTTCATGCTCGGGCTGGCAGTATTTTGTGCACAATTTCCCTCTTTCCTGCTGTCGATTGCCGGTGGCGTTGTCTCGGATCGTTACAACAGATACAAGGTTTTGCTCTCCACGCAAGTAGCCTCGCTTGTTCAGGCGGTCGCCCTGGCTGCACTCGTCATCGCCGGAGATTTTGAAGTGTGGCATATTCTTTCCTTAAGTGTCGTCCTCGGCATCATTAATGCATTTGACGTGCCCGCAAGACAGTCGATGGTGTATGATATGATGGCGCACAAGGAAGACGTCCCGGCGGCCATAGCGCTGAACTCCTCTATGGTTCATATGGCAAGACTGATAGGGCCTGCGTTGTCGGGCATTGTACTGGAAACGCTGGGCGCCAGTGTGTGCTTTTCGATCAATGCTGCCAGTTTCATTGCAGTCATCATATCCCTGCTCATGATGCGCTTGCCGCCCTACAAGAAGAACGCCCGCACCAATACGGCACTCACGGATCTGCGGAATGGATTTACTTACCTGAAGAATACACCGTCGATCAACCGCGTGATGATCATGCTTGCCCTGATCAGCCTGATGTCGCTTCCCTACATCACCCTGTTACCCGTTTATGCCAAGGAGATATTTGCCGGAAACGCTTCCGTGTTTGGATCTCTCAATAGCTTTATTGGGTTGGGTGCCATTGGGGGTGCGTACTATCTGGCTGCACAAAAGGCAGGCGCCGATCTGAAATCGATATTATTCAGGAATACGATAGTGTTTGGGGCGGGTCTCCTGGCATTCTCCCATGCATCATCTCTCCCGTTGGCGTTGTTATTTCTGATCGTTACCGGTTTCGGAATGATGTCTCAGACTACGATCAGCAACACGCTGATCCAACTGGCCGTGGCGCCCTCCATGCGAGGCCGCGTGATCAGTTACTACGCGATGGCATTCTTCGGAATGCAACCCATCGGCAGTCTGCTGATCGGTGCTTTGTCCAGCCGGATCGGCGCCCAAAACACCATGCTTATTCAGGGCGTCATCACGATTATCATAGCATTGATCTTTATGCCCTTCCTGAAAGCCAAAATGCTGAGGCGTCGGGACAAGATGAAAATCGATCAACTGGAAGAGCGCACGATCGAAACTACAGGATAAAGTTATCCAATTGAGTCACCTGTTAACTGTCTCTAATCCTCCATCCAGCGGAAAGTTTATGCGATTCTCTCAACGTCGCCTGGCACAAAAACCGATCGCACCTGATATCTTTATGCAAAAGCATATTCTATGATCGCTGAATCTACCTCTACTACGGGACGAAGAAGTTTCCTGAGATCATTATCCACCCTTCCTGTTTTGCTACCCGGCGCATCGTTGGCTGACGTCTCCTATTCAACGGAAGGTCCCGAGAAACCTCCGTTCGTCAACTTCGTCAGCGACGGACTTTACTTCTCGCCGGAAGAGTATGTGCAGAAGCTGGATGCTATACATAAAGCCAAACCGATCAAAGGGGATCGCTATGGAAACGGTGGAACTACCAAAGAACTGGAAGAAGCATTTGTGAAACTTACCGGTAAAGAAAAGGCGATCTTCTTCCCAACGGGCACTATGGCCAACCAGGTGGTGATCAAAGTGCTGAATGGCGACAATACCAAAATTGTCGTTCCCGAAAACAGCCACATCTATCGTGATGAGGCCGATGCGGCGCAGCAAGTGCATCATCAACGGCTTATTCCTGCCGGCACGGGCAAAGCTTACTTTACGCTATCGGATTTGAAAGAGACTATTGCCTATTATGACCAGGGCGAAGTTTTCAAAAGCGGATTGGGAACAGTAGTCATTGAAAGCCCCGTGCGCAGAGCCGATGGCATAGCGGTACCAATGGATACGATCAATGATATTACCACCTATTGCAAAGAAAAAGGATACAAGACTCACCTGGACGGCGCGCGTATTCATATCGCCTCGGCCTTTACCGGTGTATCGGTTGCCGCGTTTGCCGCACCATTCGACACCGTCTACATCTCCCTGTATAAATATCTGAATGCCCTGAACGGGGCGATGCTCTGCGGACCTGCCGATGTCATTGACAAGATGAGCCACCAGATCAAAATCATGGGTGGCACTACCTACCAGACATGGGGCGCATCGGCCATGGCCTTGCATTATCTGGAAGGCATTGAAGAACGATGGAAGCAGGTATCTCAGGTGACGGCTCGACTCATTACCGAATTGAATACGATCAGGGGAATCACGATAACGCCTATTCAACAGGGCACGAACATCTACAATTTAAAAACTGACCCTTCTATCGATTTCAAGAAACTGGGTGCGGTGCTTTATGATGAGCACAACCTTGGTGTGGGTGGAATGAATGCTGAAGGAATGTCAAAATTTCAGGTGAACGACAGTATCCTTAGAAGAAAGCCGGAAGAACTGCTGGCTGCCTGGAAGCAGAGTGTAAAGCAAGCTACAGTGAAATAGCGAAGAATCAGAAATAGTCATGGCTGAAACCGTTTCTGGAATATTCAATCACGGCCTGCATCGCTACCTCAATCGCCCAAAAAAGCCTCAAATCGCGACGGTCCGCAGTATAAATGTCATACTGGACGGTACATGACAGGTGTAATGAGCGGGAACAGTACCTTGACAAACTGTGCTTTCTTACACCGGCGGAGAGGTCACTCATGGTCAAACTGGTAAATTCGAAGACCACCGATCCGATGCATCGGCGCACTCCTGTACCCCATGATATAGCCCTTATGAAATTGAACCTCATTTTGTATGCCGCCGTTCTGGCCATATTCCTGTTATCCCCTGAATCGATTGCCCAATCAAAAAAACCGATCGTTGTGTTCGTCACGGGTGATCACGAGTACAGCAGTGAAGCAACGATGCCCCTACTGGCGAAGGAGCTGGAGCAGCATTATGGCATGCAGGTAAAGGTGCTCAAGTCTTATCCTGATTATAAGTCAGAAGAGAACATTCCGGGCCTGGAAGCCCTGAAAGAAGCAGACCTGGCCGTATTTTTTCTGCGTTGGAGGCGGCTACCCGCCGAACAGATCAAGTACATTGATGATTACCTGAAAAGCGGCAAGCCTCTTATGGGTCTGCGAACCACTACGCACGCTTTTAATTATCCGAAGGGCCATCCGCTCGAAAAATGGAACGCCTTTGGTGAATTTGCCCTGGGCGCTCCTCCCGGCTGGGGTGGACCAGCAGGTCATACACACTGCGGCCACCTCTGCACAACAGATGTGTCCGTAATAAAAGTCGCCTCGAAACATCCGATCTTAAAAGGCGTCGATTCATCTTTCCACGTAAGCTCATGGCTTTACAAAGTGTTGCCCGACTACCCTGCCAAAGGATCTACCTGGTTGCTTATGGGAAAAGCGGTGAACCCGGATAAGGCCGACTTCAGTGACAATCCAGTAGCCTGGACGTGGCAAACAGCGCAGGGAGCGAAAGTGTTCGCCACTACCCTCGGCCATCCCGCCGATTTTAGCGTGGAATCCTTCCAGCGCCTGTTAATCAACGCCGTGCATTGGACGCTAAATAAACCGGTACCTGAAAAATGGAAAGGAAAAATCAACATCGATGTAGCCTACCGGACTGAAGCCGCGAAATAGTCGAACCAACCGGCCACCTCACTAATGCCACGACTTGATACAGTACACTGACGCCTGAGCTTGTTACGATCTAAGGCACTGGTATAACCGCATAAATTGTACGCACCCATCATGATACAGATAAAGCGAAAGAAATTAAAAGATCTCCTTATCAACGTTGGCGTGTTTCTCGTACTGTTGTCGGCGACGCAGTGCACCCAAACACCCGAGGCCATGATTAAAGTCAGGCAAGGCGCACACGTCGTCCTGATCGGAAATAACCTCGGATCAAGGATGATGAACTTCGGTCATTTCGAAACGGAGATGCACATTCGCTATCCCGACAGCCTGTTGTTCATCAGGAATATGTGTGATGGTGGGAACACGCCTGGTTTCAGGCCTCATGCATCGCGCGTTTCGCCGTGGGCGTTTCCCGGTGCAGAAAAATTTCAGCAGGAGCTGGCCAACTACTCCGATAGCCAAGGTCATTTTGACACAGAAGACCAATGGCTCACGCGTCTTCAGGCAGACATCATTATCGCATTCTTTGGGTATAATGAATCGTTCCAGGGCGAGGAGGGATTGCAAAATTATAAGGATGAGCTGGACGCTTTCATCAAGTACACCTTATCACAAAAGTACAATGGGAAGCAGGCACCCGAACTTGTGATTATATCGCCGATTGCGTTCGAGGACCTTTCTGCAAAGTTGGATCTGCCCAATGGTCAGCGCGAGAATGCTAACCTGAAGTTGTATGCCGATGCTATGCGTGAAATCGCCTCGAACAACAAGGTTCATTTCGTGGATGCTTTCACGCCATCGAAAGAATGGTTCGCCAGCGATAATGATCCCCTAACCGTTGATGGGTCACAACTTACGGACGAAGGATATTCAAAGTTCTCACTATTACTGGTCGATCAGATTTTTGGCGAGGTCAAGGCTGCGGCCGGGAATAGAAGGGCCGAGGTTCATGCAGCCGTGGTGGAAAAAAACTGGATGTGGCACAATGATATCAAAATACCGAACGGTGTTCATGTATACGGCAGGCGATTCAATCCCTACGGTCCGGAAAATTATCCTGCTGAGATCAAGAAGATTCGTGAAATGACCGCCACCCGGGATGAGGCTATCTGGAAGGCGGCCAAGGGCGAAACATTCGACCTGGCAGAAGCAGATAAAAAAACCTCTGCTCTTCCGGAGGTAAAAACAAATTACAATCCGGAAAAAAATGGAAGCCTTGAATATCTGTATGGCCAGGAGGCATTGGATAAACTCCATGTTGCACCGGGTTATAAGATTGAATTATTCGCGTCAGAGAAAGAGTTCCCCGACCTCGCAAAACCGTCTCAAATTTCGTTTGATAACAAAGGTCGGTTGTGGGTGGCCACCATGCCCAGCTATCCGCATTACAAGCCGGGTGACAAGAAGCCGAATGACAAACTGATCATACTCGAAGATACCAACGGCGATGGAAAGGCGGATAAGCAAATCGTTTTCGCGTCAGGGTTGCACCTCCCCAACGGATTCGAAACCGCGCCGGAAGGCGTGTACGTATCGCAAGGTACAAACTTCATTTTGCTACGGGACACCGATGGCGATGACAAAGCCGACAAAAAGGAAATACTGCTAAGTGGTTTTGATGACCACGACACCCATCACGAAATTCATGCATATTGTGCCGATCCTTCCGGTGCCTTGTATATGGGCGAGGGTGTTTTTCTGCATACAAACGTCGAAACATCTTATGGGCCGGTCCGTGCTACCAACGGAGGTTTCTACCGTTATAACCCTGCCCGACATCAGCTCGAACGAACTGCGCAGCTCGCCATTCCCAACCCATGGGGTATTGCCTTTGATGAGTGGGGTCAGAACTTTTTTACTGAAACGTCAAGTCCCGACGTGCGTTGGATGATGCCCGGAACGATAAAGTCCCGCTACGGTATATCCAGTCCCAAGTCAAGGAATCTGATCGAAGAAAAGCAGCGCGTACGACCTACCTCAGGGCTCGAGTTTGTCTCGAGCCGCCATTTTCCGGACGAAGTTCAGGGTGATTTCCTGCTCAATAATACCATCGGATTTTTAGGCACGAAACAACATACGATTACCGACGATGGCACGGGATACAAAAGTCATCATCGCCAGGACCTGGTAAAGTCTGACGACCGAAACTTCCGGCCGGTAGACCTGGAGTTTGCTCCCGACGGATCGCTGTACATTGCCGACTGGCATAATATATTGATTGGTCATATGCAGCACAATGCGCGAGACCCGCTACGCGATCATGCGCACGGACGCATTTACCGGGTTACGTATCCCTCTAGGCCGTTGGTGTCGCCTGCTGCTGTAGCGGGAGCCAGCATCGACGTGCTATTCGAAAATCTCAAGCTTCCTGAATACCGGACCCGCTACCGGACGCGGCGTGAACTCCGGGGGCGTGATGCATCGGAGGTGTTGTCACATCTTTCAAGCTGGGTGAAACAACTGGATCCGAGCGACCCTCGCCTTGAACATCACTTGCTTGAAGCGCTGTGGGTGAGCTGGGGAATGAACCATGTGGATCAATCGCTACTGAAGCAATTGCTGAAGGCCAAAGATTACAAAGTCAGGGCGGCAGCCGTTCGGGTAACACGCTATATGGGCCATCAGGTGAAGGACCAGGCGGATCTGTTGATGCAAGCCGCGAAGGATGAGCATGGTCGTGTGCGGCTGGAGGCAATCGTGGCAGCTTCCTGGCTTGAGAAGACAGCGGGTAATGCAATTCTTGATGAAGCAGGCAAACACCCGCTCGATGATTGGATGGCTGATACCTACGAAGCGGCAGTGGCGCATCTGAATGGCCGGTCTGTTGAAGAAAAGAAAGAAGAAACGGTCATCACGCGACTGAAGGGAAAGGACCTCGACGTGTACTTAAAGGGGAAAGCTATTTACGCTCGCGAAGGATACTGCAATACCTGTCATCAGCCGGATGGCAAGGGGCTTTCAGCATCGGGCTTCCCTCCCATTGCGGGTACCCCATGGGTTACAGGCAGCGAAGAGCGCCTGATCAAACTGGTCCTCAACGGACTTATCGGTCCCCTTGAAGTGAACAATCAAAGGTATGCCGGACAGGTACCCATGACGCCGTTCGGAGGGTTGCTTAATGACGAAGAAGTTGCTGCCGTCATCACTTACGTACGGAATTCATTCGGAAACGAGGCGTCGGTGATTACACCACAACAGGTTAAAAAAGTAAGGGACGCAAAGAGGGTGAAATCCGGGTTCTATTCTCCGGACGAATTGCTTAAGCAACATCCTCTGGAGAAATGAAGTATAAACCGAAAACGCGTTTTCGCGATGGTGAAAATAGGATTTAACGTACTGGCCTGGACGGCGGATGTTTCCGACAACGTATTTCCGATAGCCGACAGGCTCAAGCAGATCGGTTACAACGGCGTCGAATGTTTTATCGGGGCGCCTGACGCCGACGCGTACCGACGATTTGGTGATCATGCGCACAACATTGGACTGGAAACCACTGCTGTTACGGTGGTGGATAAGGAAAGCAATCCCGTTGATAGTTCTCCCACTGTCAGGGCAAAAGCATTGGATCGCCTCAAGTGGGTAATCGACCGTGCGCACGATATGCACGCCAGCGTACTTTGCGGACCTTTTCATTCAGCTCACGCCACCTTTTCACGACAGGCACCTTCCGAAGACGAATATAAGCGCGCCGCTGAGGTTCTTCATGCGGCTGGTAACTATGCCGCTCAAGCTAACATCACCCTGGCGCTCGAAGCACTGAACCGATTTGAGTGTTACCTGTGCAACACCATGGAACAACTGCGATATCTGCTGTCAAAGGCCGATCATCCGAATGTTAAAGCGATGTTTGATACGCATCATGCAAACATTGAGGAAAAGAAAATGGCGACGGGAATAGAAATCATCGCACCTGTACTTCACCACGTTCATATCAGCGAAAACGACCGGGGCACGCCGGGCGATGGGCACGTGCCATGGGATGAAACCTATGCAACACTGGCAAAAGTCAAATACGAGGGATGGCTTACCATAGAAGCCTTTTCGCGTAACGATCCTGATTTCGCCAACGCCATTAACGTATGGCGCGAATATTCCAAACCGTGGGATATGGCCGAGCAGGGATTAAAATTCATCAAGCAAATGTGCAAAGCGCACGGGTTGAAATGAAAGTGATCCTCTCGGATCCTAATGAAAAAAAATCCAGCAAAGGAGAACACGGAGATTTTTGTTTTGGTGCGTACGTCTTTAATAAGGGCCTGCCGGATGGAAGGGTTGGAGGGATTCTAATGAACGACCGCTTTGGGGAAGTGTGGTACATTGTAGAATGGTTAAACCAGAGGCCTGGAGGAGATTGAGGGGACTTCAACGGAATCCGCTTCGCCGCTGCGCGACGATGCCAGACTGAGTACACGAAGGATTGCAGCGTTATGATGGTCAAGGACGCCGGCAGTAAATGAACGACGCGATCAGCGTGTTGATAATTTTCCGGCAGTTACTGCACCTTCTTTGCCAAAGTCGGTAGTATTAACTTATTTTTTTATCCACATCAACAAGCTGAATCAGATCTCATAAACTCACCAATATTCCCGCATTGGACTGCCAAGGTTGCAGGTAATAATTCGTAACCCCTCAGCTATTTTTCGACAGCTTGCCGTCGAAGCAGACTCTCAGCCAGTTCACGGCCCTCCTCCAGGCCTCGGCCTTAACCATCCTACAATGTACCACGCTTCCCAAAAGCGGTCGTTAATTAGATACCTCCAACCCTTCCATCCGGCAGGCCCCTATTAAAGACGTACGCACCAAAAAAAATTCTCCGTGTTCTCTTTTCCTGGATTTTTTTCTATCAAGTCCCTTCACATCCAGAACAAAAAATACCGGACATTTTCACGCGCTATGATGGTTAAGGACACCGGCAGTAAATGAACGACGCGATCAGCGCATTGAATAATTTTTCGACAGCTACTGCACCTCCTTTCCCAAAGGCGGTAGTATTAACTTATTTTTTTATCCACATCACCGAGCTGAATCAGATCTCATAAACTCACCAATATTCCCGCATTGGACTGCCAAGGTTGCAGGTAATAATTCGTAACCCCTCAGCTATTTTTCGACGGCTTGCCGTCGAAGCAGACTCTCAGCCAGTTCACGGCCCTCCTCCAGGCCTCGGCCTTAACCATCCTACAATGTACCACGCTTCCCAAAAGCGGTCGTTAATTAGAATCCCTCCAACCCTTCCATCCGGCAGGCCCCTATTAAAGACGTACGCACCAAAACAAAAATCTCCGTGTTCTCCTTTCCTGGATTTTTTTCTATCAAGTCCCTTCACGTCCAGAACAAAAAAAATACCGGACATTTTCACGCGTCCGGTATTTACTACACACGCGCCGTTTGCTAAACCTTAAAATGCAAACAAAAAATTGGCGCTCTACACATTAAAAATTGGCACTCCGGCACCGGCAAAAAATATCTACTACCAACAACCACTACGAATGGAGTAAACGACCAGTCGTGCCGGAAATGCCATATCTTATATATCAATCCACATTGTCGTGCAGGAATTTGTTATTGCCCAACAAGTTGTTATCGTCATTCAAATTGAATTTCGAGATGAACGGTTCAGATGAGTGGGGTACATTCTGCATCTTCACACCCCGGCGGAGATAAGCGGGTAACGCCCACTGCTCGGCAACCGTCTTCGCGTTTACTTCCGGCTTGCCGCTTTGACGAATACGCTCTTTGCGCTCCATCCTTTGCAACTCCAGTCGTTCCTGTACACTGCGAAGTTTCATTGTACCATCGTCGTCGATGACCTGGTCGCCGTAGCGTTCAGCCATCGGATCATAGTCATCATTTTCAAAAAGGCCGGGTTCACCATCGTCTTCGTTATTTGCCACGGGTTTGTCCGCAGGCTTGCTGAAAGGGCCAGTGAACATAAACTCGCGCTCGCGTGGTTTCTCTTCGGCCGTTGGAGGCACCTGAGTTGCCGGCGTTGCCGGAGGAGTTGATACAGTCGGCGGTGCAACAGGCGGCGTGGCCTGAGGCGTAACCGGCGTCAAAGTGGGCGCCGTTGCCTGCGGCGTACTTACCGGTGGCGTGTTCACTACGGGCGGTGTGGGTATTGGGACAAAGCTGGTGTTCTGTGGTGCCGCGAACGAGAATGGGTTCGTAAGTGGCTGCACGTTTACTGGCGGCTCCTCTTTCCTCCTTACATCAAAGTTGTTATTCAGATTTACCGAGTTATCGGTCTGAAAAAGCCAGCCTTGCGAACGATCGAGTTCATGAACTTTCTTTTCTTCCTTGGCTGTCGAAGGGATCACTTTCGAATCGCTGGAAAACCCTGTGGCAATTACCGTTACCCGGATGCGATCACCCAGGTCGGGATCGACACCGTGACCAAAGATCATCTCGGCATCTTCGCCTGCCTGATCCTGGATATATTCGGTGATCTCGCTCAGTTCGTCCATCTGAAGTTCAGCCTCTTCGCCCGATATAATAGAAAGGAGTATCCGTTTCGCGCCCATGATGTCCCGGCTGTCGAGCAACGGCGAGGCTAGAGCACCTTCGGCGGCCTTTCGCGCGCGATTCTCTCCCCTCGTTTCGGCCGAACCCATCACCGCAGCACCGGCATTCAGCATGACCGTGCGCACATCCTGAAAGTCGACGTTAACATATCCTGCCAGCGTGATGATCTCGGCGATGCTCTTCGCGGCTGTCGTGAGTATATTGTCGGCTTGCGCGAAAGCCTGTCCGATCGACAAGTTTCCGAAGATTTCGCGCAGCTTGTCGTTCAAAATGACCAGCACCGTATCGCAGTTCTGGCGTAGCGCCTCGAGACCAAGTCCCGCCTGCGACATCTTCTTACGTCCCTCAAATGAGAATGGAGCCGTTACGATTCCTACCGTCAGGATGTCCATGTCTTTGGCAATCTTGGCGATCACCGGAGCGGCACCCGTTCCCGTACCGCCGCCCATCCCGGCCGTTACGAACAGCATTTTTGTATCCTGGAGCATTTCCCGGATCTGCTCCTTGCTTTCCAGCGCGGCATTCTTCCCGACCTCAGGATTCGCGCCGCAGCCCAGCCCCTCCGTAAGGTTGGCACCAATCTGGAGCTTGTTCGGCACCGGACTGGTGTTTAGAGCCTGATTGTCTGTGTTGCAAACAATAAACTCGACGTCCTTTATGCCTTGCTTATACATGTGATTCACGGCGTTACTTCCTCCGCCGCCAACGCCGACGACCTTGATGATCGACCTGTGATTCAAGGTCTTCGGAATTTCGAATTTGTAAGATCCTGATTCAAACATGAGATGATTTTTTAGTGGTTGCAGGTTTAATAGTCATTCTTCCCATCCAGGTCATCGATCAACAGGCTTTTCGTCTTGTTGAGAATGTCAGTAAAAAAACTTCTGGATGTGGTGGGAGGGCGCTTCACTTTCTCCTTCACGATTTCGCGAGCCTCTCTATAGCGATCTTCCCTTTCATCAAGGGAGCGGAAACCCGAGAGCACCAGACCTACAGCCGTCGCAAACATCGGACTTTTCACCATCTCGATTTTGCTCTTGCCTAGATGCTCATTTGGGTAACCGATACGGGTGTCCATACCGGTCATGTACTCAACCAATTGCTTGAGATTGGCCAACTGTGCGCCACCGCCCGTGATAACGATGCCACCGGCGAGCCGGTTCTCAAACCCTGAACTGATAATCTCTGCGTGCGCCATTTCAATCACCTCTTCCATGCGCGCCTGAATAATATTGGAAAGGTTTTTCACAGAGATTTCCTTTGCCGCGCGATTCCGGATGCCCGGAATCGATACGATGTCGTTCGGACTTGCTTCTTCAGCGATTGCCCGGCCGAATCGTGTCTTCAGCTGTTCCGCCTGTTGCGGCAACACGCCAAGTCCTTGCTTGATATCGTTGGTGATGATGTTTCCTCCGAATGGAATGACGGCTGTGTGTCTGATAATGTTGTCGTAAAAAATGGCAATATCGGTTGTACCACCGCCAATGTCAATAAGACAAATGCCTGCTTCCTTCTCTTCGTCACTTAAAACGGCCAGGCTGGACGCCAATGGCTCGAGTATAAGATCGGATATCTCCAGTCCACCACGCTTCACGCACTTGTTGATGTTGTTGATCGCATTTGTCTGAGCCGTAATGATGTGGAAGTCTGCTTCGAGCCGAACTCCCGACATGCCCACGGGCTCTTTGATGCCTTCTTCATAGTCGACCATATAATCCTGTGGCATCACGTGAATTATTTGACTTCCCGGAGGAACAACCATCCGGTACATGTCTTGTGTGAGTCGTTCTACGTCTGCAATGGCAATCTCGTCTTCCTTCGAGCTGCGTGTAATCCCCCCGTGTTGGACGAAACTTCTGATATGCTGACCAGCAATACCGACGTTAACGACGGCAATGTCAATACCCGCCTGATCGCCCGCTTCCCTGATGGCGCGCTCGATCGCGAAAACAGTCTTGTCAATGTTGAACACGATTCCCTTGACCACACCTTCCGATTCTGCTTTGCCCATGCCAAGGACCTCTAATTTGCCAAACTCGTTCTTTCGCCCGACAATCGCACAAATTTTGGTTGTGCCAATGTCCAGTCCGACTACGATCTTTTCATGTTCCATTGCTGTAAGGTTTATGAGTGGTTGTTTGTTGTCTCTTACTCCGCGACGATTTGGTCTTCGTATTCAAGATTTACGCGAGAATACTTGTTCCATCCCATTCGTGGTAATATTTCTTTATAAAATATCATGAGTTTGCCAAACTTCTGTGCTACACGCTCAGGTTTGCCAAATTCGATGCGCTCATTCCCTACTTGTGGCAGCATCGTGATACGGATCTTGCTGTCAATGTTGAGCTGGGCGATCTGCGCGTTCCAGAATTCATCTTCACGAATAGTTTCGATCACGTGCATAAGGGTCCGGCCTTCTTCCGTCAGGCTAAGATTCCGTTGCTTCAACAGCTCGGGCACATACGAACCACTAACGAGCACGACGCGCGAGGTGAATTTGTCAGAGACTGGCATAATCGTACCATCTTCGGCGATGTATCCATCAGGTCCGTCGTTCCTCACAATGCGCGCTATCGGACGCCTGAGGGATGTACGAACGATGATGTTTCCCTTGAGGTCGCTGTACAACTGAGCGTCCTGCACAAAAGGCTGACGCTTGATCTTACGCTCCACTTCGCGCATGTTCACTTGCGAGAACCGGGCTCCTTTCATGGCAACCTGATCAAATTCCATAAGGGCCAGAATGTCGCCCTCATCCAGGAAATGGTTCTCGTTGATGTTGTCCACCTTCACGCGCACATCACCAATTACCAGCCCCTCCTGCCGTCCTTCGGTAAAGGCGATGATGCCAACGACGACCAACAGGGCCGCCAGAATCCTAGCCTCGCGTTTGATGTTGAATTTAAACTGCATACCTGCGCTTCAGCATATTTTTGATCGGTTCAACAAACGTGTCAATGTCGCCGGCCCCCACCGTTGCCACTACCTCCAGCGATGCTTGCTCCAGTTTTTCCATCAGGTCGGTCTTGTTACAACGGATCTTGACCGGGCTGGTGATGTCGGCGATGAGCATATCGGACGACACGCCGGGAATCGGCAACTCCCGGGCTGGATATATATCCATGAGAAACAACTCATCAGCCAGGCTAAGGCTTTTTGAAAATCCTGCCGCGAAGTCACGCGTACGCGTGAAAAGGTGCGGCTGGAAAATCACCGTCAACTTCCGGTTGGGGTACAGCGACCTGACCGAACGAAGAAAGGCATCGATCTCCGTGGGATGGTGAGCGTAATCGTCCACAAACACAACCTTGTCACTCTTTATTAT
>DATHKA010000420.1:0-11689 GCA_035489615.1 Chryseolinea sp.
ACCGGCGTCCAAGAAAAACTCATTTCGCCGCCACCAGGAGATGCAAATGCAACAGTGATTTATTTGTTGATTTGTTGATTTGTTGATCTGTTGATCTGTTGATTGGTTGATTTGAGACCAGCTGCAGAGCAGTTGAAGCAATGCACGCCAAAGGCGTGGTAGTAAATCAACCAATCAACAGATCAACCAATCAATCAATAATTGTATCTGACGAACGCTTCCATCGCTTCGTACTCGGCGAGGCCAAGCGCATTGTAGGCTTGCGCGGTGGCGTGGTTGCGGTCTTCGGCACGCATCCAGAACTCACGCTTGTCACTTCCGGGGAACATGGCGCTGTCTTTCTGCGACTGATGCTTGAATACCGCGCGACGCTTGCGCATGAGTTCATCAGGGCTGAGCGGAACGGCCATCTCGATCTGATCGATATCCCATTCCTGCCACGCACCGCGATACAACCACACCCAGCAGTCTTTCAGCCAGGGACGTTTCTTCAATCTCTTGAGCGCTTCGAAGATAGCCGCGAGGCAAACGCGGTGCGTCCCGTGAGGATCCGAAAGGTCACCCGCCGCGTAAATCTGGTGCGGCTTGATCTGCTCAAGAATATCCACGATCAATTGAATGTCTTCTTCTCCCAGGGGCTTCTTCTTCACGGCGCCCGTTTCATAAAAGGGCATGTCGAGAAAGTGCATCTGTTCATCGGGGATACCGACGTAGCGACCACCGGCCTTGGCCTCTCCCCTTCTGATCAGCCCCTTGATCTTCAATACTTCCGGGCTATCCAGTTGACCCGGCTTTTTAGTCTTCAGTGACTGAACGATCTTCTTGTAGAACTTAGCGCCGTCGGCCTTGCTCAACCCGAACTGTTCATTGAAGTCGCGCACAAAGTCACCAAAGCGGATCGCGTCATCGTCGAATACAGCAATGTTTCCGGAAGTCTGGTACGCTACGTGAACTTCATGTCCCTGATCGACGAGTCGGATGAACGTGCCGCCCATCGAGATGACATCGTCGTCAGGATGTGGCGAGAAGATAATTGCGCGCTTCGGAAATGGTTTCGCCCGTTCCGGACGATGCGCATCGGGGGAATTGGGCTTGCCGCCTGGCCACCCCGTTATCGTATGTTGCAGGTAGTTGAAAACCTTGATGTTTATCTGATAGGCCGAACCGTACTCGGTAATGATATCGCCCATACCGTGCTCCATGTAGTCGTGGTTGGTGAGCTTGAGTACGGACTTCTTCGTCTTCTGACAGAGCCAGACCACCGCCTTGCGAATGAGCTTTTCTGTCCATTCTACCGTATCCAGCAACCATGGCGTCTTCATCCGCGTCAGCGCTGAAGCCGCCGCATCATCAACGACAATGGTGCAGTCGCGGTGCTTCTGCAGAAACGACGACGGAACTTGGTCGGATACCGGACCCTCTACGGCCTTGTAAATTACGGCCGACTTGCCTTCGCCCCATGCCATCATGTAAACCTTCGCCGCCTTCATGATGGAGCCTACACCCATGGTGATGGCTTTGCGCGGCACATTCTCGTCACCAAAGAAATCACTTGCCGCATCGATGCGTGTCACCTGGTCGAGAGAGACGAGGCGCGTCAAAGACTTTTCCGATGAGCCCGGTTCGTTAAAGCCGATGTGGCCCGTACGACCGATACCCAACACCTGAACATCGAGACCTCCGAGTGAATCGATCTTGTCTTCGTAACGCTTACAGTAGTCGGCGATGTCCTCCTTGGGTATCGTACCATCAGGAATATGAATGTTCTTCGAAGGAATGTCAAGGTGATCAAAGAGGTGCTCGCGCATAAATCGCACGTAGCTTTGCAGCGCTTCCGGCTGCATCGGATAATATTCGTCCAGATTAAAAGTGAAAACGTTCTTGAAACTGAGCCCATCATCCTTATGCATCCTCACCAGTTCTGCGTACATACGGGTAGGCGACGAACCTGTGGCCAGTCCTAACACAAATGGCTTTCCCTCTTTCTGACGAGATTTGATCTGCGCGGCTATTTCCCTGGCAACAAAGACAGAACCCTTCTCAGAGGTTTCGAAAATTTTTACAGGAATCTTTTCAAAGGCCGTAAGGTCGTTATTCATAATTTTAATTGGATTTCGGCGATGTTAATTACAGGGCCTAAATTCCAAAAAAGCGCTAAATTTTCAAGTGTTTGCGGAAACATTATTTTTATGTCGGACTTTAGGACCATTGTCAATACCCCCCGATCTCCCCTCAGAATGGCCGTTTCCGACCGGATTTTCACGATTGGATCGTGTTTTTCAGACGCCATCGGCGAACGATTGGCCAATTACAAACTCGGCACATATCCCAACCCGGCAGGCATTTTATACAATCCCGTTTCAATCCACCGGGTGCTGAACCTGGCGATGCAGGGCGACGCTCCTTCGGAAGCGAATTATACAGCCGGGGAAGTAATCTTTCACCACGACTTTCACTCGTCCCTGTTTGCCGCGTCAAAAGGGGGTCTTCAAAAGATCCTGCAACAAGTCATGAGCGATTGTCAGGGGTACCTTCAACAGTCCACCTGGCTGATTATTACCTATGGCACGGCGTGGGTTTACCGACGTGGCGACAACGGCGGGATTGTAGCCAATTGTCATAAGCAACCGTCATCCGGGTTCGTCAAAAGCTTGCTCAGTCATGGCGACGTTGAAGCGTCCTTTCGCGATTTTTATGACACACTCCGGGCCTTTAACCCAGAACTTAAAGTCATACTGACTATAAGCCCTGTCAGGCACATGAAGGACACGCTCGAAGGCAACTCGGTAAGCAAGTCGGTGCTGCGCGTGGCCTGTGAAAATATCACCCGCGAGCATCAGCGGGTATTTTACTTCCCCGCCTTCGAGATCATGATGGATGATCTGAGAGATTACCGCTTCTACAGGCCGGATATGATTCACCCCAACGAAGTAGCCGAAGCGTACATCTGGGAAAAATTCGCCGGTACCTGGTTCGACGATCAGCTATTGGCCTTCATCACGTCGTGGAAAAGCATACGGCAAGCCTTACAACATCGGCCCTTTCATCCTGGCACTGCGGCGCACCGGCAGTTTCTGACGACCATACTGGAACGAATTTCCGCGTGGTCAGCCTTCGTTAACACAGAAGCAGAACGCGACCAGGTCATGGCGCAACTGATTGAGACTGATGGCGTGCCCCGCGAATAGGAATGGCAGCCTTTTACATTTTACCTTGAATGTTTTACATTTTGCGGTTAATGTAAAATATCCAACGTAATGTAAAATGTAAAGCCGTTTTAAAAACTACCACCGATTTGTAGAAAGAATTTTGAATTAATCAGGTTGAAAGCAGACCCGCTATGGAACAGAACGAAAACAAGTTGAGTCAGGACGACAATCATAACCGGGGCGGAAGCGCGGGTCAACACGAACATTCCAATCGCCTGGTGCACGCCACCTCTCCTTACCTGCTGCAACATGCGCACAATCCTGTCGACTGGTTCGAGTGGGGCGACGAGGCCTTGTCCACGGCCCGCAAGCTTGACAAGCCCATCCTGGTGAGCATCGGGTATTCGTCGTGTCATTGGTGTCACGTGATGGAACGGGAGAGTTTCGAAAATGAGGCGGTCGCCGCCGCCATGAATGAAGCGTATGTGTGCATCAAGGTGGATCGCGAGGAGCGGCCCGACGTCGACCATATCTATATGGAGGCCGTGCAGGCGCTCGGCGTGAACGGCGGATGGCCACTGAATGTTTTTCTCACCTCGGATCAGAAACCTTTCTTCGGAGGCACTTACTTCACCGCCGGTTCATGGACGCAGATACTTCAAAATGTGGCACGTGCCTATGCAGAAAATCGCGACAACATTGAGGACACGGCTGAAGAGTTGACCCAACACCTGATGCGTTCGGATGTCGGCCGCTTCGTGCAGCCTGCCGATAGCACATCCATGAAGGCGGACTTAGCAGCACTGGCCGGTAAACTGGCCGGGCGTTTCGACCGCCGCACGGGGGGTATGAACAACGTACCTAAGTTTATCATGCCCTCGATCTGGCGGTTCCTGCTGCGATTTCACTACCTGACACACGATGAGGACACGCTTCAACAGATAGGGCTTACGTTAGATCGTATCGCCGCTGGCGGCATTTACGATCAACTGGGCGGTGGATTTGCGCGATATTCCGTCGATGGCGAATGGTTCGCCCCGCATTTTGAGAAAATGCTGTACGACAACGGCCAACTCATGAGTCTTTATAGTGAGGCGTTTGCCGTAACCGGCCAGATGCGTTACCGTGAAGTTGTCTTCGAAACCCTGGCGTGGCTGCAGCGCGAAATGACTCATCCTGACGGCGGATTCTTTTCAGCGCTCGATGCGGATAGCGAGGGCGTTGAAGGGAAATACTATTGCTGGTCGTCCGATGAATTGGATCAGCTCCTGGGTGATAACGCCGCGCGGGTGAAAGACTACTATCACGTTACTCCAACCGGGAACTGGGAGCACGGCATGAACATTCTCTTCTGTCCACCGGACGAACGAACCTTCCTCACCCGGCACCACCTGAGCGCAGACGCCTGGCACCGTATGCTGCAAAGCGACAAGCAAACGCTGCTTGCCGCACGGGCAACGCGGATTCGTCCCGGGCTGGACGACAAGATTTTGACTGCCTGGAATGCGCTGATGGTATGCGGACTGCTTGACGCCTATGCCGCCTTTGGCGACGAACGATTCGTTCAGACCGCGTCGGCCAACCTGCGGTTTATCGAACAATATCTCTGTGAAGGAACCACCCTGTTTCGGTCGTACAAAAGCAAGCGATCCAGCACGCAGGGATTCCTTGACGACTACGCCTACTACATTCTTGCGCTAACAAAATATTATCAGGCCACATTTGACGAAACTGCACTGATGCGAGCCGTCGGTTTTACGCGCACAGTCCTCGCCCAGTTCTTTGATCCCGGTGAGCAGTACTTCTTCTTTACCTCCGGCTCCGCTGAAAAACTGATTGCGCGAAAGAAAGAAGTATTTGACAACGTCATCCCGAGTTCAAATGCCATCATGGCCCAGAATCTCCACTGGCTTGGCAAGATGATGGAGATACCGGAATGGTGCGACCTGTCTCAGTCGCTCGTTACGCCATTACAGTCACTCATCGGTTCGGAGCCCTCTTATATGTCGCAATGGGCCATTGCCATGACCGAACATCAGACCGGGTTGAAAGAAGTCGTGCTCGCGGGCAATGCCGATGCGCTTCGCCGGGAGCTTCAGCAAAGCTTCACGCCGTTCGCCGCACTGCTCAAGGCTGCCCCGGACAGCCACATCCCGTTGGTAGCCGATAAGGCGCCCGTGCTTGGGCTCGACACCCTGTTTGTTTGTCATAATCGCGTATGCCAATTGCCCGTTCATGATATAGCACAGGCACTCGAACAGATAAAAACATAAAACCCACGTGCGCGGGGATAATCGTAACAGTATATTACCGGACTTTATTACGCTCATGAGATCACGCTCAATAATAATTATCGCGCTCTTCGCCGCAGCCTGTTCGACCAGGAAGGATGTGCTGGCGCCGACACCCGTTGGTGCGGTTCCCTCCGAGAGCCAGCTTGCGTGGCACGAGATGGAAACAAACGCCTTCGTTCACTTTACCACGAATACGTTTACAGACAAAGAATGGGGTTATGGCGACGAATCACCACAAATATTTAACCCCACCGGTTTCGATCCCACGCAGTGGATCACCACGTTGAAGGAGGCAGGATTTAAGGGCGTGATCCTAACCTGTAAGCATCACGATGGATTTTGCCTGTGGCCAAGCCAGTACACTGAACACAGTGTCAAACACAGTCCGTTCCAGGAAGGCAAAGGCGATGTTGTGAAGGCGGTTGCTGACGCCTGTCGCGCTGCGGGCCTTAAGTTTGGCGTTTACCTATCTCCCTGGGATCGCAATCGCGCCGACTATGGAACTCCGGAATACATCACCTACTACCGAAACCAACTGAAGGAATTGTTCACCGCTTATGGTCCTGTATTTGAAATGTGGTTTGACGGAGCAAATGGTGGCGATGGTTATTATGGCGGCGCGAAAGAGAAGAGAAAGATTGACGGCGCGCGATATTACGATTGGCCGTCAACCTTAAGCATGGTACGAGAAATGGAACCGGGTGTATTGTTCTTTAGTGACGCGGGGCCTGGCGTTCGTTGGGTCGGCAACGAACGGGGATTAGCGGGGGAAACCAACTGGAACACCATCACACCGGACACGCTATACGCCGGCCAGCCTGACATAACAGATTTGTTAAACCAAGGTCACGAGGATGGGACTGCCTGGATACCTGCGGAAGTGGATGTTTCTATCCGGCCCGGGTGGTTCTACCACGCCAAAGAAGACTCGCTCGTAAAATCACCGCAGCAATTATTCGAGATCTATCTCACCTCGGTCGGTCGGGGCTCGACGCTGTTGTTGAATGTGCCTCCGGATCGACGTGGCCGCTTTCACGAAAACGACGTGGCTTCGCTAAAGGGCTACAAGGCCTTACTCGATAAAGAATTCAAGACTAACCACGCCGCGAAAGCCTCCTGTTCGGCCAGCAACGAACGCGGTGACCTGCAAAATTTCGAAGCAGGTCTCCTCACCGATGGCAACCCTGAAACATACTGGGCAACGGACGATGATATAACAACCGCCAGCGTCGAGGTTGCCTTCAGCGGATCTAAGTCCGTGAAGTATGTTGTCTTGCAGGAATACGTAAAGCTGGGCCAGCGCGTCAAGGCTTACAACGTGGAAGCATTTTCAAATGGCGCCTGGCATTCTTTGACAAGTGGGACGACGATTGGGTACAAGCGCATCTTGCGTGTCGACCCGACTGAGGCCGGGAAAGTTCGCGTCAATATCACCGCTTCAAAGGCGTGTCCTTTGCTGTCGAACCTGGAAGTCTACTAACCGCTGCATGATAAAGTTTAGTCTCATATTGTGCGTGCTTTCCCTCTGGGCCGACCAGCCTCTTCAGACTGAGGCCATGTCGGGCATCTACATAATCTCTACGCCCCCGAAAAAGGTGCCGTGCAGTAATGAGGCAAGGCTGATCGTCAGCAATCAAAAGATTTGCATTTCAAAGAAGCCCATCGTCGCCGCTTCGCAGCTAACCTACGCTACGGACATCCAATATGATCCCCAGTATCAGATGCACTACATTGATATCGGCTTGTCGCCGGCCGGGAGCAGCACCCTTTCACAAACCATTGAATCGCTGCCCGACGCTCAGTTTGCGCTGGCGCTTAACAACCAGGTGATCTGTATTTTTAAATTGAATACATCGTTCACTGTTCGCTCATTCAGGATCGGAAACGACATACAGTTAAAGGATCTCACGACCATTCACGAGGTGTTGAAGAATGTGAAGTTTAATTGAGCTAGCGTGGACGAAAGCACAGGTCATCATCGCACAACACTTTTTGCAGAGCTGCTACTCCCCGTTCCGATCGCCCGATTGTTCACCTATCGGGTGCCGTTCAATATGAACGACCATGTGATGAAGGGCCAGCGGGCCATCGTTCAATTTGGCGATCGCAAGATTCTGACCGGCGTGATCATGAACCTGCATGAGCAGCCGCCCACCAACTATGAAGCCAAGTACCTGCTGGAACTGCTCGACGAGTTTCCCGTCGTCACCGATGTCCAGCTGAAGCTTTTTCAATGGATAAAAGACTACTATCTGTGTACGCTTGGCGAAGTGCTGAACGCCGGACTTCCGAGCGGCTTAAAGCTGGGTAGCGAATCGCGCGTGCAACTTCATCCCGCGTTCAGCCTGGACGAGAGCACGCTGCCTTTCACGGAAAAAGAGCTCCTGTTGTTGAAGCATCTCGAGGCTGATTCACTTGATTACTCGGCGGTGTCCAAGCTGCTGGACGTACGTCATCCTTACAGTATACTAAAATCTCTCGTGGCAAAAGAGGCCGTCATCCTGTACGAAGAGGTTCGCGAAAAATACAAACCCAAGACGGAGACCCGCGCACGTCTCACGTCGGCGTACACCAGCCACGACGCATTGGAGTCGCTGTTTACTTCGCTCGCATCGAAACCCAAGCAAGAGGAAATCGTTCTGCGTTATCTTCAGGACAATCCCGTGCTCACCGATCCGGCCAGCAATCACCGGGGCATGAGTCGGAAACAATTGCTGGAGCCCGATCTTTCCGAGTCGTCGCTGAATACTTTGATTAAACATGGCGTTTTCGAACTGTTCCAGTTAATCGTCTCGCGTTTCGTCGATTTGTCAACGGATTCGGGTCACTTCAACCAGTTAAGCGAGGAGCAACACGCCGCACTACAGAACATCATTTTACAATTTCAGAACAAACAGGCGCTGCTGTTACATGGCATTACGGGTAGTGGCAAGACCGAGGTATACATTCACCTCATCAGGCAAGCGCTCGAAGGCGGAAGCCAGATTTTGTATCTGCTTCCCGAGATAGCCCTTACTACGCAGGTCGTACAGCGCCTCAAAAAGGTATTTGGAAATGCTATGGGCGTCTATCACTCGCGATTTTCCGACAACGAGCGGGTGGAGGTCTGGAAAGGTGTGTTGAATGGTAACCTGAAATTCATCGTGGGCGTACGGTCATCTATCTTCCTGCCTTTCGACAATCTGGGGTTAATCATCGTCGACGAGGAACACGACGCCTCCTACAAGCAACAGGAGCCAGCTCCGAGATACAACGCCCGCGATGTCGCGCTCGTGCTCGGTCAGCTGCACCACGCCAAGGTTATTCTCGGTTCGGCAACGCCCTCGCTGGAGTCCTATTTTCAGGCGCAGCAGGGCAAGTATGGGCATGTATCCCTTCACAAAAGATTCGGCGAAGCCCAGCTGCCCAAGGTGGTGCTCGCCGACATGCATGAAGCGAGGATACGAAAGACGGTAAAAGGGGAATTTTCGCAGGTGTTACTGCGGCACATAGCCGATGCGTTGTCACGCAAGGAGCAAGTGATCGTTTTTCAGAACAGACGGGGTTATTCACCCATGGTGAACTGCGAGGACTGCGGTTGGGTACCCAAATGCATAAACTGTGCTGTGAGCCTCACGTACCACCAGTATCGTCACGCCATGATATGCCACTATTGCGGTTACCGCGAATCATTACCCGAAAAGTGCCCATCGTGCTCCTCCACCCGGCTGAAGACGGTGGGCTATGGTACCGAAAAACTGGAAGAGGAACTGGCCCTGCAATATCCCGATGCGATTGTGCGGCGGATGGATCTCGACACCACGAGAAACCGTACTGCTTACGAGTCGATCATCGAGGAGTTCGAAAAAGGGGAAACGAATATTCTGGTAGGAACCCAAATGGTAACCAAGGGGCTGGATTTCGACGGGGTGAGCCTGGTGGGAATTTTCAACGCCGACCGCATGATTCACTTCCCGGACTTTCGTTCCTACGAGCGTGCTTTTCAGTTGATAACACAGGTAAGCGGTCGCGCCGGCCGACGCAGCACCCAGGGAACGGTGGTGATTCAAACCTCCAGCGTAGGGCATCCTCTCCTGCAGACCATTCTTAAAAATGACGTGGAGGCATTTTATGAGAGCCAGCTGGCGGACCGTCGCTTGCATAGTTATCCGCCATTTTCCCGCCTCATTGAAGTAACTGTGAAGCACGCAGATAAGGCCACGTGTCGCACCGCGGCGCACGAGCTTTTTGAACAGGTGCGGCAATCACTCACTTCTGTACGTGTTCTTGGTCCTGGCGAACCCATGGTCGCGAAAGTCCGGAATCAATACCTGATGAATCTGCTCATCAAGGTACCGCGGGCGGGTGTTCCGTTGGATGAGCTGAAGCAACAACTGGACGGTATTATTTCGGCGATGCTGCAGTCGAAGGCCTTTAAGAACCTTCGCATTATTCCTGACGTCGATCCAGTATAGTTGCTCGGAAGGTTGCAAAAGAATGTGTATTATGACCCCAAAATCAGCCAACCTATGAACAAATTCGTGTGGACCCTCTGTGCGCTACTGAGTATCGGCATCAGCCTGCAGGCGCAAACCTTCCGAAAACCGGACAAAAGCCCAATGGACATGGCCTATTTTCCCGATCATTTTGCGCATGACCGCAAGCCGGGCGAGAACGCTGTTATCCGTGTTACGTATAGCCGTCCCGTTATGAACAACCGCGACATTTTCGGAAAGCTTGTCCCGTACGGGTCCGTGTGGCGAACAGGCGCGAACGAATCGCCGGAGATCAAATTTTACCAGGACGTGATCCTGGCAGGCAAGCCGGTAAAGGCGGGCTCATATTCCCTGTTTACAATACCGAACGAAAAGGAATGGACCATTATCCTCAATTCAGACCTCGACTACTGGGGTGCATTCAAGTACAATCCTGAGCACGACGTTCTACGCGTTCCGGCTAAAGTTGGCACGCTGAACGAGTCGCTCGAGTACTTCAGCATCCAATTCGAATCTACCGGCGACAAGAGCGGCGTGATGCGCCTGGGATGGGATAAGACGTATGGGGAAGTGCCGTTCAATTACTAATTATTAATTCTTCATCGTCCACTCAATCCCTCCCTTCACGTGTTTCAAAAACTTCTCATCCTGATAATACCCTGCCTTGTGTCCCAGTGAAGTATAAAACTGGCGGCCACCGTCGAACTCATGGCACCAGGCCAGGGGAAAGTAATCGCCAAAGATTTGTCCTGGATACTCGCCTTTCTTGTCGTCCTTAATGGTGGTGAGGTCGGCTGCAAGGAGCACGTTAATATCGGGATTGAGGTTGTTGGTGTAATAGCATTCGTCTTCCCACGCCCAGGTATCGCCCAGGAACTCCGTGGAAGGATGCTTCTTGTCAATGACCTTGATGGTAAAAGCCTGTAGCTCCGGATGGCGGACAAACCGACCGCCCAGCATGGCGGCGAACCAGGGCCACTTCCGTTCTGAACCGGAGGCGGAATGGATGCCTACAAAGCCCCCGCCTGCCTGCGTGTAAGCCATGAAAGCCTCTTTCTGTGCGTCGGTGTCAAAGCCCTCGTTATTGGTATTCGAGAAAATTATGCAGCTGAACCTTTTCAGGTTATCGGTCGTAAATACGGTAGGGCTATCCGACGACTCAACCTCCCACTTGTTGGCAGCGCATAGCTTCGTAAGGGCCTCCACGCTGGCAGCGATGTTTTCATGCACATAACCTTTTCCATTGTGCGTATAAATAAGAACCCTCTTCTTCTGCGCCTGGGCAAAGCCACTTACAAGCAATACAATTGTCAGAATGAACGAGCAACTTCTTGTATACATAAGTGAAACGATTCGTGTCTATCCCTCTGACCTAATCCGTTGGATAAAATAATCGCGCGTTTATTATCCAAACAGAAAAGCCTCATTTTGTCCGAAGGCCCAACAGGGCCCTAACACCGATCTATCGGTGTTATAATTGTCAATCGTCAATTGACAATTATCTAAATTATCTCCCATTCCTCATTCAACACCGGTATCGCCTGATGAGCCGTTAGGTCGAACTGACAAGGAACGACCGAAACGTAGTTGTTTGCAATTGCCCACTCGTCGTTATCCTCACCCTTGTCGAAATTTACGAAGTTGCCGACCATCCAAAAGTACCGCCTGCCATTTGGATCAACGCGCACATCAAAATCTTCCACCCATTTCGCATTGGCCTGCCGGCAAATTCGCACGCCTTTCAGGGCCTCATTGCGTCTCGGTGGAAAGT
>DATHKA010000421.1:0-20304 GCA_035489615.1 Chryseolinea sp.
ATATTTATCTGCCGCCACCAGGTTCGATGGGGTATACATCAGTCCGTACAAGTCCCAGCGTCCGTCGCGTGACTTCACCGTGAAAGGGACAGGAGGTTTCCACCCGGTTTGCCTGAGTCGCGAAATGTCGCATTGCTCAAGCGTGGAAATCAACTTGCCCTTTATGTTTCGCAGCACTATCGTGGGCGGTACATCAGGTTTGGAATAGGTATCGATAAAATAGCTGCCATCCGGCGAAAGTTGAATCCTGTGCGCGCCATCCTCGGGGGTCAACAACTTCAAAGTCTTTCCCGCAAAGTCAATGCTATACAAGTGACTGAAGTAAGGATCCCTGCCAGGCTCACGGCCTTGTGCCTCAAAGTAGATCATACGATTCTTCGCATCGACACGCAGCACCCGGTTAACGACAAAGTTCCCTTTCGTGATTTGGTTCTTCAGTTTGCCCTTGTCGTCGTATAGGTACAGATGTCCCCAGTCGTCTCGCTCACTGTACCAGATGAACTCTCTTGACGCTGGCAGGTATCGCCAGTTGACCGCTCCACGACCGGATTCATATTGCGTTTGCACAGATTCCTCCATGATTTCAGTGACGACGCCTGTGGCGGCATCGGCAATTCTGAGCCTGGCTACTTTGTGATCGCGGCTCGACGACACGAAGGCCAGCTTATAGCCATCGGGGCTCCATTCGTTATCATCGAATCCACCTGAACAACTGATGTCATCACACAGCGTACCGCGACGGGGATCTGGCGGAATATTGAGTGGTACGACAGTCGCCTGTTCAACATCGATGATCACGCGATGCAATTTGATTACTTCCTCGTCTTCAGGAATGGGATACTTCCACGCCTGCAGCTTTGGCTCACCGACTTTGGTAACCACGAGATACATGTCGCTCACGTGACGCTGGTCTTGTCTGTAGGTGGCGATCTTTTTTGAATCAGGCGACCAAAGAACAATGGGTCGATCGCTCTTGCGCCAACCGGCATTGTCGGTGGCATAGCCAAAATCCCTGACGCCATCTGACGTGAGTTGTGTTTCCTTTTTGGTCAGCGAGTCACGCATCCAAAGATTCCAATCCCGGATAAAAACCACGCGTTTGCCATCGGGCGACGCTACGGTCAAACCCACCCCGCGACCGCGCTGTACAGATCGCGTTTCTTTCGCCCAGGCATCCGGGTTTATGGCGGTCTTCCGACTGCCGTCTTTGGTGTTGATCAACACATATTCGGATCCTCCGGGAATGAGGGTGCGATACCAGAAATTTCCATCGGGCAGCCAATTTGCCAGTACTGCGCCTCGATCAACAAGCGGAGCCGTGCGATACGTCAGCCGGCTTTCGGCGCGCGCATAGTCATCGACGGTTACGGTCTGCGATTGTGCAACGGCTGAACAGCACCACAATGGACCATAGAGAACCAGAAAAAGGGCGTAACGACGCATAAGGTGATGATTTACAGGTGCGAATTATGGATAAAAACAAGACCTGGCAAAGTTGACTTGTGGTGAAGGGCCAAATACCTGATCCATGGTGGCCACAAACGATATTGATGCGTCGCCGTCACTTACCAACTAGTATGACAAAAGCCTGCGGATCGTGAAATATTTGAAGCCGTACGGATAGCCCTCCGAAACACCACGGTGCTGGCCGGTAAAAAGATCTTCGGCGAAGCAAAGTGCTCCGCCTGTCATGCGCCGAAGCTTGATTTCGAGGCCAACGGCCAGGAATGGCGCACGTCTCCACTCGGGGGTATCGATTAACCCGCATCGTTAACGGACACCAGAACTTTCTGCACGACGGGCGGGCGCGTACCCTCATCGAAGCCATCATGTGGCACGGCGGCGAGGCCAACAATCGAAAGAATACGTGAATGTTCTGTCCAGGCAAGATCGCGACGCGCTCATCAAGTTCATCGAATCTCTTTGATCGCATTCACCGAACGACCGTGATCGTGTGATCCAAGTTGTTTCCTGTACTGACCCATCTTACCGTAACCAGCAACTGGCCCACATGCCGTTGCGTATGTTCGGCCGCATGAAAGAGCAAGCCTATTACATTCGTGGGAATTTGTTTCCTGCCTATGCCCCGGGGCGCCAATAGATCCTCATTACGCGTTTCTCGCAGTTGAGCCAGCGCTTGATCAACCTGACTCCGGAAGTTGTCTAACAACTCAATGGGTGAATCGATACCTGGGATGCCTTCCCGCTCCAGGTACGCCAACTGTTGCGCCGAGAGTTGTTCTGCGCGCGCGTAGGCGAACAGCCTGTCCAGCACCCCACGGAGATGTCGCAGGTGAAATCCAACGGATGCCATACCCGCCGGCTTAACCCAAAGATTGCCGCTGTCAAAATCCTTTAATACCGCTTCGACCTCCTCAGTCGCCTGCAGCAGGGCATGACCGATTGGTTGCAACACGGCCGGCACACCCGGCAACGGACCGCGCATCCAGACTTCAGGCTTTTTCATCGTCGTTGTTGGTTACAGGCAAAGTAAGAATTTGACAGCAAGGTTCAAGCGTTCAACTCGAACCGCACATGGTCATCATATTTCCACGCGATTTCTCTTGGCAGTTTTTTAAATCGGCCCCATCTTACCGGCTCTGTAACCAAATAGCATTATGACTTTGGAAATCTTTCTTCGGTACATCCATTTCCTGTGCATTTTTGCCATCGTGGGCTCGCTGGTTTCGGAACACCTGCTGCTCAAAAAGGCGCTGACCCGCCGCGAGATCGCCCGAATAGCCACGATAGACGCTGTGTACGGGATCGCTGCCGTTATTCTCGTGGTTGCGGGGCTAACCCTCTGGCTGGGAAGCGTTGGCAAACCAGCTGTATTTTACACGAAGAACTGGATCTTTCACACGAAGCTTACTGTATTCATCCTGATCGGCCTATCGTCCATTGTCCCTACGGTGTTCTTTACCAAAAACAGAAAAGGTAGTCCCGATGAGATCGTGGAAATACCCCGACGCGTGGTGATGATGCTTCGTTTCGAGTTGGCGCTCCTCGCAATCATGCCTTTACTGGCAGGACTGATGGCACACGGTGTTGGTTTTTTTGGTCACTGAAAATTGAAATGAAATGACGGAACGGGAACTTAGAAAACTGGAGGCCACCATCAAGTCGAAGATGTCAGACATTCGGGCGCGGCGTATATCGGTGAAGGACTCCGGTATTGGCGCGATGTTAAACACTTTAAAGAAGGTGGACGAAGCACTCTACGAAAAGATACTGCCGGAATACAAGGCGCTCGTAACGAGCGGAAATGTCCTTAAGTAAATTTACTTCTTTGACGACCTTGCCCTGGGATTAAAATCCAGGCACAGCTGCATCCAGAATTCAAAGTCTCTTTTTGACTTGAAGCCGATGGGCCCTACGTAACAGTAGTTTTTAATCTCCTTCCCCCTCATGATCATCGGCTTGAATCCCTTCCGTAACGAAACGTTGTCTCGCCATTCCGGATCGATTCGGCACATCATGTTTTCGCCACTTACATTGATACACATCTTGCCGTTAACCAGGAACGCAAGCCCGCGAAACATGGCCTTTTCCTGGACCTTTATCCTGGGTATCTCTGCCAGATGAAGTCGAATGCGGTCGGCCAGTTGGATGTCGTAAGCCATCAGCTGTAGGTGTATTCGTTACGGGATATATACGGATTTCCAAAAATGTTGTTCCCATACAGTCAGGGAACAACGTCGGCAGGGACAGGAGATCAGTCCTCGTATTGCAACTTGTTGTTGATCTCGCGCACCACTTTATCAAGTTCCAACGCCGATTGGTGCATACGCAGGTTATATTCTTTTACCAATTCAACAGAGGACTCCGACTCCATGAGTCCCGCCAGACCCAGTATGCGCGCGAGTGGCCCCCGGACATTATGCGCATTAAAGTAGGCATATTCGATAAGCATCTGATTCTGTTGCCGGATTCTTTCTGATCGATGCTGTACTTCCTGCTCCAGGGATTCATTTATACGGCGAACCTCCTGATTTACTTTGGCAAGCTCCTCAGACTGAAACAGTATTTCCACGTGCTTATTGGAGATTTCATCATTGAGCTTCTCGAGCTCTTTCGCCGACTTTCGCTTATCGCGATAGTAATGGTAGCTTAAATAGCCGAGAACGGCCAGCACGATGAGCAGCACGCTGATGATTGAAATGACGGTTGCCTGAAAGCGTAGCTTATCGGTCTTTTCGCGCAGCTCGCGGTCCTTGCTTTCAGTCTGGTACACCTTTTCAAGTGTGGCTAGCTGTCGTGCCTTTTCTGAGTTAAAGATTTCTCCGTTGAGTGCGAGACACTGATCCTGATAAAACAAGGCAGAGTCGAGTAAGCCAACATCTTTATACATGTCTGCCAGCTGACGCCTGCCCAAAATGCGTCCGTTGCTATCATCATTTTTGTCTGCCATGCTGATCGCCTGCTGAATATGCTGTGTCGCTAACTGGCGATTGCCCATGTGGTGATAAACGGCGCCGATGAGTCGGGAGAGCTCCGATGCTGTAAACACATCGTCATCCTTATTTATTTTCCCCTTGGCGCGAATCGCCGTTGTCAGGGCTTCCGAATAATTCCCCAGCGCGTCATAAACGCGCGCGATTTCCATCAGCGCCCAGCCTTGCTGGACGATCAATTTCTTGGATTCAAACAGGTCGTTCGCGGTTGAAAACATGGTTAATGCCAACGGATAGTTCTTTTTACTCATGTAAATACCGCCCACGTTGATATAACCGTGTCCCAGCTGTTCCGGATGGCCAAGTTTTCGCGAAGCTTCCAGTGATTGCAACGCATACTCCAGCGCGCGGTCGTAATCGTGCTGATAAGCAAATACCCGTGAGATGTTCGAAAGGGTACTTCCAATGCTGGATTGATCGTCGGAGCTTTCGCGCAGCCGCAAGGCCTGCATGAAATAGTCCAGTCCTTCGGCATAGGCGCCACGGATGGAGGAACAGATACCGAGATTATTGTAGCCGCTTGCGATACCCTTCCCATACCCAATCGGTTGCGCCAGCGCGAGCGCCTCCTTTGCCAGTTGTTCAGACTTGGTCAGGGAAAGAGACGAATACTTATGTGACAAATTGTTTAACAGATCAATTCTGGCTTCAATCGTGGGCGCGACGTCCAACTGTTTTTGAAGGGAATCCAACGCGTCGTTCTGCCCAAACAGGTCGGCAGATATGATCAGCAGGCACAAAACGGCTTTCATACGCATTTTAGAGGTTCTTTGCTAATTATCAGACTGCGAAGATTCTGCAAGGATTTTTATTGTGCAAACATAAACCTGTGGAGCAGCAAATATTCGACTGATACCGATGACGCGGCACTGGGCTCGGTAGGCAGCACAGAAGCAGGTTACGAAAAAACGGGCAGAAATTGAAGGCGCGGTGTGTGACGCCTGATCTTTTGCTATGCTCCTAATATTTCCGCTTCGATAAGTTGTTCAAAAATTTTTTCGCCATCGCGTCCAACGTAGTAACATTTATTTTGGGCGTTCAAAGATACCGCCTGTCTCAATCGGCCATTCACAAAAATCATGGCGGCGTCGTCATCGCAGGCATAGCCTGGTCCCATCACTCCATTGGCAATCAGCTGTTGATACAACGGTCGTCGTCCCGACTCCCGCAGATAATGCGGGGAGTGGCTGAAATTCAGAAAACCAAGGCCTTGAACCACGGTAAGCTCTTTTGGCCTGGAATCGGTTGAGCCTTCGTTGAACCAACACAACGATCCTGCGCTGCCACCCGCCAGGATAATTCCGGCATCGTATGCTTTGCGCAGGGCAACATCGATACCCTGCGCTTTCCAGATCGCGATCATATTGAGGGTGTTTCCGCCTCCAACGATGACGGCATCCATACTGAGCAGCTGTTCTTCGAACGACAGGGGCGTGTAAAGTGAGTTAATAAACGTTCGCATAACATAAGGGCGCACGGGTAGGTCTTCGCAGTTGACATACCAGTTGACGATGGTGTTTGGATTGTCGCCTGTTGCTGTAGGTATATGGCAAATCCGGGGATTGGGTTTCCCGGTCATTTCCGCTATGTATCGAATGAATATCTTGCTGGTGATGCCTGAACCCGCGGCGAAAATGACCTTCTCAGGTTCATTTGCTGATTTGATATTTTGATTTGGCGATTCACGCCCAGTGCGTGCAGGGTGGTCTTCCATGAGCGTGCTTGGTATGCCGCAAAATAGCAGGGCCCAGGAATTACACCAAGGCTATCTCTATACTTCTCTGCTCACGGGGCTGGGAGTGTTATCGGCGCTTGTAAAAGTCGCGTATCTCCTTTTCATTTTTGGTCGACAGCGCAATCTTTTCCCGAATGAGGTACTGACAGAGCGCATGGGTCACCATATCGGGTCGCGCCAACAATTGTTTGAGCATCGGTTCAAGGTGCTGAGTAACGAATGCGAAGAAGAACTCTACTTCATTTCCGCCATGAAGGGTTTTGTCACGTTCGCGCTGATACGAGGTAAACCACTTTGGCGACAGGTGAAATGTTTTTTCCGCATACCTGAAAAACGCATCGATGTCCGATGCCTCGAAAAGCTTGAGCTGCGGCGGTATCAACGACCGCGGCATTCGTTCACTTCTGATCGACATGCTTATGCGTTCTTAAAATCAGGCCTCGTTTCTCTTATGGACGAACCGCAGTCGTTTCATCAGGACGACGATGTCGTTGCCCGAGAACGCACCTGTCGTATGACGGTATTCGACCGTCAACTGCCGGGTCGTTAGTATTGCGCCCCCATTCCCCGTGAAATCTATCCGGTTCACGTAGTCCGGTGACTGAAGAAATTCATAGTTGATCGCCTGATTCTCGAAGCGCGATAAGTCGACTTTTCCATGCGTTTCGAAAGCGGTCACTACCCCCTTGAACCAATTCTTAAGAAATGCATCCTCAACAGGGTAAAAACGGGCCAAATTCGATGTTTTGACCTGTTCGATACTGATCGTCATTGCCATATCCGGTAAATACATTAGTGTGCTGTAAACCTAATAATATTAGTTTATCATCAAAAGAGTTTAACTAAATATATTAGTTTTACCCATCACTGTCGCAAGACGGCGTACTCGCGTTGTACCAGCCCAAGATGGCAGGTTGAGAATTGTTCTGATGTAGCGCCCGGTTTTTATTAGCTTTGCCTTTGCATTTTTTGCTATCATAAATTTGCCTTATGAACGCGCCTGGTCACCTGTTTGAAATTCCTGATTTTCTCCACCGTGATTCCTGGATCATGATTTGCAAGGCAGACTTTATATACGGCTTGTTGATCACACCAAAAACAGTCTGAAAAATGAAGATCGATTGTTCTATTAAGATCGAAGGTTTTTCTGTCGACCAATTCGAGATCAGAGAGCATTCCTACTCATCCGATCAGGAAAACAAATTCACGACACGGATCACACCCAATGTATGCTCCGAAAAAGATAACTTCCGGCATGCCGTAGACATCACCGTGGAAACACTAGCCTACCGCCGGGGAAAGGTGTGCGAACTTACCGTTACGTCGAAATTCCTGCTGGAGTTTCCCATGCCTTACAAGCTATCGAATCACTATTCCGCCGACTTCGTTGTCAATATTTTCTCTCAGCTGTTTCTATATGCAAACGGTCAGCTATCCGGCGTGTTTGCCGAACGTACACGCGATACCTTATTCACTGATTTCATTATACAGTCGCGCTTTCAGGACAGCCTGGCGATTCTCACGAGAAATGTGATTGCCTCTGCTGTACACTAGTAGCACACTAGGGTAGTACATAAGTAGTACACTCGTGGTGTTACCGCCGCGTCCCCGCGGAACTGGATTTGCGTTTTGGATTGCCAGAACTCATCGTCAATCATGCCTGCTTCGAACAGCAAACCTCTTTCGATCGATGTCGGGTGATAAGACGTCGTGCAGAGGAATGGCATTTCTCCTGACCTTGACAAGATGCCATGGAAGAAAAATAAATACCTAACCGGGCAACCGGATTAGTCGCCTCTCAAAGAGATAAGGCAGTGGAGCCGAAAGTTATATTGCTGGAACCGAAGCCGTAGCTGCCGGTACGTGCGAAAGCCGCTCCCGCTCAACAATCTGCACACTGGTGCCGGGGATCTCAACAATGAACCTCGCTTGTGCTCTGTTGAAAGATTTCAAAATAACTGCTTCGGTCTTGCCATCAATAAGGCATTTCGAACCGGGTTCAAAAAGAATCATGATAAAACTAAATGGTTGTCGATTAAAGAAAAAAACTATGGTTGCTTAGCTGC
Organism: Chryseolinea sp.; assembly: GCA_035489615.1. Classification (GTDB taxonomy): domain Bacteria; phylum Bacteroidota; class Bacteroidia; order Cytophagales; family Cyclobacteriaceae; genus Chryseolinea. The sequence goes on from DATHKA010000421.1 coordinate 8,256, forward strand.
TTGATGTGTGGGAACGTATGCGGGGTCGCAAGAATCGTTCCTAATTACTTTAACTGGATTGGATCCAAAATGGTTTATATCTGACAAACTATTTTGCTGTATTAGTGGGTTCGGCAAGGGAGTTATACAGAAGGTGAAACCGTTGTTTTGTTCCGATCAGTTTCGTTTCCCATCCATCGTAAACACCGCCGAATTCCCTGGCCTTCGTGCTGAGATAGGCCGTTTGATCATTCATTTCCTCCAGACTCACCGTTCCAAACTTTGCCAGGCGCACTTGATACCGAAGACTGTCGCGACGCATATCGCGCTCTTCCTTGATATCGTATTTTATCCTGGCAATATAGCGTATAAACAGCTCGCGATCCTTAATTGTATCGAAATAAATGAGGTGTTCAACGAATCTGGGTCGACTGAGCGCATCACCTGCGTCCGTCATGCGAGTGATGGCCCGGTTGTTCATCATGAAAGTGCGTACGCCATCATTGGGATACAAGAAATTCCGATAGGCGTCCCATTCTGGGTCTTCTATCAGCCGAATATGAAAATTGTAAGTGGCATATCCTCTCTTATGTTCAAACCGTTCGAGCGCTTCACGAATGCCGGTGGTATCCGCAAGATAAATGTAATCCAGGCGTTGGCATTGATGAGTAAACGTGCCAACCAAAAGAGCCTGTGCCTGCTTACTGCCAGACATGGCGAATAGTTCTCGATTGATGTCATCCGACAACCGATTCATTCGTTTGAGTTCCCGACGCTCTGGAAATCCATCACCCGTGCACTTCTGAAAGGTTACACCCGTTATGAGCAAGAAAGGCAAATCGTGACGGGGCGCCGTACGGGCAACGTCCATGCTCAATACAACAGAACCTAATCCGCCGTCGTAACGGGCGAGATAGGCGTCCCAGGCCGCTTGTGCGCGCCCCTTGGTGACCAATGTGGTGACCAGAAACAGCGCAAGACTCAGGACTCGGAAAAGAAATCGCTTCATAAGCAACTCAGCTCCGTCAAGAACGCAAAAGGCGATGAATTATTTCGCGAACCACCGTGCGCAGCATCAATCTGACGCTTGAAATCAGGTTGCCCAGGTTTTACCTACTTCGGCAAGTGGTACGCAACCTTTGTAAGGTCCCGGCGCCTGGTTGTACTGCAATACTTCTGTCGCGCCTGGCTGACTGGTAAAGAAGCCCAATAGAATGAGCTCTTTCATTTCTATTATAAGCGGTTTTTCGCCGGCGCCACTGGCCCTCCACCAGCCTGCAGAACTGTCGCCGCTTTTTCCGGCCAGCGCCTCGTGATGCTTCTTTACCAGCGCGATCTGGTCTTCCTTTTTTATTTCAGCAAACACATCATCATACGCCGATCTTGCCTCTTCGTTGAACGCGCTGAGTCCTTTCGCCATGCGATCCTTGTCGGCTTGCGTGTAGACCGAAAGCAACATGTCGTCGATGAACTGGGGCACACCCGCCTCGACGGCACCTGGCGTATCCGTCTTCGGAATGATTACGTCGCATAACGCTATGACCAGTTGCGCCTGTTCTGCGGTAAGAAAGGCGGGCTTGAACGGCAGTGCTGGTGTGGCCTGACAACCGTTTAGTACGCCAGCCATTGCTGGACCGGCGACAGCATAGCCCAGGATCATGGCTGTGCGTTGAATGGCTTCTCGTCTGTTCATGGAGTTAGTACGCTTGGGATGTAACTTCGTTTTATGTCGTAGTTTAAGATGCTGAGCTTCTCTGCCATGAATATCTCGGATGAAAGCACTCGCCGGCGTTTGCTCTCTTTGTCACACATTACCCTTCTTAAATTCGCGGACGGCGTAGTCAACCGCTCTCGCGGTAAGGGCCATGTAGGTCAGGGACGGGTTCTGGCAGGCCGATGAAGTCATCGCTGCACCATCGGTTACGAACACATTCGATACTTCATGGAGTTGGTTCCATTTATTCAGTACTGATGTTTTAGGGTCTTTGCCCATGCGCGCGGTGCCCATTTCGTGAATGCCGAGGCCGATGTTATCGGGTGCATCGTAGGTTCTTACGTTCTTGAAGCCTGCAGCGGTGAGCATTTCGGCTGCCGACTCGCGCATGTCAACGCGCATCGCCTTTTCGTTAGCCTTCCACTCGGCGTCTATCGATAGCGTTGGCATTCCGTATTTGTCGGTCTTCTCACGATTCAGTACGACGCGATTGTCGCTATAGGGAAGACATTCACCAAAACCGGTGAGCCCTATTCGCCAGGGACCTGGTTCTGTAAGTTCCTTCTTGAGCTCTTCCCCGAACGACATTTCCGCCACTCCTCGCGACCAGCCCTCACGACTCGCACTTCCCTGATACCCGAAACCCCGGATGAAATCCGTGCGCTTATCCTTTCCGATATTCCGGAATCGCGGAATGTAAATACCATTCGGTCGCCGTCCGACGTAGTATTTATCTTCAAATCCTTCGACATCCGCCTCGGCCCCGGTGCGATACTGATGATCCATCAGATTGCGACCCAATTGATCACTACCATTACCCATACCGTTTGGAAATCGCGACGACGTGGAGTTCAGCAAAATAAAAGTGCTTCCCAGCGACGAGGCGTTTAGGAAAACAATCTTGGCGAAATAGTCCGTCTCTTCTTTCGTTTCGGCGTCCAGTACCTTTACACCCACTGCCTTGCCCTTCGCCTCATCATACAGCACGGAATGCACGATGGCGTTCGATCGCATGGTCATGTTGCCGGTCTTCTTCGCCCATGGCAGGGTGCTCGCATTACTGCTGAAGTAGGCGCCATAGGGGCAACCGCGATCGCATAGATTGCGCGACTGACACACGCCACGACTGGGATCGTGCGGCAGTGGCGCCGTGAGATGCGCCACGCGGCCTATGGTGACCGTTCTGCCAAACTTTTCAGACATGCGTTCACGGAGCACCTGCTCAACGCAGTTCAGTTCCATAGGAGGCAGAAATTTTCCATCCGGAAGGTGCGTCAGTCCTTCCGCCTGACCGCTTACCCCGATGAACGTTTCCACATGATCGTACCACGGCGCGAGGTCGGCATATCGAACGGGCCAATCAACGCCCACACCGTCTTTCTTGTTGGCGTCGAAATCAAGGTCGGATAGGCGATACGTTTGCTTGCCCCACATCAGTGAACGTCCTCCCGTGTGGTATCCTCTTATCCAGTCGAACGGCTTTACTTCCGTATAGGGATTGTCGAGATCGTTTACCCACCAGTGTTTATTTCCCTGATTGATCCAGTTGGTGCGGGACTGCACGGGATAGAATTTCAACTCCTCGGGTGTTACCCGGTTGCCGTGTGGCAACTCCCAGGGATTCTTCATCATCGTGGGGTAGTCGCGCAAGTGCTCGACTTCCCTTCCCCGTTCAAGCACGAGGGTCCTGAGCCCTTTCTCTGTAAGTTCTTTCGCTGCCCAGCCGCCGCTGATACCGCTTCCCACCACGATGGCGTCGAACGTATTTTCTTTTACTGCATCGATGTTTAGATTCATGGGGTTGTCATTTCAAACGTTGAAGTTAACGTTTATTGTCCATTTTGTCACCGTGCAGGAGGTACCGTCGCCGATAAAAGACGGGTGGCCGCGCCCGGCAGAAAACGAGTCGCTTATTCACGGATAATTTTCTAATTTCATCAATCAAGCCGATGCGATTGAGGCTTAAGGTTCCATCGAAAACGTGACTATGGCGGGAAACAGGGTTACAAGATTATTGCTGATTACGGTGATACTGGTCTGTAATTTCGGATGCGATCAGCTGTCAAAACGTATCGTCAGAAAAAATGTGGATGACTACGAAGAAATCGCCATTGTCAAGGGCCACCTGACGCTTACAAAAGTCGAAAACAAGGGCGCGTTCCTGAGCCTGGGGCATGCACTACCCCAACAGTTGAAGACGATCCTGCTGGCGGTGCTGCCGCTGCTGGCACTGGGTGTGGCGGTGATTTATTTGCTGATCAATGACCGTATCACTTACCTGAGGGCAGCCGGGATTTGTTTTCTCGTGGGGGGTGGATTGGGTAATATTATGGACCGACTCTTTTATGGATCCGTGACCGACTTTCTGCATCTTCAGTACGGTCGTTTTCAAACAGGCATCTTCAACCTTGCCGATGTATCCATCGTGATTGGCCTGATACTCATTCTCGTAAGCTCGTATTCACGAAGAACCAGACCCAATTACAATGAGTAATTACTAATTCCACTTCCAGTCACCCGCTAAGCGCAAAGGTTCTTCCAGGTGATTGTCGATCATAAATTGCTTGGTCGTCTCCGAGTCCATTTTGGATGCCGGAAGTTTTTCCGCATTGGCCAGACCATAAAGGACCATGGTTCCGAATCGGGAGGTATTGAGTACGTGTTGCTTGTTGACCAGTTTAAAATCATCACAATTCGCGTGGTAACAGCCATAGATAGAACGATCGAGATTTCCATTAAGGCCCAGAATGGGTACACCCTCGAGCATGAATGGCTGGTGATCGCTATGTAACCCGGACTCGCCGGTGATGGTGTTTTTAAATACCGTGTCGATGCGAGCTACTTCAGCGCCCAGATTTCGGAAGAAGGTAGAATCGTCGAGCTTGCCGCCCGCGTTGATCCCGATCGGATTTCCTGTCATGTCAAGGTTCATCATGTATCGGATGTTTTCGATCGAACCGTCCTTGATGGCCTGCTCTACCAGGTACGTCGAACCCAGAAGGCCTTGCTCCTCTCCCATGAACATAATGAACTGAACCGTGCGCTTAGGCTGGAGGTGATTTGCCTTAAATGCACGTGCGATGTCCAATACTGCAAATGACCCGATGCCGTTGTCTATGGCGCCCGTTGAAAGATCCCATGAATCGAGGTGGCCTCCAATGACAATTTTTTCGTCGGGAAATTCTGTGCCTTTTAGGGTAGCCACCACGTTGCGCGCCTGAATGGGGTCGCTGTGATTCGTCATGGCAATGTGCGCGGAAATTTTCTGCGTCTTCAGCTTATCCTTGATCTTGAAACCTTCTTCTTTTGGAATGCAGATGGCTGGGATGTTCAACAGTTCGCCGGTCACCGACGCAGTACCGGTAAACATGATGCCGCCGTCTACCTGGTTGTAAATGATTACGCCGACCGCACCATGCCGGATGGCAATCGCCGTTTTTTCGCTGCGGTGAAGATTACGCGACCCTTCAGGACTACCCGGCAAAATACCTATGTAAAAAAATGCGATCTTTCCTTTTGCCACGTCCGTGCGACCCACATAGTCGGATTCGAGCCCACTTCCCATATCGACCAACTCGCCGGTCATGTCTGCCTGTACAGGCGAATGTCCGAGAGTGACCGCAGGCACCGAATCGCTGTCGATCTGAACCGAAATTGTACCGCGCGACCAGGCGGTAACGCGGAAATCCTGATAGGCGACATCGTCGAAACCATACTCCTTAAATTTGTTGTAGGCGTATTCCTCTGCCTTTTTTCCATTTTCGGAACCGGTAAGCCGATGGCCGATGGTAGAGGTCGCCTCTTCCAGCGTTGAATAGGCTTTAAAATTTTGGGTTACTTCCACGTCGATGCGTGCGAAGGTGTCATGCAAAGGCTCCTGCTTTTTGCAGGCCGTTGCAGCCAACAAAAGCATGGCTGCAGGCAACATAGATATCTTCATAAGGATAGGTCAAGGGTGAAAGATAGCGCGTTACCGAGGGCTTGTTTTAAAGGAACGAAGAATTTATTTCAGTGGGTACAAGGCCATAAAAGCGCTGTTCTTCTATCGATTGAACAGGCATTGTACGCAGGGGGAGTGGAACTTACCCGGTACGGGAAAATATGCCCGGCGGCGCTGAGGCAAGATCTATTTTCTATTAACTTTCGAATTGTGAGGAGCCATTACAAGCATTTGATGCTCATCGACGACGATGAGGATGATCGAGACTTTTTTTTGCAGGTCATGGAGGAGATTTTGCCAGATATGATTTGCGAAACGGCATCCAACGGCAAGATTGCCCTTGACAAATTGCATTCCGCTAACTTGCCCGACCTCATTTTTCTGGATTTAAACATGCCGCTCATGAACGGCCGGCAGTTCCTGAAAGAAATCCAACATCATAAACATCTCATCGAGATACCGGTGGTGATACTTAGCACCAGCGGTGATGCGCAAACCATTCGGGAAACTCTGACGATGGGTGCGCGACATTTTATTACAAAGCCTGATCTCCTGCCTGCGTGGGAATCTGTCTTAAAGGGATTCTTCGACGACATTGAAAAAATCCTGGAGAAATAACGTATGGTGACAATCGCTAGGGAGACTAGATATCACTTTCTCGAAGGTGGGGGCGAGATGGGCGCACTAACGCTCGCATACGACTGGTCACTTACGCCGTTAGGACCGGTGGAGGCGTGGCCACAGACGTTGAAAGCGATCGTCGGGGTAATTCTGCACTCGGAGTTTCCTATGTTTCTCTGGTGGGGCGACGAAATGATTCAGTTTTATAACGACGCCTATCGACCCAGCCTGGGAGAAACCGGAAAACATCCTGTGGCCCTGGGACAGCGTGCAATTGAGTGCTGGCCCGAAATATGGCCGGTCATCTATCCGCTCATTAACCAGGTACGCACGACAAACAAATCATTCTTCCTGGAGGATCAGCTGATTCCAATCTATCGAAATGGCCATCTGGAAGAAGTTTACTGGACGTTTTCCTACAGCTCCGTAATTGGTGAAACCGGAGCGATCGATGGCGTGCTGGTAGTTTGCCATGAGACCACGTCGAAGGTGCAGACCTTGCACGAGCTTGAGCGGACTAAAAAAATATTGCTGGCGCGCGAGTCGAATCTATTGAGCATTATCAGTCAGGCGCCGGTGGCCATGTGCATCCTCACGGGGCCCCAGCACATCGTGGAAATCGCGAACGAAAAAATGTTTGAACTTTGGGGAAAACCACGCGAGGCGTTCCTGGGCAAACCCGTATTCGACGTATTGATAGACGCCCGGTACGAGGGATTCGAAGACCTTCTCAAAAACGTGTATCATACCGGGAAGACGTACACGGCGTATGGCGCGCCCGTTACCCTATTCAGGAATGAAGGTACGGCCACTGCCTATGTCCATTTCGTGTACGAAGTCTTTCGTGAGCCCGATGGCACAATATCCGGCGTGATGGTCGTGGCGTCGGACGTGACCGAAGAGGTGTTGGGACGAAAGAGTCTGGAGGCCAGTGAACATCAAATCCGCGCCATCATAGAAAGCGCACCATTTCCCATTGGCATCTATGTCGGGCGCGAAATGCGTATCCAAATGGCGAACCAGTCGATCATCGATGTGTGGGGCAAGGGCCCGGGCGTGGTGGGAAAAACCTACCGCGAGGTGTTGCCCGAGCTCGAAGGGCAGGAAATCTATCCGCAACTTGACCACGTTTACACCTCGGGACAACCGTTTCACGCGCGTAACCAGCAGGTTGATCTCGTCGTGGACGGCAAACTTCGACCGTTCTATTTCAACTATAGCTTTACACCATTGTATGACCGATCCGGTAAAGTTTATGGTGTCATGAATACCGCCGCCGATGTTAGCGATTTGATCATGGCCAAGATGCAGATCGAAAAAAATGAGCGCAACTTCAGGAGCATGGTCAAGCAGGCCCCTGTGGCGATGTGCATCATGATCGGGCCGAACCATGTTGTTCACGTGGCCAACGATCTGATTATTGAATTGTGGGGGAAACCGCAGGAAACAGTCATGAACAAACCTATCGTGGAGGCCTTGCCAGAGGTCCGCGACCAGGGGCTGATTCCCATCATTGACCAGGTGTACATCACCGGATGCAGCTATCGTGCCATTGGTCATCCGGTCAGGCTCATGCGCAACGGCAAGGAAGAGATCATTTACCAGGATTTTGTCTATGAACCGTACAAGGATGCTGATGGTACCATACTGGGGGTGCTAGCCATAACGATCGATGTAACGGAACAGGTACTCGCCCGTCAGAAAATTGAAGAAGTGGTTGCCGAGCGCACGCGCGACTTGCAGAAATCTAACGCCGAACTTTCTCAGTTCGCCTACATTGCCTCTCACGATCTGCAGGAACCTGCGCGCAAGATCAGCACTTTCCTGGGTATCGTTAACAAATCTCTGGCCGATCAGGTTGATCCGAGAACGAAAATGTACCTGGAGAAAATCGAGACGTCTGCGGCGCGCATGTTGACCCTGATTCGGGACGTGCTCAGTATTTCTCAACTTTCAAAAATCAACAATCAGTTTGAAAATATTGACCTGAATGGAGTGTTAGAAGAAGTCTGCAGTGAGTTCGAGTTGTTGATCGAGCAGAAGCAGGCCACTATCGAAAGTGATCCGCTGCCGGTTGTCTACGCTACGCCCGTTCAGATGAGTCAGCTGTTTGGCAACCTGATTTCGAATGCCCTGAAATTTGCCAAACCGGACGTGCCCTCACGCATTCGTATAACGGTTCGAAAATTATCACGGGGGGAAATCGGTCACGATCCTGATCTGAAGGAGGCAAACGCCTACTACAAGATTTCGGTGAGCGACAATGGTATTGGTTTCAATCAGGCCAACGCCTTGCAAATCTTCGATATCTTTCAACGTCTGCACGCCATATCGGAATACGAAGGCACCGGTATTGGTCTGTCGATGTGCCGTAAGATTGTGGAGAATCATGGGGGCCGTATTTATGCCTCGGGAGAATTGGGTGTGGGTGCCACATTTACGGTGCTGATTCCGGGTATTTGATTCCGCCCGTCGCTACTTGCCCGATGCTTTCATCAATTCGGCAATTTCAGCGGCTAATTTTGACAGGGCAGCGCTGCTCTGCTCGACAACAGATTGCTTGTTCTCTGCCCTGACCTTATAAGGATTTGACTCGGTGACATTAATAAGAAACTCGTACGGACCAGTCTTGTCGTACACCCCCACGCCCTTCGCAAGCTGCATGGCAGGCGGAAATGGGAGCCAACTGCTGCGGGGCAGTGATGTCACATCATACGGGGCATTTGGCTTCACCGAGGGGATAACAAACGAGAATGCTCGCAGGGTAACAACTTCCTGCCTGGTAGCTTCAGTGGCCAACGACCGGAAGATCACGTCGAGCTGTACATCGATATAGTCGAACTTGCCTTTGGTTCGCGCTTTCGAGTACGCCATGTTTACACTCTTTACGCGATAACGAAATGCATGCTTGTCGGACGATAGCTCCGGTTCCAGCACGAGAACCAATGCGTCGACTGTTTTTACCCCTGAACTACTGGATCGGTCCTGAATCGTGATTGAATGTCGAATCGTCAGTTCCGGAAGATTGGCGAACTGGCGCGTCTCAAAGAAAGCGTCGCCCGAGTTTGTACAGGCATAACTGGCCAAATACTGTCGCGCCCGTTTTTCCAGACTTGCCTTGACGACAGAGATACCGACGTTGACCAACGGGGCGGCTAGTGCTCCAACGATTGGCAAGATGGTTTCACGTTCTTCGAGGATTTTCGTCCTCATGGGAGTAATCTCCAGCGACGCCCGCTCAGTGAAGGTCTCAATGCCGCGCATTTCTGAATTCTGATCGTAGCTGTAATCTTGTGCCTGCACAGCTGATACCCATACGATCAGCATCAGTAGAAGCGGCTTCCGTCTCATACTTTGATTTTTGAATGTTTCCTTCAACGATGTGGACATCGACAACGGCGTACGTCAGGTGTCCTTCATTCCCAACGATACGCTAAGCAATTTGCGGCTAAAAGCAGGTGCTTACTACCGAAGATAAGCAGGCGGGCTAAAATAGCCAACACTACCAGGCACTCACGTCGCAAGACTCATGCTCTGCAAGGTTGGTGTTCGCGGCAACAAGATAACGTGACCAACCTCTCCACCATCGGGAAGGTTGTCAGAGCAGACGGTGGGTCGAAGACTACTGAAACAGCAGCAGGGGTGATACCGGCAGATCGGTCTTGTAGATAAAATTTGCGCGCGATTCTTCGAAGCGGTGAAATGCTGTGCAGGTCTTGATGTGTCGTCCAAAGCCTTCAGCGGTGAATTCAACGAAATGGCAGCAATGCACACACATCCATTGGCCCCGGCGGCTGGGGGATTGTACGTCCTCTGTAGGGATAAAAGTGAAATTGGTAATCATGAGGTCTTTAAGTTTAAAAAATCTTAAACGATGTTCGATGTTTTTTGCCCGCTTCGCCAATCCAAAACAATCCGCTTTTGACTCAAGTAAGGTTTTTGGAAAAAACGGAGCCTGGCAACCCCACCTTCAATTTATTTGCCTATCTTCCTGATAAAGCCAACCCGCAATGGCCCCAAACCAACTCATCGTCGTCGCTATAGCCCTGGTCGGGATCACCGCAGGCAGTTTCTGCCTGAGCCGGTGGGCAAAAAACCCCGAAGCGGCGGATTTTAAGCTGAAAGCCTACGCCATCTTCAACACCACGGTCGGCACTTTCTCCCTGACCTACGTCATGATTCACGTTTTTAAGAGCCTGCTCGGATAGCCGGCAGCCTTAAGTATAGTGTCCTCAGGCCTTCTCAAGCTTCACTTCAGCAGCTTCCTTGTCGACCCGAAGCCCTTGAAAAACGGGGTGTCTTACACTGCCATCTTCAGTTATTTCGCTGAACGCAATGTTGCATACCAGTGTGGGATCAACCCACGACATATCAGGTGTTTCCTTAATAGGCACGTCCAGAGGAGTGGTCTTACGGCGAAGCGGCTTCATCTTCTTATACACATCTTTTAGTACAGCCTCCGTAAATCCCGTTCCCACATGGCCTATGCACACCAGTTTCGTGCCATCCATTACTGCCAGGATTAGTGAACCAAAGTGATTGCGGGAACCTTTTGGCGCCGTATACCCGACAATAATCGCCTCCTGCGACTTGATATTCTTGATCTTAAGCCAATCCTTCGATCGCTTTCCAACCGCGTAAGTGCTTTTCTTTCGCTTGGCAATCATACCCTCAAGATTCATCTTCAGCAACTCCGACCAAAGTGCCTTCCCATGGTCTGCAACATGCTCACAGTACATGATCACGGGTGATTTCGGAAGCGCCTTCTTCAGTATGTCCTTCCGCTCCAGCAGCGTCAGGTTGGTGAGGCTCTTGTGCCCAAGCTCAAGTATATCGAATACAATAAATTGTATGGGGTGCTTATCGGTGTTGCGATAGTTCTGCAACTTCTGAAAGGAGGGCTTGCCGTGTTCATCGTATACGACAATTTCACCGTCGATAACCATTTCCTTTTTGATCTTGCTAAGGGCATCGAATACCTTCGGATAGGCCTTATCAAAACTGAGTCCATTGCGGGAATAGAGGCGGTTGCCTCCTTTCGTCCCCACTTCGGCTATGGCTCGATAGCCATCCCATTTAATCTCGAACACCCACTCGCGCGAATCAAACGCCTTCAGATCAGTCAGCTGGGCTTTCATGGGCTCGATGAATGAGCTCAGCTTTTTCCCACCTTCAATCTTGACATACTTCATAAATTGATCGCAGTCGTGCGAGACGTGTACAGGTGATTTATACCCGCGTCAACTTGACCGGCGGTGTATAGTTTGCATTCCACTGGCAGACGTAGAGATTTTTGTCGTCGTCGATGCAAACATCGTGACCATGATGAAATACTCTTGCCGAAGATTGCATCACCGGTTGAAGAACGTTGCTTTTATAGACTGGTTCATTGCCACCCGGACAGGAGACAACTTTATTGTTCTCGTCGAGGATCGTTACAAAACCTGTATCGGATTGGCGGTTGCCGGCCGCATCTTTCGACCAGCACACACCGGCGTACAGGTTTTTCCCATCCACCACAGGTCGGCATACGAACATGCCGGGCATGTCCATGCGTTTGATGAATTTCCCGTCAAGGGAATAAACCTTAAAGCAAGTTTCCTCCCGCGAAGTGCAAATAACGGTAGGGCTATTCGCATCGCGCACATCGATGGCAACACCGTGAGCGTTCACCAGATTGTGCTCCTTATCGGCATTGTTGCGTCCGCCAAAGTGCCGGATGTACTTTCCGTTCCGATCGTATTGAATGATGTAGTCCGATCCATATCCATCGGCCACATAGATATCACCATTCG
>DATHKA010000422.1:0-14269 GCA_035489615.1 Chryseolinea sp.
CGGATTATGGTGAAAGCCTTTTCAAGGAACCGAAGAAAGACAAGGAACCTCCCTTTTGGATACGTGCCACGCTGGTCGTTACCTGCACACTCGTGAGCTTCTTCCATGGATCGAACGACGGACAAAAAGGTGTTGGTCTTATTATGCTGATCCTCATTGGCATCGTGCCAACCTATTTTGCGTTGAATGAAAACTTTACGCCGACCGAACTGCCCGACTCCCTTTCGCGCATCGAGCGCGTTGTGGCAGCCATGGATTCGACGGTGCTCTCTGAACCTGACCGCGCCCGATATGGAGAAACCCGCGCCATAAATGATCGTCTGAAACAGCGTTTTTCCACGCTGGTCAACATCAACGACATTCCCAAGGACGATCGCTTTTTCGTGAGAAAAGACATCATGATTTTTGATCGTAACCTGAAGGATATCACAAAGAAGCCAGAGATAAAAATCAGCGATGCAGAACGTAAAATGTTGAAGGATGAGATGGAGAATGTGCGGAAAGTAACCGACTACTCCCCGCGATGGGTGATCCTGCTGATTTCACTCTCGCTGGGATTCGGCACCATGATCGGATGGAAGCGCATCGTAAAAACTGTCGGTGAAAAGATTGGAAAGGAACACCTTACTTATGCACAGGGTGCCAGCGCAGAAATTGTAGCCGCAAGTACTATCGGACTTTCGTCTCACTTCGGTTTGCCGGTCAGTACGACGCACGTCCTCAGTTCAGGTATCGCCGGCAGCATGGTCGCCAACCGCGGCGTGAAGAACCTTCAGCCCGAAACCGTACGCAATATTTTGATCGCGTGGTTCCTGACACTACCCGTCGTAATGATCATGGCCGGAACGTTGTTTCTGCTTTTCAGGTCGATCTTTTAGAATTGGCAATCAATGCCCTTAAAATTGAGCGGCATCTGCCCCTTGCGCGCCCAGCGTTCAAATGGATTTCATCAGTATTTACGCGCGTAAATCGTCACGTCCTTCAGCATCTGCTTGGAGAATGCGAACGATAGTCCCTTGTCCGTAAACGACTTCGCCGGCTCAATAGTAAAGAACGATGCCGCTGCCGGTACCTTGAGTCCCCAGGACCCCGAAGCCGTCATCTCGCCGGGTGTAATCAAGACTATGTGGCCGACACCAGCCGCGTTGTTGTAAACAGCCACAACTGCTTTGCGCGCGTTGGCCATCTCTGCCGCGCGATCCAACACCTGTTGGTCGTACGAGAGGCCGAGGGCGGACCAGCTACCCGAGGTCTTCAAATAGGTTGAGATTTCAGACGCCGTCATGTAACGGCCGGTTTTCTTGTTGTGAAAATCGTCTACCTTATACACGACTTTCAGCGACTCGCCAACGTAGCTGCTACAGGCCGCCTTATCGCCCCCGGTCGTGCACAGAAGGAATTTATCGAGATTCTCTTTGAGCTCTTGCTTCCAATTGGGATTAACTCCCTGTCCGTGCGCACCCATCGTTGCCAGCACTAACACAACCACAAAAAACGGTTTCATCATTCTGCTTTTTAGAATTGGCAAAATAGGCAGTTTGCGCTGCATTGCACTGACGATACATGCCAGCATCCTTAGTCGTGTAAGATTCGGCGAGGTATTTTGCGTTCACGCCCTAAGTCTATCCCCGGAAAGCAGGGATACCCATCATGCTGTGCATCTGACGAGGGATAAAACGTATGTTTCTTCAGATGTGACTTTGTCTGGCGAAGTTGTGCATACGGGCAACACAACGTCAACGGCCGCTTCGATGCTTACCGCACCATAAAATCGGGATTGAGCAAATTCTCTTTGTTGTAACGCAACTCGGCAATTTCGCCCTCGCGATAAACCTTCATGCCGACTTCATTCACGATCAAGTGAGCGGCCGCAGTATCCCATTCCATGGTCGGGCCAAATCGCGGATACAGGTCCGCTTTTCCTTCCGCAACCAGCATAAACTTCAAGCTGCTCCCCGCCGAAACAAGCACCGCGTCTTTCAGGCTATTGATGAAATTCTCTGTGGGCTGATTCATATGAGAACGGGATGCTACAACCCTAAGGCCAGACGCCATAGTATCAACCGGACCTCGCCTCGGCAAAATCGTGTCCTTGCCTCCCCTCCTGAGTGTCGCGCCGCGACCCGAGGCGCCGAAATAAATATCCCCCGTAACAGGCACGGCAACCACCCCCAGAACCGGTTGGTTTCGGTGAATGAGTGCGATGTTTACCGTAAACTCGTCGTTGCGTTTGACAAACTCTTTGGTGCCATCGAGTGGATCCACCATCCAGAAGTACTCCCAGTTCTTTCGCTCGTTAAAGGGAATGTTACGTCCCTCCTCCGACAGCACGGGATACCCCGACGCACTCAATCCAGCCGAAATAATTTCATGCGCCTTCTTGTCCGCTATCGTGAGCGGTGATTGGTCGCCCTTCGCCTCCACCTGAAAATCATCTGAACGGTAAACCGTTAATATCTCTCGGGCGGCCTTTTCCGCCGCCCCCAGGGCCAGCGCAAGGAGTTGTGATTCGTTCATAAAAAATTATTGGTTCGGCTATGCGTCACTCCTACACAATCATGCCTGCGGCAACGGTCTCGTTGGTAGCTTCATCGACCAGAATGATGCTGCCTGTAATACGATTTTTGCGATAGCTATCGACGCTCAACGGCTGGGCTGTACGGATACGAACCCGGGCTATTTCGTTCATCGTCAATCGATCTACCTGTTCGACGCGTTGTAGGGTATTGATATCAAGTTTGTATTGAATTTCTTTAAGAACTCCGCGTACATCCTTCGTTGTATGCCGCACGTGAAATTTTGAATTGAGCTGCAGCTCCCGCTGATTCATCCAGCACAGCATCACATCAATGTCCTGCACAGACTGCGGATGATTATTTGGTTTGGAGATGATATCTCCCCGGCTGATATCAATCTCATCTTCCAGGGTTATCGTAACCGACATCGGTGCGAAGGCTTCTTCGATCACCTCACTGCCCAACATGATGGATTTTATCCGGGAAGTAAATCCCGAAGGCTGAATCAGCACATCGTCGCCTTTGCGAAAGATCCCGCCCGCCACGCGGCCCGCATAGCCCCGAAAATCATGATACTCCTTCGACTGTGGCCGAACGACATACTGCACCGGAAAACGGCTGTCAATATGATTGTGGTCGCTTTCAATATGTACCGTCTCGAGCATGTGCAACAAGGTCGCGCCCTGGTACCACGTCATCTTCTCCGAACGGTGCACCACGTTGTCGCCCGCGAGTGCGCTGATGGGCACGAACTGAATGTCGGACACTTCCAACTTCGACGAGAACGCCTTGTAATCCTCCACGATCTTATCATACACCTCCTCTTTATACTCTACGAGGTCCATCTTGTTTACGCAGACAATCACGTGCGGGATCTTCAACAGCGACGCAATGTAGGAATGACGATAAGTCTGCTCCACGAGTCCTTTACGGGCGTCAATCAGGATCAGCGCCAGGTTGGCCGTCGAAGCACCAGTCACCATATTGCGCGTATATTGAATATGCCCCGGCGTATCAGCGATAATAAATTTCCGTTTCGGCGTGGCAAAATAACGGTACGCCACATCGATGGTGATCCCCTGCTCACGTTCGGATTTCAATCCATCGGTTAGCATGGACAGGTCAACATAATCGTATCCCTTCTTCGCGCTGGACGCCTCTACCGCAGCAAGCTGATCCTCAAAAATCGACTTGCTGTCAAAAAGCAAACGCCCGATAAGCGTGCTCTTTCCATCGTCCACACTTCCCGCCGTAGTAAATCTCAATAACTGGTTCATACAAATTGATAATTAACAATTTAACAATTGACAATTATGGACCCCATTACATCGGGCCATGGCGCCCACGAAGGAGGCCCAACTAATTGTCAATTGTTAATTGTAAATGTAAATTATTAAAAGTATCCACTCTTCTTCCTGTCTTCCATGGCCGTCTCGGAGCGTTTGTCGTCGGCACGTGTCCCGCGCTCTGTCTTGCGCGATGCGGCAACTTCTTCAATGATCTTTTCTACCGTGTCGGCATCTGATTCAACCGCGCCGGTTATGGGCATGTCGCCGCAGGTACGGAAGCGAACCGTCATCATTCGCGGGGTCTCATTTTCCTTGAGTTTCAGCCAGGGTGAAGTTGACAGGATTGACCCGTCGCGCACGATCACCTCGCGCTGGTGTGAATAGTATAACTTCGGTATCGGAATATTTTCCGCATAGATGTACTGCCACACATCCATTTCGGTCCAGTTCGAGATCGGAAATACGCGGAAGTGCTCACCGATGTGTTTGCGCCCGTTGAAAAGATTCCAGAGTTCGGGTCGCTGATTTTTAGGGTCCCATTGGCCGAACTCGTCGCGGTGCGAAAAGAAGCGTTCCTTTGCGCGCGCCTTTTCTTCGTCGCGACGTGCACCGCCCATGGCCGCATCGTACTTGTGCTGCTCGATGGTATCCAGCAGGGTTACCGTCTGCAGGGCATTTCGACTTGCGTTGAACCCCGTCTCTTCACGGGCTCTTCCCTTGTCAATACTCTCCTGCACAGAACCGACGATAAGTTTAACGTCGAGCTCATTCACGAGCCAGTCGCGGTATTCCATCGTTTCAGGAAAATTGTGACCTGTATCGATGTGTACCAACGGAAAGGGTATACGCGCCGGCGCGAACGCTTTACGTGACAGGTAGGCCAGCACAATCGAATCCTTTCCCCCGGAAAACAACAACGCTGGCCGCTCAAACTGGGCTACTACTTCGCGAATGACGAAGATCGCTTCCGCTTCAAGCTCCTTTAAATGACTGAGATAATACTGACTCATATTCGTTTACTATCATACTACGCTCACGTTCCCGCCATACGATGGTTCGAGTCCCGTCTCGCGCTTAGCCGCTGCTTCACGTGCGCGTATGTGTTTAACAATCCACTACAATCTTGACTATGCCTCTTACTTCCCACTCAACTTCCACCATCACGCACCCCGATACGCCAGCCTCGGTTCAATGAAACGCAAGAGTCGCCCGATCGATTCGTCGACCGAAAGATTTCCCGTTTCGATTACCAGGTCAGGATGCAGAGGCTTCTCATACGGCGAATCGATACCCGTGAAGTTCTTAACTTCCCCCGCGCGCGCTTTTTTGTAAAGTCCCTTTACGTCCCGTTGTTCACATAACTCAATCGGTGCGTCCACAAAAACCTCCACGTAATTGTCTCCGCCGATGATATTCCGCACCTGATCACGATCCGACTGAAACGGCGAGATAAATGCCGACAATACAACCACACCGGCGTCGAGCATCAACTTGGCTACTTCGCCAATGCGTCGAATATTCTCTATGCGACCCGCATCTGTGAAACTCAGGTCCTTGTTCAACCCGGCCCGTACGTTGTCGCCATCGAGCAGATAGGTCTTAAATCCAAGCTCGTGAAGCTGGGCCTCCAGTTGCACTGCCAAGGTCGATTTACCGGAGCCCGACAAGCCCGTAAACCATACGAGTAGTGCTCGCTGTTTCATCAATGCTTCGCGCGATGCCTTACTTACCTTCGTCTTTATCGGATAGATATGTTCCACGTCAAATGATCTTATAGAACCACGATATAAAAGCAACGCAAACTACAATATAAATGAGCGTGAGCGGGGTGCCCACGCGGATAAAATCGCGAAAGGTATACCCTCCTGGCCCATAAACCATCAGGTTGCACTGATAGCCGATGGGGGTCATGAAATCACCCGAGGCCGCAAACGCTATCGCCACAAAAAATGGCGTATAGGGCAGGTGCATTTGCTCCCCGATCGACATAGCAATAGGGAAAACTATTGATACGGCAGCTGCGTTGGTGATCAGGGCCGTGAGCAATGTGGTTGCCACGAACAGGGCGGTCAGTACGCCAACAGGTCCCATTGACTTACCGACATAGATCACCCCGGTCGCCAGCAGTTGCGCAGTACCCGATTTCTCCAGCGCCACACCAATCGCCAAAGAACAAACCAATACGAGCAACAAGCTGAGATCCAACTCCCGTCGAATTTCATTAACCGTAAGAACGCTCGTCAGCACCAGCACGACCAGTATGCCCAGGCAGACAGAGAAAAGCGGCAGTACTTCAGTAATGCCCAGTATGAGCGCCACAAAACAAGCCACGCCAAGCAAGCTCTGCCAGCGAGACTTCGGAGGTGCCAACTTCTGCGGCTTCGTAACAAAGAACAAATCCCTTTCATAGTTGGCATTGTGCTGATTCTCTTTCGACAACAGCAACAGAAAGTCGCCCCCGGCGAGGATCATTTCTCCCACTTTACCTGGCAACTGCTTGCCATTGCGATGGATGGCAATAATAGAGGCGTTGTAGGTCTTCCGAAAGTCCGATTCTTTTATCCGCATTCCGATGAGGTTCGAGTTCGCCGGGATAACCGCTTCAACAAAATGAAAGTGACCCTCCACCTCCAGATTATCCTGGCGAGGGACGCGTAGACCGTTGTCGGCCTGAATCAGGTTGTAAATGGAATCGGTTCGACCCGAAAAGAATAATAAGTCACCGGCCTCCAATACTTCTTCGGGCGATACCGGCGAAATAATCCTTTCGTCGCGAATGATCTCAACGAGAAACACGTCCTCGAGCTTTCGCAATCCGGCATCTTTTACCGTTTTTCCGATCAATCTTGAGTGCTGAAATACCTCGGTCTCAACGATGTATTCTTTTAGGTTTTCCTTTAGTGTTTCGAGGGTGCTGGGATTTGAGGGAAGAATGCGATAGGCATAAAAATAAAGGTAAATCCATCCTACGATGGTCACCAAAATACCAAGGTAGGCGAAGTCCTCGGGGCCTAACAGCGGTAAATGGTAGGATTCTATCAAACCATTCAGCACGAGGTTAGCGGACGTTCCGATTACTGTAATCATGCCGGCGAGAACCGTTGCAAACGATAGTGGAATCAGGAATTTGGATGCCGGATTACCCGTCTTCTGCGCCCAGTCCCTTACATAGGGAATCATAAATGCCACAATGGGGGTATTGTTAAGGAAAGGGGAAATGGCCGTCACCGTCGCCATCATCCGCACCAAAAAGGCCTTCGGCCCCAGGCTCCTGTTGAAAAGCCTGGCAAACATGGCCGATCCGTAAATGACACGAATTCCGGCCGTAACGAGAACCAAAAGGAAAATGATGATTAACTGCTGATTGGAGAGGCCTTTCAAAAGCTCAACGGGCGTAATGATACCCGGCAGCAACAGCGCAACCGTGGAAATAAAGAAGGTGAATCCTGGGTTAAAAGTCTCTTTATAAAGCGAATAGACGAGAAAACAAACGACCGCCAACGTGTAAACCTGAACGAAACTTATGCCCACTAACCCGGTAGATTTTGCGGAAAGATAGTGATATCCGGCAAATCGCTAAAGCCGATCACAACAACTTGTCCATGAACCCGCGCGCAGCCAATACCAGGTCTGCTGCCTCGCGCATTACCCCTCTCCCTCCTTTATACCGGGATACGAGGTCGACTTCGTCTTTCAAATATGGAAGCGTATCGGCGGGGCCTACGCTTAGCCCGCATTTCCGGAAGACTGCCACATCGTTGATGTCGTCGCCGATGTACATCACCTCTTTCATCTTCAGTCCGTAGTGCTTGGTCAGCTTTTCCACCACCGACAGCTTGTCGAGGATGCCCTGATGGCAGAAATCGATTTGCAGCTCAGCACAACGTTTTGAAACCGCCGCCGACTCGCGTCCGGAAATAATTCCTGTGATGATGCCGAATCGCTTCAGATGCGACACGATCAGTCCATCTCTGACGTGGAAATTCTTCAGTTCACGACCGTCGTCACCATACACGATTTGTCCATCGGTCAAAACACCGTCGACATCCATAAAGATGGCTTTGATGGTCGATGCTTTTCTCACCAGATCTTTGGAATAGTTCTCAAGAATGGCTTTCACGTATCATTTATTTTAAGACGGCAGGTAATACCGCTTGCACAAAATATGTATCACACGAACC
The DNA here is from genome assembly GCA_035489615.1 of Chryseolinea sp. Lineage (GTDB taxonomy): Bacteria > Bacteroidota > Bacteroidia > Cytophagales > Cyclobacteriaceae > Chryseolinea. Next base: position 7,987 of record DATHKA010000422.1, read on the forward strand.
ACTTCAACTAAAGCAAGATAGCGCAATGACACGAATATGACTTCTGTGAACAGCTGGATTTATTAATACATTCGTGGCACACTTCATTAGATTTACGGGCCTCTAGTCAAGAGGCCGCTTCACCATGCGGATCATTAAGCTGCTCGTATCCCTGTTCCTCACCATTGGACTTATCGTTTTCCTGGATAGCCGTTGGGTAATCATGGGTAGTCCGATCCCTCCGCTCGGGAAGTTCCTAAGTCCCTTTCAAGGCTTTTGGAATAACCTGGAGCCCGACGATGTTACGGATTCTGATCCGCTGACACTGCGTGGCGTGAAGAACGCCATTACCGTCGTTTACGATACGTTGGCCATTCCCCACATTTTCGCGTCGAACGATATGGATGTGTATTTCGCTCAGGGATATGTCACAGCCCGCGACCGTCTTTGGCAAATGGAGTTCATGACCCACGCGGCCGCGGGTCGCGTGTCAGAAATTATTGGCGCAGGTCCCGACGGCGTAATTCTCGACTACGACCGGGGACAGCGCCGGCTGGGAATGGTCTACGCGGCGAAGCACGCCCTGGAGGCACTCAAGCAGAATCAAGATGAGATGATCATGGTTGAGAAGTACACGGAAGGCGTGAATGCCTACATCGCGTCGTTGTCGTACGAATCACTTCCATTCGAGTACAAGCTTTTGGATTATCGTCCCGAACCCTGGACGGCACTGAAGTGCGCGCTGCTGATAAAGAGCATGGCGCAATCGCTTTGCATGAGCGACAAAGACATGGAGATGACCAACTCTCTGAAGTTGTTTGGCGCCGATACGGTTGATTTGCTCTACCCCGACCGTGAGGACGTGGGCGATCCGATCGTTGACCATCCAGGAAATTGGAAGGCGAGTCGATCCATACCCGACAGTATACCCCTGGCGTTACCGGCTGATCTGATTAAACTGATCCGCCTTCCCCGCCCCGATCCGGGCATCGGTTCAAACAACTGGGCGCTTTCAGGTCAAAGGACTGCGAGCGGCCACCCGTTGTTGTCTGGCGATCCGCATCTTAATCTTAACATTCCTGCCATCTGGTACGCCATCCAGCTGCACACACCAAACATTAGTGTCATCGGAGCGGCACTCCCGGGAGTACCCGGGATCGTTATAGGATCGACCGACAGTCTGGCCTGGAGTATAACCAATTCGCAACGCGATCTGGTTGACTGGTATGCGATCACCTTTCAGGACGCCAGGCGGGAACGGTTCCTGTTGGACGGAGAATGGATACCCACTGTTAAAGATGTAGAGCATTTTCGCGTTCGCGATCACGAGGAAGTGATGGATACGATCGTGTTCACCGATTGGGGCCCTATCCCTTACGATGACCATTATCACCCTGACGACAACCGAAACCAATATGCCTTTCGTTGGGTCGCTCATGACCCCTCGCACGATCTGGCCGGCATTTACAAGCTGAACCGGGCGAAAAATCTCAAAGCGTTTGACGACGCGCTGCAGACGTACGCGAGTCCCGCCATGAATTTCGCTGTGGCATCGACCAAGGGAGACATTGGCATGCGGATCGCCGGACGTTTCCCGGTAAGGCGGCACAATGAGGGGCGTTTTGTACTGGACGGAACCCGGCGGTCTTCGGGTTGGCAGGCCTTTATTCCAGCTGAAGATCAGATTGCATCGCTCAATCCGGCACGTGGATTTGAGAGCTCGGCAAACCAATATCCAGTTGATAGCACCTATCCTTATTATATTACGGCAACCAGTTTCGAAGCCTATCGCAACCGCAGGATTAACGAGCGCCTGAAGTCCATGACGGCAGCAACACCAGGGGATATGATGGCGCTTCAAATGGACCATTTTAGCTTGATGGCCGACGAAAATCTTCCCTGGATGCTGGCGCAACTCGATGCGAAGTCAATTCCGGAAGAAGGTCGGCGCATAGCGCAATCGTTGTCCGAATGGGACCGGATGAACACTCCGGATCAGACGATGCCGATCTACTTCGCATTGTGGATACGCAACGTACTAACATTATCCTGGGATGAAATATCGGAAGCAAACGTGATGCTCGAACGCCCCACGACTTTTACCACCTTGCGTCTGCTAAAAACACAACCAACCCTGTCGTTCTTCGACCGGCAGGCGACGCCTGAAAAAGAGCAGGCAGGCGATATTCTACGTCAGTCATTCATCCTGGCGGTTGACGAGGTAAATCGCTGGAAAAAAGAACATCCTGATCTTGATCTCACCTGGACCAACTTCAAGGACACCCGGATTAATCACCTGCTGCGCCTCGGTCCTTTGAGTGAGTCGGTGATGGGTGGCGGCAGTGCCGACGCGATCAACGCGTTGTCGCGAAACCACGGCCCATCCTGGCGGATGGTCGTCAGTCTTGAACCTTCGGGTATTCGTATGTGGGCTACTTATCCGGGGGGACAATCGGGCAACGCAGGCAGTTTCTACTACAATAACCTGATTCCCTCGTGGGAACAGGGACGCCTTTACGAATTGCAAATGCTGGCCGACCCGACCGAGGGAAGCGAACATGCCTTGTACACTTTGCACATTTCCAACGAATGATGACCTGCCTAATTTGCCCAACATCAAACTTGCCGGTTCCTAAACGAAGCAGCGCCGATATGGGTCGTACGGTAAGCCAATACGCCAATACACCGCTATGAGATTCATCGTACAATTTATTGCCATCGTCATCACCGCGCATCTCTTAGGGCTCTTTCTGCCCTGGTATGCGTGCGCCGCCGTGGCATTTATCGCCGGATACTTCCTGAAGTCAAGCCAGAATTTCCTCGCCGGCTTTCTGGCCATTGCCGTACTATGGACATTCAATGCATGGATGGCCGATCTTGACTCGTCGTCTAGCCTGCCGTTGCGTGTAGCACAGTTGCTGGGTGTGGGCAGTGCGGGAATGGTCTATGTGCTTACGGCGGTGGTCGGCGGGCTGGTGGGTGGATTCGCTACGATGTCGGGCGCGATGTTGAAGACAGAGAATTGATTTGATCCCGGGTTGGCACAAGTCCCGGGTTGGCGCAAGTCTTCCACTTCGTAACATGGAGTTTATGTGGGAATCAGGCGGGAGACTTGTGCCAACGATCGACTTGCGCCAACGATCACAACGATCAGCTAACAATCAACCGGAGTCCGTCGAGCGTAAGATTTGGATCAATAACATCAAATGCGGACTTCAGCGAAGGAATTGAAAAGCATAGGCCACCCGTTGCAACAGTTCCTGCCGCCGGATCCAATTCTGAACGGAACTTGCTCAACATGTGCAGGACCATACCCTCGTATCCGATCATTACCCCCGCCTGTATCGCATGAGTCGTGCCCCTCCCCAGGACAGAAGTGGGCATTTCAAGGGGTACGTCAAATAACTTCGCGGTGTGTTGAGAAAGTGACTTGATGGCGGTTTTCAACCCTGGCGCGATAGACACGCCCGCGATTTCTCCCTTGCTGCTGATGGCTGTGAAGGTTAACGCCGTTCCAAAGTCTGCCACCACGCAGCTCTTTCCAAACAGGGCATAGGCCCCCATCGCGTTGCACACCAAATCACCGCCGATCTCGTACGGCCTCAGAATGATTAACGGAAGCTTCTGGTAAATCTCTGGCCCCAGAACGATCGGCTTAACATTGAACAAGCCCAGGCAGGCATCTTCCAGTCGCGCCGTAAGCTCAGGTACAACACTGCTGATACCCACCACCTGGATTTCTTCCTTTGCTATTCCAGCCTCGAGGAACTGGTTTGACAGGCGCATGCTGAAGTACATCGCAGGCAATTCCACGACGGTCGGTATTCGCCAAACATGGAGCCACTGTTGCTCTGCGTATAGACCAATGGTAATATCAGAATTGCCGACGTCGAGCGCTAGCAGCATAGTGATTTCAAAATTTTTAGTGGAATGGCCGGGAAAGATATGTCGAAAAAACGTCAATCTTTTGACGATTGATTCAATAATTATCTCGTCACCCTGCCTTCGACGCCTGCGATGCGCTTTGAATAGCAGCTGCACCTTTTATTCACTATCTCCGGCTTAGTTTACCAGCACCAAGGATACGCGTGTTCGTCCTCACTTGATAGTAGTAAATTCCCTTAGCGAAATCGGTCGCGTCCCAACGATAGCTGTATTGTCCTGGCAACGGGTGGTCTACCATCTCACTCGTGACCGTCCGGCCCGTAGCATCATAGATCCTGATACCCACATTACTTTCCTGCGTGAGCTGATATTGTATGGAAACGGATTCGCCAAATGGGTTGGGCACGGCAGTGACAATTGGCGCCGTGATCTCTTCCGATGTTGCGGTAATCAACCCCGGCATATTTGCATCCATCCACGCCAATCTCAGGTCGAGCCAATGCTTGAGATATGTTACTTCTTCCGCGTGGGTGTTGCCAATATAACGGTTTGGCCAAACATACTTGCCCAAAACTTTCCAGGCCTCAAAGTTTCGTACCTGCGCTTCACCCAGAAGGGCATTGACCGAATCGATCTTCGTGTGAAGTTGATTGTTGCTGAAGGCGCCGGAGCGAAGAGACGCCCATCGCGCAGCTACCTTGGCACCAAACGCCTCGTCCATGAAGAGTTTCTTCCACCAAAAAGGTATTAACCAGGTATCCGCCGGACAAACCCGGTTGAAGTCAAGCGCCCAGCCTTCCTCCTCACCACCCTCGCAGTAATCCGCGTTACCGAATCCAAGATTGAAATCCCAGATAGGTCCCATGTGCAGCTTTCCACCATCGGAGTCGCGTTGCTTATACAGGAAGGTGCTGAGCCTGTACCCATCAACGTTCCGCGTCAGCTCCTGCATGATCAGGTAGTCGACGAAGGAATCTACATCGATGTACTTTGCATATCCCGTTGCCGGGTCTGCAAAATTTTCACCGTTCAACGCGTCTTCAAATTGACGGATGAAAGATTGAATGTAGGCGGATTGCTCGGATACAATATCTCCGGCGTCTGGATACTCGTATTGATAATATATCACCTGACTTGAGCCAAACGTTGGTTTATAGCTCGACGCCCAGCCATCACCCGTGCCGCCTGTTGTCTTGTCTATTTTAATGATGTAGCCACCCGTGAGATTGTTGCCCGTTGTCTCATCGGGATCAAGTTTATTAATGTCTAACCTGTTCTTGTCGCGTTTTATTTTTTCAATCAGCACATACACGCCCTGGTACACGCCGTTCAACATCAACTCACAGTACCGTGCGCGCGGCGAATAACCACCCAATTGGCGACCCAGGTTATAAGCCAGTACATCGCGCATCAGGCTCTTGTCGTTGTATGGAGCAAATAGCACCCAGTCCTCCTCCTCGGGCATTCCCAGCAGAGAAGCCGCCACCCCTTCGCCAGCATCATCCTGCAATTCAATGCCGTATTGTTTTTTAGGGAACATCTGTGACGAAGACCCTCTTATCTCGATGCCAATCTTCCCCGTAAACTTGAAAGGATCTGTTGGGTGATTTCTGGCTGGCCCATTGTCGATAATGCCCAGGCTGGCTGTTATCTTGGGATCATCAACAATGGTGGCCCCGTTAGTACTGATGACGACTATCGGCAGTTTTGACGAATCCAAAAGCACGACGGCATCCTGCGCCCGCGACACCAGAGACGCCATTGTCAACATTAGAAATAGAATACGCATAACCCAGGGGTTTGGCCTACCTAAATATCGCGCAATCGAATGAAACTAAAAAAACTGATTGGCGGAAACGGTCAGGCTAGACGAAAGTTGTTAGCAGCGCGTGCACTTTTTCCATTCCGGTGCTTGCTTTCTCTTCAAACTTATGAACGGCCCCTAAACTTCTCATATCGGGAATACGGGGGTCAACAATGACTCTGGGACTGTCGTATGGAACGTAGTCGATTAAGCCGGCAGCCGGATACACGGCCATACTCGTTCCCACTACCAAAAAGATGTCTGCCTCTCTTGCGTGGCGAGCGGCCACCTCCATCAAAGGAACCATCTCTCCAAACCAAACGATGTTCGGCCGGAGTTGTGAGCCACGCTCACAAACGTCGCCCATTTTCAACTCCCAACCTTTGACCGGGTACACCAGGCTTTCATCACGCGTACTGCGCGATTCAAACAAGCTTCCGTGAAGGTGGATCACGTTCGCTGAACCGGCCCGTTCATGAAGATCGTCAACGTTCTGGGTAACGATGACCACGTCGAACATCTTTTCGAGCGAACACAATATCTCGTGGCCACGATTGGGTTGTACTTCGAGTGCTCGCTTGCGTCGCTGATTGTAAAAATCGAGCACGAGCGCGG
>DATHKA010000423.1:0-28462 GCA_035489615.1 Chryseolinea sp.
AATAAGTATAGGCACTGCCGGCAACAGGCACGCGGGAGGCAAACTCCGCATAACACAGCGCCGTGAAGCCACAAGTTACCGCCGTGACAATGAACAGGAAGACAACCCCGGGCCCGCCATCGTAGGCCGCTTGCCCGATCGTCGAAAATATCCCTGCACCGATCACGGCTGCGATTCCCATGGCCGTCAGGTCTCTGACGCCAAGTACCTTTCGAAGCCCGGCCTGGCCGTGCATCCCGTCCTGTGAATCTTGTAGGATTGTCGAAATAGGTTTCTTTCTGAAGAGCGGACTGGGCATTCAACTGCGGGATTAGGAATGGCTCAAAATAGTTGATTTTTTTGACTTAAATTAGCACGTCTGTGTTGGCGTATTTTTTTATAGAACTGGGATTTAGAGATTTTTTTTGATGCACGTATCGGAAGATGAGCAGCAGAAGGCACCGCACCCTGAGCTGAGAGCAACCATCACTTCAGATGAACTGAACTCTTTGCCACTGAAGGCCTTTTCGGGAAAAGTTAATGTGATCACGGATCCGGAAAAAATTGCGTCCGCGGCGCGCGAGATCGAGAAACACCGAATCGTTGGTTTTGATACAGAAACGCGGCCAAGCTTTAAGCGCGGCCAGTTCTTCAAGGTGGCGCTGTTGCAACTGGCACTGCCTGATAAGGTGTACCTCATCAGGATTCACCAAACCGGGCTGCCGAAGGAAATTATTTCCATCTTTGAAAACACCCATATTATCAAGGCAGGAGTGGCCATCCACGACGACATTAAGGCATTGCAAAAAATTGTGCCTTTCGAACCTGCCTCCTTCATCGAGCTGTCAACCATGGCAAAGGCCTCAGGTCTGCAGGTCGAAAGCGTTAAAAAACTCGCCGGCCTGCTCTTAGGATTTCGCATCTCAAAGAGTGCTCAAACCTCCAACTGGGAGGCAGCGGCCTTAAGCGAGAAGCAAATTGAATACGCGGCGACCGATGCGTGGGTATGCCTGGAAATTTACAGGCACCTGAAAGCAAGGCCGGTGCACATGACTGCCAACTGATTGCTATGAACGTAAAGATCCTCAATAAAGAAATCCTGTCGGCCAACTGGTACAAATTGTATAAATACACGTATGCGCTCATCGACGAGAACGGCCATGAGCAGGTTCAAAGTCGCGAGGCCTATGACCGCGGCAATGGCGCTACTATTCTGCTATACAATTCCAAACGGCATACCGTAATTCTCACGGAACAGTTTCGACTCCCTACCCTCGTGAATGGAAATGCGACCGGAATGTTGATAGAAACGTGCGCCGGCCTTCTCGATCTTGATAACCCGGAGGAATGCATCCGTCGCGAAACAGAAGAGGAAACAGGATATCGCATTCAGCACGTAAGAAAAATATTCGACCTATACATGTCGCCCGGTTCCGTTACAGAAATACTCCATTTTTTTGTTGGTGAATACACCCGCGACCAAAAGGTTAGTGACGGAGGTGGCGTTGATGAAGACGAGCGCATCGAAGTGCTTGAGCTGGATTTCGAGCGTGCCTGCGAAATGGTCACCGCTGGCGAAATCCGTGATGCAAAGACGGTCATCCTGCTGCAATATGCGCGCCTGCATTCGCTACTAGCGGGTGGCTAGTCGTACATTATCAGGTCCGGTGCTTTCTAAGTAAGAAGCAGGATGTTGCAGACCCGAATGCCTTACCTAAAAGCACCCCGGACACCAACCAATCCTAGACTTCGGAGAATCTGCACAGGCGAACCTTTACCGGTATATTTGGTTAAGTAAACCCGCTAGCCGGATGCCGGCTTCAAGCAGTCGTGTGCGCACCGCGGGAAAGTTCTTGTAGGAGTAAGCGTAGCCCAGCCGGCCATCGCCATAGGCATACACTTGTGGACGATAATCCATACTCTCTTTGGCCCAATCACGCACACTTGTCGACTGCATTTTTTGGATGGCTGCAGCATCAACCTTGTCGAGGGATTCGGCCAGTTCAGTAAAGCTCAGCCGTGTATCGTCGATCATGTCGCTGTCCCAAACCCTATGAAGATTGCTGTCGGTGCGGAACCACGTAACACGAACGTCGTTGCCACCGCGATCTGAACCGCCACCAACGTGTAACGGCTGGTGCAGGTCTCCTACCAGGTGGATCAATATCTTCACGTGCTGCGCCTCTTCAGTGGCATTGAGCTTGCCGGACTTCAGTTCCTGAATCATCCGCTCCAATGTTTGGATAATGTCACCATTGGGATTCTTCACGCTTTGGTCATAGGTCTCTCCATTTTGAATGGTGACCCAATGCCAGTCGGCCATGTAATCGAAAGTGCTATCCGAGCGGATCTCGTCCATCCAGGTGCTGGCCACCGCCAGCGACTGACCTTGCAAAATGCGTTCAAGGGCTTTCTTCGCCTTCTTCGTAAGATGCTTCTCCGCCACAAGTCCTGTTGCGCGATGACCGGTAGGACCCCAGCCGTAGCTGCAAACGCTCCCGGCAAGCCATAGTACCGCGATAATGGTGCTTCGTTTCATGTTTAGTGAATGAATTGGCAAAGTTGCCAATTTTGCTTAGTTCGAAATTATCCAGGCCATTAATTTTATATTTATATTCGGAATTGGCGTCTGTGATATGCCTCAAACGGTAAAACTTTTTGCCTTTCTCGTTGCCAACCAACTAGACATCAAGGGAATCAAGACGTTTCTTGATGTTAAGCCCGTTGCCGACACCTCGTCGGAGTTGTTCTATCGCTTTTCAACCGACAAGTTTCAGTATTTTTTCAATTTCGGTGTCGTCGTATTCACGGGTTATTCCGAGGATGAAATGAAATGGGCAATCAAGACCGTACAGAACTTTCAGAGGAATCCACTCCCGGTTTCCCTGCGCGACGACTATGAGGTGGAGTTGAGGGAAGGCGAAAAAGTTTCATTCGATTTTAACCGGCTGGTTCTGAACAATGTTGAAGAGCGCGTGATGCGCATCGCTATGTTCAACCTTGCTCAATCGGTAGCTCTTGATCGCTATCACGACGTAACGGAACTTCTATTGGCCGAGGTGAAGACATTCGCCAACTGGCTGGAACAGACGGGAAAGCTGAAAATCAGCAGGAAGAACATGATGCGTTTTATTGGACGGGCCCTCAACACCCAAAATGACATCGCGGAGAATATCTATATTTTTGACGCGCCCGACCTGGTATGGGACGACGAATACCTGGATAAGTTGCACCAGGGGCTGAGTAAACATTTTGACCTGCGCGTCCGTTTCGGTGAAATTGAGTACACGCTGCGGATAATCGAAAACAACCTGCGGGTGTTCAGCGAAATAATTAACCAACGTGAGAGCAATTTGTTGGAATGGATCATCATCATTCTTATTCTCGTGGAAGTATTCGATTTGTTAATTTCGAAACTGCTGAAACTTATTTGAGAGAATCGCCCGGATGAAGAAAGAACTTGTACTGGGGTTTGACATGCAGGCCCAGCCCGACGAAGTTACCTGTGGCCCCACCTGCCTTCAGGCTCTCTATAACTATTACGGCGACGACGTGCCGCTGTCCGAGTTGATTCGCGACGTGCGCAAGCTCAAGTTTGGAGGGACGCTAGCCGTCATGCTGGGACACCACGCCTTACAACGTGGCTACCAGGCGCACATTTACACGTACAATCTCAATGTATTCGACCCAACGTGGTTCAAGAGTTCATCGAAGAAAATGATTCAGCATTTGCATGCGCAAATGGAGTTCAAACACAAACGCCGAAAGCTCCTGGTAGCCTCTGAGGCATACATCAAGTTTCTGGAGGCGGGAGGAGAGCTCCGGAATTCGGAGCTCGACGAAAATCTCATCAAAGACTATCTGCGGCAGTCCATACCGATCCTCACGGGTCTTAGCGCCACCTATCTCTATGGCACGGCACGCGAGATTCCGCAGTTTGATATTTACGACAGTATCAAAGGAGAACCCTCTGGTCATTTCGTGGTGATCACGGGCTTCGATGAAAATAAGGATATCGCCTACATTGCCGACCCCATGGAGCCCAATCCTTTGGGAAAAGGGCAAGTGTATGGCGTACGTTTTAGAAGGTTGATCAACAGCATCCTGTTGGGCATCGTTACGTACGACGCAAATCTGTTAATCATCGGGCCAAAAGAAAAGAAAAAAAATGCCAAAGCTAATAGTAGTTGAGAATCCTGACAAGTGGAAGTTCAGCCTTCACGACGTTGAGGTAATCACCCCATCAAAGTACATCGCCGGAGAATATTCGCCTGAAAGCAGAGGCCTCAAGGTGATCAACATGTGCAAGTCCTATCAGTACCAAAGCCTGGGCTACTATGTTTCTTTGCTGGCAGAAGCGCGCAAGCACAAGGTGCTGCCAGGGGTTTCGACCATTCAGGACCTTCGGTTCCCGTCTATTTTGCGCGAGGAATCGCAGGATTTTGATGATCTCATTCAATCGTCGTTCAAACACGTTACGAGCGAAAAGGTAGAGTTCGACATCTATTTTGGCATCACCCAGCAGGAAGAGCTGAACAAGCTGGCGAAGCAACTTTTCCAGTACATTCAAGCTCCCTGCCTGATCGCTACGTTCAGCAAACGGAGTAAATGGGTGCTGCAAAGTATCAAACCCTTGAGTTTGGGTGAGGTACCCGAAGAGGATCGTCAACTGCTGCGTATGGCCGTCGAGCGATACTTACTGCGCAAAAGGGACATCACGCCCGATCGGAAAAAGTACGACATGGCCATCCTCGTGGACCCTGCCGACAAGAACCCACCCTCTAACGATAAGGCTATACAAAAGTTTATAAAGGCCGGCGATATGGCGGGCTTTAACGTGGAGGTCATTACCAAAGATGACTTTGACGAGCTCATCCAATACGATGCCTTGTTTATTCGCGAGACGACATTTGTGAATCACTACACCTTCCGGTTCGCGAAGAAAGCGCAGTCGTTGGGCGTGGTGGTGATCGATGATCCTGAATCCATTCTTAAGTGTACGAACAAGGTATATCTTAATGAGCTGCTCACGGCCAACCGCATCCTGACGCCGAAGTCGTACATTGTCAGCAAAGACAATTACAAAACGTTGTCGACGCATCTGCCGTTTCCGTTCATCCTGAAGCAGCCAGACGGAGCTTTCAGTAAGGGCGTGTTTAAGATCAAGGATGAAGAACAGTACAAGCAGGTATGCAAGACCATGTTTGAAGATTCCGAGTTGCTGATTGCGCAGGAATTTCTGCCGACGACTTTTGACTGGCGCGTGGGTATCATCGCCGGGAAACCGTTGTATGTATGCAAGTACTACATGGCTGCTTCCCACTGGCAGATCATGAACTGGAATGCGAGCAAACAGGATCAGGAGGGCGCCGTAGAAACCATCTCTGTCGATCAGGCACCGGCGGGTTTAATTCGGACAGCGTTGAAGGCCACGGCACTCATAGGCACGGGGTTGTACGGTGTCGACATAAAAGAAGCGGACGGGAAATTCTACGTTATTGAAATAAACGATAATCCGAACATTGATGCCGGAATGGAAGACAAGGTATTGAAGGATAAGTTGTACGCGAAAATCATGGACGTATTCCTCAATAAGATCAAAGCTGAACGGTAATGACTGAACCCACAAGAATACACATTTTTCAGGCGTACGGGATTGAACTCGAGTACATGATCGTCGATCGTCAGTCACTGAGGGTCCGGCCAATCACCGATGAGCTGTTGCGTCATGTGCTGGGTACTTACGAGAGTGACTATGCGAACGGCAGAGTGACTTGGTCGAACGAGTTGGTATTGCACGTCGTGGAGTTGAAATCCACGAAGCCGGACAACGACTTTGTGAGTCTCGAGTCTGCGTTCGCGGAAAATATTTCGCAGATCAATAAGATCCTGGAACAGTGGGATGCCATGCTTTTGCCGTCGGCAGCACATCCCTTGATGGATCCGCTGAAGGAGACACAGCTATGGCCGCACGAGAGTAATGAAGTGTATGCGATCTATAACGGCATATTCGATTGCCGCGGCCATGGGTGGTCGAATCTTCAAAGCATGCACCTGAACCTGCCCTTTTACGACGATGAGGAGTTCGCGAAGTTGCATGCGGCAGTCCGGATAGTGCTACCGTTACTTCCGGCTTTGTGTGCCAGTTCTCCAATTCTCGACGGTAAGCCGACTGGCCTGATGGACACGCGACTGAAATACTACAAGACCAATCAAGCCCGCATTCCTTCCATTACGGGGAAGGTGATTCCTGAGGCAGTGTTTTCAAAGCGCAATTATCTGAATACGATATACGAGCGGATCAAGATCGACATAGCGCCGTTTGATCCCGCGGGCGAACTCAATGCTGTTTGGGTGAATTCGCGGGGCGCGATACCGCGCTTTGACCGCGGTTCGATTGAAATCAGGATAATGGACATTCAGGAGTGCCCGCACGCAGACCTCGCCATCGCTTCCCTGGTGATCGCGTTGATTAAGGCGCTCGCATCAGAACGCCTCGTGGATCGCGAAGCACAAATGCACTGGAAGACAGATGCCCTGGCTGAGCTGCTGGACCTTACCGTTGCAAAGGGGGGCGATGCGCTCATTGAAAACGCTGAATATCTGGAGATGTTTGGCCTCCATGCGAAAACAGCAAGCGCGGCGTCACTGTGGAAACATCTGCTTCAATGGCTGGAGGTCGCGGGCGAAAGCAGTCTGCACAGTTATCACGACGCGTTCGATGTTATTCTCGACAAGGGCACACTGGCCAAACGATTGCTTTCTGCGTTGGGTCCACAACCTTCGTCCGATGCCTTGCTGGAAAGCTACCATCAGCTGGCCGTGTGCCTGGCCGAAAACAAAATGTATCAGGGGAAGTGAAAGAGATGATTCCCGTGATCACTTGTGAGCACGCTGGAAACGTGGTGCCCGAGCGTTATGCACATTTTTTCGCATCCGCCTCACAGGAGCTGCAATCACATCTCGGTTGGGATCCTGGTGCGCGCGAGATCGCCGCCTTTATTGCGCAAAATTTGCACGCTCCGTTCTACAAATGCGAATCAACGCGGTTGTTGGTAGAGCCGAATCGCTCGCTGCACAATGAAAGTCTTTTTTCTTCATTCGTGAAACAACTGAATCCGGCCGAGCGCGACGAAGTCCTTAATCAATATTATTTTCCTCACCGCAGTGCCGTGGAAGACTGGGTGCGTGCTTCAGCCAAGCCCATCGCCCACATTTCCGTTCACACCTTCACACCCGTCTTCAAGGGTGTCGTCCGCGACGTCGACATCGGATTGTTATTTGATCCCGCGCGAACAGCGGAAACGAATTTTTGCGCAGCGTGGTTGAAGGCGCTACAGGAAACTGCACCAGATTTACGAATCAAGTTTAATGAGCCCTATAAGGGAACAGACGACGGATTCACAACCTATCTCCGCACAAAGTTTCCGGACGAGGAGTATCTCGGTATCGAAATTGAAATTAATCAGCGCTTTGTTGCAACGCCCGCCCTGGCTGATGTGATGAGGACCGTGCTGTTCTCGCTGAACGTCGTGCTCGGGAGAGGTTGAACTGGCGATGACTAGCCCCGGAGACTACAATTTTGTGGGCACCGACGTAACCGTATATCCCGCCTTGCGCAGCAGGCTCACCAGTCCGTACTCGCCAGCCAGGTGCAGCGCACCGACGGCCACGAACGTTGGTTGCACGCGCAGCAATGCAGGCAGCATCTCCATCCATTTTCTATTTCGATCGTCCAGTAGAATGGAAGATTCGGATTTCGTGTAGTTCTGTTCAGCCAACAACTGTTCCAGGTTTCCAAGGTCGCCCTTTCGGTAGCTGGTATTCATCTGCTTCAATTCAGAAAGGGCGCGATCGCGGTTGCGCACAAAATCAGCCAGCATCTCGGCCTGACGTTCTACGGGGAATTGCCTGAACAATGCATTGATCTGAACGTCGAGATTTTCTAATCCCATCAATTCCTTGCCCTGACTTTTTCCGAGGTGTTGGAAATATAAGTCCATAGGCTCATCACCCGGCAAGTGGGAAGGGTAGTACTTTTGCTGCAGCATCACCATCATCAAATTTTGCACGGTGGCCGGGTTCATGCTATTAAAACGCGAGAGGTCCATGCCAGATAATTCGTTGAACCAGGCGTCTATTGAACGATAGTCCTCTGGCGACAAAAGCTTGTCCAGCGTAGTCCCATTCAGCCTCGCAGCAACCATCAACTTCATGGTAATGGAACTGTCGAGCAGAATTTCCCCCACAACTGCCTCACATTCATGAAACCCACCGATCACACCATCGAGACTGTCGATATACTGCGATCCCATGAGATGAAATGTTCCAAACAAATAGGAAGGAGCTGGCAGGTCATGGCGTTGAATTTTCCAGAACAAGGCATTTTCAACCGCCTGCTGGCTTTGCACAACGGATGCGCTAGACAACAACAGGGCTGCAATGAGTGAAAAATGAAAGCGTTTATCCATGGATGTCCGTTAACATGGCCTTCAGCTTTTCCAGATGCCTGCCGTAAAGGCGGTTCAGGAACCATCTCACGACCTTGGTGCTTAGCAAATAATACAGGCCGGCCAGCAACAGAAGCAGTACAATGGTTGTCGGACGTTGAAGCATTTCGAGAAATCGTTCGGTACCGTGCTCAATACCGGTGAACAACAGCACGACGAAGAAAAATACAGGATACAATACTGTGTAGCTGCGACGATAAAACTCAAGATAGCCGGATAACGTGTTGATCAAAGCCTCTAAGTTACCCCGTACGTTGTTCGTGACCGGATTGAAGCGATTCAACAAAGCGATTTTCTTGACATAATAAAAGACGTAGAGCAATAATGTGCTCAATATGGAGACGGATGCCCACTTCAGCGCTCCGGGTCGTAGCGTGACCGCGTAACTCAGTAGTCCGAGGCTCGTCAGCGTGGTGATGACGAGATCAAACCAGACATTGCGTTTTAGCTTGTCGACGATCGAAACACTTTTACGGCTGAGCATCGACGCGATTTCGTCAACATCCTTCGGCCGAAAGGAAGGTGTGCTGCTGTTCCAGATGCTCTTTAGTTCCTCGAGTTCCATGGTATCAGGGACGCATGATTTTCTTCAGTTTTTCACGAATGCGGTTCATTCTGACGCGCACGTTATTCTGTGTGATGCCAATGGTTTCCGCAATCTCCTCATAAGGTACTTCCTCCAGGGCCATCATGATCATGGCCCGTTCAATCTCCGATAACTGCCGGATCGCGGTTTGAAGTCGCTGCAACTCTTCTTCACGCTCATCAGCCCAATGATCGGAAATGTTGAAATGCAACTCTTTCAGATCTTCCGTCTTCACGTTTCTCGATTGCTTTCTGAAGCCTGATATGGCCGTATTCAGGGCAATGCGGTACATCCATGTCGTGATCTTAGCTTCTCCCCGAAACGTTTTGCACGACTTCCAGAGCTGAAATACAATTTCCTGAAACAGATCATTCCGGACATCGGAATCGTTTTCATACATGATACATACCTTGTGTATGAGTCCCTGGTGTTGGTTGATCAGTTCAATGAATTCTTTCTCACCCATTCTGCGAAGTCTGGCAGATACACTTTTGTAATCTGTCGAAGGTATATAAAGATAATTACAGGGGCGAACGCCTACCTGAAAAAATGCGAACTTGAGTAAACCCTGGAAAAGCAAGCGACAACCCCGTTCTGGTCGTCAAACATCAGGCTGCCTCATTCAGCTGTCAATTGCATCACAACACTCAGGCGAGCTACTTTGGAGACTTTTCGTGTTGATTTTCGAGATTAAACAGATCGTTTAAAATCTCTGTCAAGGACTCAGCATCACCGCGCTTGCAAGCGGCCTTCAGCTGAAGCACGGGGTACTTCAAAATCTTCTGCATCAGGGAGCGGCTCATTTCCTCCAGCTTCTCCACCTCGTCTGGTTTTGCATTCTTCAGGAAACGCGCCAGTTCCTCCTTCCGAATCTGTTCCAGCGTATTCTTCAACTTTTGAATAGTGGGGGAGACGATCATTTCTTTCGACCAGTCCTCGAATTCCGCCTTCGCCTGTTCGATGATAGCCTGCACCTTGGGGATGGATGCCTTCCGTTTTTCAAGCGCTACATCCGTCTTTTCGCGTATATCGTCGAGGTTGTAAAGAACCGTGCCTGGAATCTCTTCCACTTCGGGCGCCACACTGCGGGGCATCGAAAGGTCGATGAAGTATTTGTGCGAATGAATATTGAGGGCATACACCATCTCCGGTGTAATCAACGGCTGTTGGGACGAGATGGAACTGATTACGACATCTGCACGACTGAGCTCTGTCTCGAGCTCGTCAATTCCACCGTATTCAAATCCACAACGTTGAGCCAGTACTTGCGCCTTCTCTACCGTGCGATTCAGAACTTTCACCTTGCCGCGCGTATCCACCAGGTTGAGACAAACGTCTTGTCCGATTTCACCAACGCCCAGCACGAGGATGCGAGGCTCGCGAATACCAGCTACGAGGTCTTCTGCCAACTCCTTGGCAGCGTACGAAATCGAAGCGGCGCCGTCGCGGAAAGACGTTTCCTGTACTACCCTTTTGTTTGCAAAGAAAATGGTGTGCAATAACCGGTGCAAAAATGGTCCAGCCATATTTTCATCGGCGGTCCACTGGTAAGCACGCTTAACCTGACCCGATATCTGAAGGTCGCCAATAACCTGCGCATCCAGACCCATCGCTACTTCAAAGAGGTGTTGCACCGCTTCGTGGCCAGTCAGCTGCCTGAAATGCGTACGAATGCTTCCTTCAACGCCTTTGATGATCTCCAGGCCGCGGAAGATGATCTCTGAATAATCTTGTTCGGCTAAGTAATAGACTTCCGTACGATTGCAGGTGGAAACCACCAACACGTCGTTCGTCGTGGCATAGTCGCGAATGAAGCCCAGCAGCTTCTTGGAGCCTTCTTCATTTAACGACACCTGCTCCCGGACTTCTACCGGGGCTGTCTTGTACGTGAGGACGAGTGCTTTAAAATTCTGGGTCATCTGTGGACTACAAAAGTACTGCGTGAGGAAAAACGAAGTATGACAAATGTCACCCAAACATTAATTTAGAATGAGTATAAATAATGTTGGGATGCTAGTCTGGAACCTAGAACGCAAAAACTTGAGAATGAGTTGGCTGCAAACGAAAATATAGATAGGATTTCCGTGTTTTAGGAATTTGGCACTCATCCGGGGGGCAACGAAGTTTGACGACAGGACAGTTGCGAACTTTATCGTCGGTTTCCCAATGAAATCAGTTAGGCGTTGGCTGAAGTCATTCTTTTCTTTAAGCAGATCCCAGGCCAATGGGTTGATGATACTGCTGCCCTTGCTGTTCTTGCTGATTGTCTCCGAACCGCTGTGGCGGTGGTGGCATATCAGGCATTGGGAGCCGGATCCCAGGGACGCCATCAAGCTTGACAGTCTCGTAAAAGTTTGGCAGGGGCAGGTCTCCGGTTCAGATAGTTCCCTTGCTTCCGGGAGGGCAACCAAGGCACGGGTGAATGTATATTTCCGCTTTGATCCGAACAGCGCTACAACGGCGGAACTGATTCGCCTGGGATTTGGTGAGCGCCTGGCACAGCGGATAGAGAACTATCGCAAGAAAGGTGGCGTATTCAAAGCGAAACAGGATTTATTGAAGATCTACGGCATGGACACTGCACAGTATCAGCGCCTTGCCAGCTTTGTAGTTATCGCAAAAAATTTTGAGGCCAAAAGGAAGGGAAAGGCACCGGGCTCATCGGGTCCAAATCGGACTACCTTTGCAGGGAATGGAACATGGCCGAAGCACGAGAACGACGAGCCATTTGATATCAATCTTGCCGATTCAGCCCGCCTGGAGGCCGTGCGGGGAATCGGCCAAAAACTTTCCCGGAGGATCATAAAATACCGAAGTTCGTTGGGCGGTTTTGTACATGTCGGGCAGTTGAAAGAGGTTTTCGGACTGGACTCGGTCACACTGGCGCAAATGATGCAAACAGCATTCATAGCCCCTGATTTTCTGCCAGATAGGATTGATCTGAACTTGGCTGACGAGAAAATGATGGAAGCACATCCGTACATAAGCCGGCAGGAAGCCCGGACGATTGTCGCCTACCGATTTCAACATGGTCGGTTCGCGTCGGTTTCGGATCTTCGAAAACTTCCGATGTTCAGTGATGAAAAGGTTCGCCGACTCGAGCCTTATTTAAAGGCCGTTGAATAGCTGGCTTTCCCGTCGCACTGCACTCGAAAGTCAATTCAGACCAAGACCTTGCAACCTGCTAATTTCGATACTTGCGAATGACCGAACCTGCTAAGAACGTACTCGCTACCTACTTGCGCCGACTGACGAACCTCTCCGGAAATAGTCGCTCTCTACTATTGCTGCGATTACCCGGTGATCAGCTGATCGATGTAAAGGAGTTTGGGCATCTCAATGGAGAGCCTGCATTCTCTATTATTAATTCGCTGATCGCGGGACAAAGCAGCAAGCTGTGTCAGGTGTTGGATAGCCGTTTGGAGGCCAACAATATTTCGAGCGGTAAGCTCAAGAAATTACAGCGCATAGAGCGATTCATTTTCGATGAGACCGGGTCGCGGGATTTGCACTTAGGATGGCCTTTTGTGCGGGGTAAGTTTATGGACGGTACGTTGATCCGTTGTCCCCTGTTGTTTTTTCCGGTTACGCTGGTCGCCGACGGCCAGCATTGGGTACTGCAACCGCGCAAAGATGCCGGCATCACTTTGAACAAGTCGTTCCTGCTGGCGTTCTCCTTTTTCAACGATGTGAAGCTCGACGAGGAACTTCTGGACGCGAGTTTCGAAGAATTCGATACCGACAGTACAGTTTTCAGAACGCAGCTGTATCAGTTGTTGAAGGATAAGATTGAAATCAATTTCAACTCGGCTAACTTCCAGGATGAGTTGGCCCACTTCGAGACGTACAAACGTCAGGACTTTGATGAAAAGCACCGCGCTGGCGAATTGAAGCTTTTCCCCGAGGCGGTGTTGGGCATCTTTCCGCAGTCCGGATCGCAACTTGTGCCCGACTACCTCCACATGATGGACAGCCAATCCATGCTCGATCTCGACGATTTTTTCGCCGGAAAAAGTATCAACGGGATTAAACCCAACGGTTCGGCTAGTGAAAATATAAGCGAAGAGAACATCTACACGCCGTTCGTGCTCGACGCATGGCAGGAACACGCTATCAAAACGGTAAAGAATGGCCGGTCAATAGTAGTGCAGGGTCCTCCAGGTACCGGCAAGTCGCAATTGATCTGTAATCTGCTGGCCGACGCCATCGCCTCCGGGAAGAAGGCGCTGCTGGTCTGTCAGAAGCGCGCGGCGCTGGATGTGGTGTATGATCGTCTGGACAAAACGGGACTTTCTGACTTCCTCGGGCTCGTACATGATTTTCGAAACGACCGGAAAGAGATTTTTCAAAAAATCGCGCAGCAGGTAGAAGCCATCGAAGATTTTAAGGCGCAAAACCGGACCATCGATGTAATACAGACGGAACGGAAGTTCTTTCAGCTCTGCCGTCGTCTCGACCAGATTTCCGAAGAACTGGAAGAATTCAAGTTTGCCCTTTTCGATGATAAAGAGTCTGGCGTGTCGGTAAAGGAACTCTATCTCACATCGGACCTGTCGGCGCCATCGATTAACATCAAGCAGGAATATCAATACTTTCCCTTTCGGGATGTGCCGCATTTCCTGCGCCGGATGAAGGCGTACGTGAAGTACGCGACGTTCATGGAAGATGAACGCTTCGTTTGGCGCGAGCGCAAGTCTTTCGACTCGTATCACGTTTCCGATCAGATCGCCATCGAACAAACCTTGCTTGATATTCCCCAATACCAGGAGGAGATTTCGCGTCAGGTGGATCAGTTGTTAGGCGTTGGGCTTAATATAGAGGATTGTGTTTCACTTTATCACAAGGAAGACGATATACTGGGAATGATCAGCGTTCTGAAGGACGACGATACATTTCGCTTTTTTCAGGCAATGTCTGGCGAGACCGACGACGAGACGAGCCTGGTGTGGCTGGCAAATATTGAGCGCGTGAGCCTGAATTGCTTTGTCGATCACACGCCGGAGGTTTCCTTACCGGCCGATCAATTGGGGAGGTTTCTGGCCGTTCTGCAACAGTGCATGGATGCCCGCCGCAGACTTATCCCATGGCTCAAATGGGAATTGACGGGCAAGGAAAAGTTTTTGGTGAAGCGCGTGCTGGTAGCCAATGAGTTGACTTACAACGCTACGGGCTTGAAACAGCTGGAGCAGCGTGTAGACAGTCGGTTGAATTTGGAGCACAATCTCACGGAATTGAAGAGCAAACCTTGGTTGATCGAGGTTCCGGCGAGCTACGACAAGACCGCCCTAAAGGCGTGGTTCGAGAAGCAGAAACTCGCCATGCGGGCAAAACTTGTTTATAACACGTTACGCGAAATCACAGGAGTACTCAATGTAGATCGCCACGATCGACAGGGATTTATTGACTTGTTCCGCGACTTGCTTCGCGTGATCAGGGACGTGCCGGACCGTCGCGAGGAGTGGTATAAATATCTTACCGCTTATCAGGTGAAACAGCTCGTGCTGGATCCTGCGAAGCAGACCGAGTACGTTAAGGCACTGCAACGCGACTTTGATAACCTCTGCGAATATGATAAACTCAAAGAAGAACTGAAGCCTTATGAGCGGGATGTCATTGTACGGCTTTGTGACCACGTGAGTGGCTGGAGCGTGGCGATGATGGAAGAGTTCTTCCTAAACAGTTTGCGCCTCGCCTGGATCGATCACATTGAAACCAAGTATCCCATCCTTCGCTCGGTTTCGTCTATGAAGATGGACGAGCTTCAACAGCAATTGCGTGAATGTGTGGAGGAGAAGCAGCAACTGAGCAAGCAGATATTACTGGTGCGTGCACGGGAACGCGTATATGAAAGTCTGGAGTACAATCGACTGAATAACCTGGTAACCTATCGCGACTTGTTACATCAGGTTACCAAAAAGAAAAAGATCTGGCCTATACGCAAGCTCATTGCCACGTACTACTATGAGCTTTTCCAATTGATTCCCTGCTGGATGGCCAGTCCTGAGTCTGTGTCTGCCATCTTTCCCATGACCGAACTATTTGATGTAGTCATCTTTGATGAAGCGTCACAGTGTTTCGCCGAGCGGGGGTTGCCGGCGATTTTTCGGGGCAAGCAGATAGTCATTGCCGGCGACGATAAACAGCTTCGTCCCAGCGAACTTTACCAGGTAAGGTGGGACGATGAATCGGAGAATCCTGATGAAGAAGTGGATTCATTGCTCGAACTGGCGGGGCGGTACCTTGAAACGGTGCACCTGCAGGGTCATTATCGCAGCCGTGCCCTTGAACTGATCGAGTTTTCGAATACTCACTTTTACGACGGGCGACTGCAGTTGTTGCCAGACCGCGATCAATTGAATAGAAACGAGCCCGCCATCGCATATCATGTGGTGCCAGGTATCTGGGAAAATAACACCAATGCTGCAGAGGCGGATGCTGTCGTGGGAAAAGTGTTGGACATTTTGCGCGACCAGCCGGGCAAAGACGTGGGCGTCGTAACGTTCAATGCGCCACAACAAATGTTGATTCTCGACAAGCTTGAGGCTGAGGCGCAGCGTGCCGGACTTCAGCTGCCATCGTCTCTATTCGTTAAGAACATCGAGAACGTTCAGGGCGACGAGAAAGATATTATCATCTTCTCAATTGGTTATGCGCCTGACAAGAAAGGCAAGTTGTCGATGCAGTTCGGGAGCTTGAATACAATTGGTGGAGAGAACCGGCTTAACGTAGCGGTTACGCGCGCCCGCGAACGCATCATCATTGTCACCAGCATCCAGCCCGAGCAACTCCGTGTTTCCAGCATGAAGAATGAAGGTCCGCGGTTATTGCGAAAGTATCTGGAATATGCACGGCATGTGGATCTCAGGAAATTTCGGCCGCGGGCACATTACCCAGGCACTAATCCAGTTGAATGGTACCTAAGCAGTCGTCTCAAGCAGTGGAGTTTGGAGCGCCTGCAGGATTTTAACTTTACCGCGAATGGGTTGCCTTACACCGACATCAGCGTGGTGCGCGACGACAAACACATTGGCGTAATACTGACCGACGACAGCCGGTATTTCGCCAGTTTGTCGGCGAAGGATGTGCACGCTTATACCCCGGCTTTGCTCACGCGAAAGAACTGGAAATATCATATGGTCTTTAGCAGGAATCTCTGGAAAGACCGACAGCGTATGGAGGAGGAGTTGATGCTTTTTGTGGGGTCGCAGGCAAATTCGCATAATGGCGAGTAGGCCAAACGTTGACAAAAAAAGAAGCCGGACACTTCTGCCCGACTTCAAACTACAACCAGACGCCCTGAAAGATATTAAGCGTTCACGTAAGCCGGAACACTCTTTACTGTTTTTATAATCCGTGCAGCGACTTTATACGGATCGGCTGCTGAATTGGGACGTCGGTCTTCCAGCCAGCCTTTCCAACCGTTTTCCACCGTTGCAATAGGAATGCGAATTGAAGCACCGCGATCGGAGATTCCATAAGAGAATTTATCGATCGACTGCGTTTCGTGCTTTCCCGTGAGGCGGAGGTGATTGTCTGCGCCATAGACGGCGACGTGTTCTTTAACGAAAGGTGCGAACGCCTGACAAACAACATCGTAGACATCTTTTGAGCCAGCTGTCCTCAATACTTCGTTAGAGAAGTTGGCGTGCATGCCTGATCCATTCCAGTCGGTTGCGCCGAGTGGCTTGCAGTGCCAGTTAATGGCCACGCCGTATTTCTCGGCTGTTCTCTCGAGTAAGTAACGTGCGATCCAGACCTGGTCGCCGGCACCCTTTGCGCCTTTCGAGAAAATCTGAAATTCCCACTGACCGGTGGCTACTTCGGCGTTGATACCTTCAACGTTGATGCCTGCTTCGAGGCAAAGGTCGAGGTGTTCTTCAACAATTTCGCGGCCGAAGGCGTTGGTTGCTCCTACGGAGCAATAGTAGGGGCCTTGAGGTGCGGGATATCCTGCAGAGGGGAAGCCCAGGGGCTTGTTGGTTTCCGGACTCCAGAGGAAATACTCCTGTTCAAAGCCGAACCAGAAGTCGTTGTCGTCGTCTTCGATAGTAGCCCGGCCGTTAGATGCATGGGGCGTGCCATCGGGATTTAATACCTCGCACATAACCAGGTAGGCACTCTTGCGATCCGGATCCGGGAAGAGGGCAACGGGTTTCAGCAAGCAGTCAGAATTATGTCCGTCGGCTTGTTCGGTAGAGCTTCCATCGAAGGACCATCCTGGACATGACTCCAGTGACCCGTCGAAATTCTTCACAATCTTCGTTTTGCTCCTCAGGCTCTGAGTCGGTTTGTAACCATCGAGCCAGATGTACTCAAGTTTTGTCTTTGACATAAGGTTATCGTTTTTGTTCTGGTGTAGATACCATGGTTGCCCATGGGCTTTTGTAGTGTTAGAATTTGTAGACGGCCGCGAGGTTGAGCGATGGCAATAACGTTTGATCCACGCTTCCGTTCTGAAGGTCTTTTGTTTTGATGAAGGAATCTTCTGATGTCATGTCGATGCGGAATTCAGGTATGAAAGTGAATCCTCCCACCTTGTAGTTGCCCGACAGGGTGAATTCAATCACGTTACCGTCGCCGTCATCATCGAGACCAAAGATGTTAAGGTGTTGATTTTTCACCATGAAGTATTCCGCGCGAAGGCCGAGCGCAAAGTTTTCGCTCAGGGTTAGCTTGGGGTAAACGGCGACACCCGCAAAAGATGAATTGTCGTTGCCGGCATCGTCCACCGAATTTCCATTTACTGTTTCTCCTTCGCCGGTCATCTGATATGAAGCGTTGAGGCCGAGGTAGAATGCCTCAGAAAGGTTCCATCCTGTTGTCACATCGGCCTGGAAGAGCGTACCGGCTGAGGAGGCTCCATCGGGATCGACGTCGGCGTCGAGTTTGCCATCCTGGTCACCGTAAAGAAAATTAAACCAGATTCCGCCTGCATCCGTGGTCTTGCCCAACTGGAGGCCAAGGGTGTACGTATTCACCGGGTTGAACTCCACAATATCCGTAGGGTTCATCACAGCAAGTTTACCTACGAAGCCATTGCCGAAGTCAAAATCGGCGCGTAAGCCAGTGTGATTAAAGGGTCCCCATGAGAAGAGGTAAGAGGTAGAATAGTGAAAGTTCAGTGCGGGTGAAATCACTTCATAACCGAGGAAAGTGTTGAACTGTCCGAGGTTAAGGGTAACTGCGTCCCCAAGCTTGTAATACACGAAGAGTTGATTTACGACTGCCTGGCCGGAGGCCGTTCCGAAAACAGCTGCCTGACCGCGAGGGCCGAATACGACATCAGCCGTAAAGCCAACTTTTTCGCCGGCATACGACGCAATGAGGTTCACCATACCAAGAGAGAAGCCATGGCCGTCTGCGAATGAAGTGCTTGGCGCATAGCCACCGTAGTAGGTGCCTTCGTCAGACGACAGTCCGTAGACATTTCGCGTGCCAAACGAAGAGTGAAAATAAGTATCAACAGAACCACCGAAAGTGAATTTAGTGGAATCCTGACCATAGGCGCTGATCGAGAGACCAATCACAGCCAGGCACCCGAGAGCGCGTAAAATTTTGAAATTCATAAGTGTGTTTTGTTTGGTTAAGGGTAGTTGTTTGCTAGGCACCTCGCATTAGGACGATTGGGCGAATTTCATAGCATGCGCATTTCATGATGCGGCTTCTAACTTGTTCGCTTTCAGCTTTTGACGTGCTTACAGATGGTTTAGGTTTAGGTAAAATCAGAGCAGTTGTCAATAGAGTTATAGAAAGTGAAAAGTCAGAAGGCCGGCATCAATTTAGGTTTAGGTTAATGAGTCTGAGTTTTGGAATACGGTACCGGCGTGTACCGGTACCGTGGAGTAAGTGATTATGCGATCTCTTCCTTCATCGTGAAGTCGAGAGGAAACAGCTTCTCGCCGTGCTGGCTGTAGTCTGAACCGGCCTTCTTTTCTTCTGCCGATACTTTCAGCGGAGAGATAAGGTCCGTGATCTTCAACAGAAGCAATGATCCGAAGAAGCTGAAAGCCACAACAATTACCAGGGCGATCAGGTGCGTAACGATCAGGTGCGTGCTGCCATCGATAAAGAGTCCGTTGCCGGTCGTGTTCGCGCCGTTAACTGCCTGCGTGGCGAGGAGTCCCGTCATGATCATACCAACTGCTCCACCCACACCGTGGCAAGGGAATACATCGAGCGTATCTTCGAGTGTAGTCTTCGTCTTCCAGGTTACTACGATATTGCTGATTATGGCTGCAAAGGTTCCGATGAATAAACTGCTCGGGATCGTAACAAAACCGGCTGCTGGCGTGATGGCCACCAGACCTACTACCGCACCGATACAGAAACCAATTGCCGAAGGCTTCTTGCCTCTCGCCATGTCAAACAAAATCCAGGCTAGACCAGCAGCGGCAGATGCCGTGTTAGTAGTAGCAAACGCAGAAGCAGCAAGTGTACCAGCTGAAAGCGCGCTACCGGCGTTGAAGCCGAACCATCCAAACCACAGGAGGCCTGTGCCAAGGAGTACGAAAGGTACGTTGGCAGGAGTCATAGTGTGTTTTTCCTGACCCTTGGTCTTCAGGTACATCGACGCGGCGAGGGCTGCGAAACCAGCTGACATGTGGACTACCGTTCCACCCGCAAAATCAAGGACGCCCATTTTGAACAGGAACCCGCCAGAATGCCAGGTCCAGTGTGCAAGGGGAGCATAGATCAACAAAGAGAACAGGATGATGAACAGCACATAGGACTTGAAGCGAATGCGCTCTGCGAAAGTACCCGTGATAAGCGCCGGCGTGATGATGGCAAACTTAAGCTGGAAGAAGGCAAACAGAACCAAGGGAATGGTTCCGAACAGCGGTGCATCGAGCACGCCTGAGAACATGAAATACGTTGCAGGGTTGCCAATGAGCCCCGCACCGCCCAGGTCATCGCCAAAAGCGATGCTGAAACCTACCACTATCCACAACACACTGATCACGCCCATGGCCACAAAGCTCTGGAGCATCGTCGAAATAATGTTTTTGGTGTCGATCATACCTCCGTAGAAGTATGCCAGACCGGGGGTCATGAGTAACACGAGGGCTGATGCACAGAGCATCCAGGCAACATCGCCCGAATTAATGCCCTCGGTGACGATTGCCGTCGGAACCGCCGGCATAAAGACTGCTAAAACGCTTATGGCGATTAGCAGCACAAGAAAGACAATCGAATTTTTCATAGTGTGTAGTTTTAGGTTTGCTTCTGGTTGTGTTTTTGAAATGAGTGCACCAATTTTTTAATATTAGGGTAATATTTGGCCCTGTTTTCAAGAAAAATTACTGAAATCGTTATAGGTAGGGTAAAATTTGAACCGAAATCGATAATTAATGTGAAGTTTTCAATAAAGCACCCGGTCTTGCAGAAACTCATTGCGCGGAAGGCCCGAATGGCCGCATAATATTTTGAATAATCTCAAAATGGCCTATAAAATTTTGAAATTGTCTTATAATCAAGCGTTTGTGCGCACACACGGCACACGGACGGCCGTCTATTCGACGGTCGCCAGCGTCAATTCGTCGACCGGCCATTTGTGTTAGTGCCTCCGGGCGACAAATAGTTATGCCCTTGAAAATGGCCAAAGTTGTGTAGTTTAAGCCCGTTCCTAAACACGCCAAGATGAAGAGACTGCTACTCATCCTCCTCGTTTCGTACACCTGTTGCACGGCACAGGAAAAGGTGACGCCTGCCCCCAACGCCAAAGACGGCGAAGGTCCTTACACCCAACTCATTATTAGAGGGATCATGCTAATCGACGGCACTGGCGCCCCGCCTATCGGTCCGACAGATATCGTTGTCAGGCAAAACAAGATCGTAGAGATCAAGACCGTCGGCTATCCAGGCGTGGCCATCAACGCGGAGCGACGCCCCAAGCTTCAGCCTGGCGGCATCGAATTGAACTGCGAAGGCATGTATCTCATGCCGGGGTTTATTGACATGCATGGACACATCGGCGGCTCGCAAGCCCCCAATGCCGAGTATGTCTTTAAATTGTGGATGGGACATGGCATCACCACGGTTCGCGACCCATCTGCCGGAAACGGTCTTCAGTGGGTGCTCGACCACAAGAAAAAGAGCGCCGCCAATGAGATAACCGCCCCTCGCATACTGGCGTATACGGCCTTTGGAATGGGAAGCGCCGAGCCGATCAGCACTGCCGAGCAAGCCGTTGCCTGGGTGGTGGCCAACAAGAACAAAGGAGCCGATGGTATTAAGTTCTTTGGCGCCAGCCCCGAGGTAATGGATGCCGCCCTGAGGAAGAATAAGGAATTAGGCCTGCGATCCGCGTGCCATCATGCCCAGATGGATGTTGCGCGTTGGAATGTGGTGAATTCGGCAAAGGCCGGACTCACCACTATGGAGCACTGGTACGGACTTCCCGAGGCGATGTTTACAGATAGAACCGTGCAAGACTTCCGTGTGGACTATAACTATCAGAATGAGCAACATCGGTTTGAAGGCGCCGGCAACTTGTGGAAAGAGACCGCCGCCCCCTATTCGGAGAAATGGAACAACGTCATGAACGAACTGCTGGCCCTCGATTTCACGCTTGATCCAACATTCAATATATATGAGGCCAGCCGGGACCTGCATCGCGCCCGCCGGGCAGAATGGCATGAAGAATACACGCTGCCCTCTCTTTGGAAATTTTATCAGCCCAGCAAGGTTTCTCACGGATCGTACTGGCATTTCTGGGGAACGGAAGAGGAAGTCAACTGGCGCGAAAACTATCGTCTTTGGATGACCTTCGTAAATGAATACAAGAACCGTGGAGGGCGCGTCACAACAGGATCGGATTCGGGATTCATTTTCCAGCTTTACGGCTTTGCCTATATCCGCGAATTCGAGCTCTTGAGGGAAGCAGGTTTTCATCCGCTGGAGATCATTCGCTCCGCTACGTTATATGGCGCGCAGGCCCTTGGCAAAGACAAAGAAATTGGATCGGTTGAAGTCGGCAAATTGGCCGACTTCGTAATTGTTGAAGAGAATCCGTTGCAAAACCTGCAGGTGCTCTATGGAACCGGCGCCATCAAACTCACGGACGATAATAAAGTGGTTCGCGTTGGCGGCGTGAAATACACAATAAAGGACGGTATCGTGTACGACGCGAAGAAATTGCTTGCCGATGTGAGGCGGATAGTGGCCGAAGAGAAGGCCAAGACAGGCTTTGTATTGAAACAACCGGGAATAGAATAGCCAAAGCAAAGCGATACAATGAATCAGATTGATGACTGATACAAACATGAAGTACTTTCTGCGAATGGAAGAAGCGTTGCAATTCCTGGCAACCGCGTATCTGAGCTATCAATTGCCGGTGCCGGGGTGGTGGTATTGGGCATTTTTCCTCGCGCCGGACCTTTCCATAATCGGCTATCTCATTAATACGCGCATCGGCGCCGCGATGTACAACTTTGTACATCACAAGGGAGTTGCCGTTGTTTGCTGGCTCGCGGGGATGTATCTGAACCAGGTGGAACTTCAGTTCACGGGTCTGGTGTTGTATGGACATAGCTCATTCGACCGCCTTTGTGGTTATGGGCTCAAATACGTTGACGATTTTAAGCATACCCATTTGGGTTGGATGGGAAAAAAATGAACGAGAAGGCTGAACCGGTACGAAAACTATTCATCAAGAACATGGTGTGCGACCGTTGCTCGATGGTGGTGCACCAGGAACTGGAGAAAATCGGCATGAAACCACTGCATGTGGCATTGGGCGAGGTGACCTTACGGGAAGCACCATCGTCCGAGAATCTCCATCGTATTTC
The DNA here is from genome assembly GCA_035489615.1 of Chryseolinea sp. Taxonomy (GTDB): domain Bacteria; phylum Bacteroidota; class Bacteroidia; order Cytophagales; family Cyclobacteriaceae; genus Chryseolinea. The sequence goes on from DATHKA010000423.1 coordinate 22,863, forward strand.
GGAGACGCTTTTGTCGGTGGGGTTTAGTTTGATTGACGACAAAAAGTCCCTGACCATCGAGCAGATCAGGAAGGCGATCATAGACATTGTGCATCGTGGCAAAGCTCTCCAAACCAACCTTTCAGATCATTTGTCTCTACTAATCGGTCGCGACTATTCTTACCTCAGCAATCTCTTTTCCGAAGTCGAGGGCACAACGATCGAACAGTTCTTTATCCATCAGAAGATTGAGAAGGCGAAAGAATTGTTGGTCTACGGCGAATTGACGCTGAGTCAGATTGCGGCAGAACTGGGTTACAGCAGTGTCTCGCACCTGAGCAATCAGTTCAAGAAAGTCACGGGCTTAACGCCTTCGCATTTCAAAAAGGTGAAAGAGAACAAGCGCACACCGATTGATAAGGTGTGATCATCCGGTCAGTGGGGTTCGGCGGCGGCTACAGATCCGATGTATTTCTTCCACCACCACTGGAACACCACCAATCCCCATACGCGGGCATGAACATCGCCCGGGCTAGACGAAAATAGCTGCTGCTTGATACGATTGATCTCCGCATAGTCAAAAACCCCCTGGTTAACGATAAAGTCTTCCGATAGCAGGTCGTCCATAATCAATGATTTCATCTCGGTGCGCAGCCATTTCAGGAGGGGCACTTCAAATCCTTTTTTTGGACGTTTGTACAGCTGCCTGGGCAGAATATCACGGAAGCCGTCCTGCAGGAGACGCTTACGGATGTTGCCGTTGATCTTGTAGTGATCCGGCAGGCTGAAGAGGAAATTAACTACTTCGTAGTCGAGGAACGGAACGCGAACCTCCAGGCCATTGGCCATACTCATCATATCGACTTTTGCCAACATGTCGTTGGTCAACACCATATGCATGTCGGTCAGGAAGATGTCGTTCATGGTTTCGCCGCTGTCGGGCAGGAATTGCAGGAGACTCTTTCTTCTCGGGACAAATTCTTTGAGCCACAGGTTCATGCGGAGGTCGGGATGAAGCATCTTCAGGGCATCGTCCTTGCTGGCAAAGCCCGCCCATTTCCAGTAGCGATCCTTGGCATTCATTTTGGCCCCTTCGGCAAACCGCGAGAACTGGCGCATCTTGTTGGCCAAGGCGCTGTTACGAGATTGCGGCATCTTGTTCCACAGCGATTCGAGCGAGACAACGACATTCTCTTTCCAGCCGCGATGGATCGTCCGGTAGAACGCCGCGTGTTTGTTGTATCCGCCAAGCATCTCGTCGGCGCCATCGCCAGATAGCGCAACCGTTGCGTGTTTGCGTGTCTCTTTGCTCAAAATATAAACCGCTATCGCCGAAGAGTCGGCGAAGGGCTCGTCGATATAATCCAGTATGTTGTGAACGTGGCTGTATAAGTCGGCGTTCGTCAGCGAAAAGACAGTATGTTCGGTTTTGATGTGTTTCGCGACCAGCCGCGCATAAGCCGTTTCGTCGAAGAATTTTTCGTCTTTGTATCCAATGGAGAAAGTATGCAGGTCTGGCTTGTGCTTTGCAGCTAGCGCCGATATTACCGAGGAGTCGACACCTCCGCTAAGGAAAGAACCTAGCGGAACATCCGCGACCAGGCGTTTGTGCACGGCTTCGTTCAACAGCTTTCTGAACTGCTGGATGGCATTGGGATAAGACAGATTCGTCGCCTGTGCCTTTTCCCGATCGTATGGTATTTGGTACCAGCATTTCATCTCCATTGTCTGGTGTCCCACCGTCATGGAATGACCTGGCGCCAGCTTCTTCACGTCAAGGAAGATGGTGTCCGGCGAGGGAATGTAGTTGAGCTGCAGGTATATATAGAGTGAATTGTAGTCAAGTTTCTTCTCGAAGCCGTACTGCAGGATCGACTTCATCTCTGAGGCAAAGATGAACTTGTCTTCATCATATAAGTAGAGCAAGGGTTTGATGCCAAAACGGTCACGCGCCAGAAACATTGTTTTCTGTTGTTTGTCGAACACACAGAAAGAAAAGAAACCATTTAGCCGGCTCAGGCATTTTTCACCTTCGTGAATGTACAGCTTCAGCAACACCTCCGTGTCTGATTCCGTCGAGAAGACAATACCCTGGCTTCTCAGTTCTTCGCGCAGTTGTTTATAGTTAAAAATTTCCCCGTTGAAGATGATGCAGTAGCGATGGGATTCATCCCACATGGGTTGATTGGCTACGGCACGCGTGTCGATGATGCTTAGCCGACGATGGCCGAGGCACACGGATTCATCAAGATAGATGTCTTGAAAATCAGGTCCTCGCTTTTGCAACGCCGTCGTGGCATTGGTGACGTGGATCTTGTTAAGTTTGCCGAGGAGATTAAATGCAAAGATTCCAGTAATTCCGCACATGTACGCATTTTTCGGTTGAAAGGTGGGAAGTTAGAAACTTTGGCACACCATTTTATACTCAAATTCTGCCTAATGCATATATAGATGGAGAAATCACATAGCGGGCCGTTAGAATTTGCGTCAGGTGGCGATCAATTGTCACTTGGTGTGGAAGTAGAACTACAAGTATTGGATGAGAAAGAGCTTCAGCTCACGCCACGTGCGCAGACATTGCTTGATGATTGCAGTAATAAGAAGTTTGATCAGGAGTTTTTTCAAAGTACACTTGAAATCAAGACCGGCGTATGTGAGCATGCGATTGCCGTAGAGGAAGACCTGTCTGACTCTCTTCGCTTAATAAAAGCCGCGGCCTCGAGGCATGGGCTTGCCATTGGTGCGTCGGGTACCCATCCGTTGTCTGATTATCGCGACCACTTTATTACGTCATCGGATAGATACGCGGAGCTAATCGATCGAAATCAATGGATCATTCGTCGCATGGCCGTGTATGGAATGCATATCCACCTGGGCATGCGTTCGGGTGATGACTGCATCAAGCATAGTTTTTTCTTTTTTCACTTGCTACCACATTTGTTAAGTCTTTCGGCCAGTTCACCATTTTGGCAAGGCAAGGATACCGGGCTTTGTGCGTGCAGACCCACAACTTATGAGGCACTCCCTACGGCGGGGATGCCCTATTTGGTAAAAAACTGGAAGGAGTTCCAGCGGTTGTATAAGTTTCTGCTGCGATCAAAGTCTATTCAGGGTATGAAGGATCTGTGGTGGGACATTCGTCCAAGTCCAGGCTACGGCACGCTCGAATTGCGCTTTTGTGATCAGCCCGCAACCCTCGATGAGATGACGGCCTTGACGGCATTTGCCCACCTGCTTGCAAGCTGGTATCGCGATCACGAGCAGGAATGGAGTTCTTCGCATGCGCCACTTAAGAACTGGATCATTCGGGAAAACAAATGGCGTACACTCCGGTACGGACTGGATGCCGAGATCGTGTACACGGCCACTGGTAGAACCAAGTCACTCCGTAGGGACATACTCGATTGGCTCGATCGACTGGCTCCGTATGCCAAAGACATGCATTATGAACGGTATGTAGATATCATCCGTGAAGTTTCCCTGAAGGGCAATAGCGCTCAGCGGCAACGGGCTGTGTTTTCGAAGACCAATGACGTCGGTGCCGTAATTGGTCACAACGTGCTTGAGTTCAGAAATGGCCACCCGAACTGGCTCGCTTAGGTTTATGGTTGTTCCCCATGGCAAATCGGACCAAGCCTATTGTTCGATGTTCCGATTCTATTAATTACCTTTGGACGGACACCCCGTTCAATGGAAAACAATAGGCCGCAAGAATTGTCAAATCGGCGCATGGTAGGCGACTCAAAAAAAATCTCATTTGTAATACCGGTGTTTAATGAGGCAGCCAACATTGGCGTGCTCCTGAAGGAGCTTAACGAAGCAATGGAGGGCGTTCCTTATGGGATGGAGTTTATTTTTGTCGACGATGGAAGTCGGGACAACTCGCTGAACATTATCAAAGGATTTGCGCATGAAGATCCACGCATTTACTTCATCGAACTGTCACGCAATTTTGGTCATCAGTACGCCCTCAAGGCAGGCCTGGACTTATGCAGTGGCGACTGCGTAGTCACCATGGATTGCGATATGCAGCATCCTCCGGAAGTCGTGAAACGTCTGATTGAAAAGTGGGAAGAAGGTTATGATGTTGTCTACACCCGGCGCAGCGACGACAAGAATCTTCCCTGGATGAAACGCAAGACATCTGCGTTCTTCTACGATTTGATGAACAGCATTTCAGACATCGAACTGGAACGCGGAACGGCTGACTTTCGCCTCATGAACAGGAATGTTATGGATGCTTTTGCTCATTTGAACGAGAGTGACTTGTTTATCCGCGGCCTGGTCAAGTGGGCTGGGTTCAGGCAGACGGCTGTGGATTATGAGCCTAACCTCCGCTATGCCGGACGTTCAAAATATAATCTTAAAAAGATGATCTCATTTGGACTCAAAGGTATAACGTCGTTTAGTGTTCGCCCCCTGCAAATGATCGCCTCGCTCGGCATGCTGCTATTTTTTATTTCGATGGTGCTGGCACCTTACGCCATCATCAGTTATCTCATGGGCAAAACGGTTTCAGGCTGGACTTCCCTGATGATTTCCGTTATCTTTTTCGGCAGCCTCCAGCTCCTGATGACGGGCGTGGTGGGTTTATACATCAGCAAGTTGGTTATCCAATCCAAACATCGCCCCCTGTATTTTATTCGGGACACCAATTACGTCGGCATACGCGACATTGCTCCGCCTACCGTCCACCGATGAAAAAGGTGTTGCTTTCGTTCGATATCGAGGAATTCGATATGCCGTTCGAATATGGAAAGCACCTGCCGCTTGACGAGCAGCTGGCGATTTCAAAGGATGGCTGTGAGATCATCGTCAACCTGCTCCGGAAGCATGAAGCGCAGGCAACATTTTTCAGCACGGTTGTCTTCGCGCAGAATGCGCATCACATGCTGGCCACGATTCGGAATGAACATCATGAGTTGGCGTCACATGGGTTTTATCACTCGGCTTTCAGTAATTCACACTTGCTGGAATCCCGCCTTGAGCTCGAGAAGTTGTCGGGTTTGAGCGTGACGGGATTCAGGATGCCCAGGATGATGCCTGTCGATGACGATGCCATCGAAAGCGCGGGTTATCGATATAATTCGTCCATCAATCCGGTATGGTTGCCCGGGCGTTACAACAACCGCGATAAGCCACGCACGCTATTTCGCCTGGGTAACGTCTGGCAATTGCCAGCGTCTGCAACGCCTGCCCTACGGGTGCCGTTGTTCTGGCTGTCGTTCCACAACTTTCCGTTGTCCGTCTACCTGCAGGCATGTACCAACACGATGAACCAGGATAACTATTTGAATTTGTACTTCCATCCTTGGGAATTTACGGACCTTTCCTCTCCGCGCCTGGGCATGCCGTGGTATGTGCGAAGAAACTCTGGTGAATCGATGCGCCAGCGCTTCGATAAATTGCTGGGCTGGATGAAGTCGCGTGGTTATGCGTTTTCAACTGTTTCAGATTTTCTCGGTGCGAAATGAGGCGATCGAATGCGACATGAACGAACACCGCTACGATACTGTCTGAGATCGTTCAAATTCCGAACCAGTGGCCGCATCTTCTCAGGTCATTTTGACCCCTGCATCGATTCTGACATCGCTGATCGAACGAGTTCCGACAGTTCTGTC